>CAMVEQ010000161.1:0-6157 GCA_947166545.1 uncultured Treponema sp. | reverse complement strand
ACTGTAATAACCAGTTTCCTTCGTAACTGTCTTCGTCTGTCATCTCATTCTGTTCATTTTCTTCCATTTCGTCAAGAAGTTCAATTTCATCTTCTGAATACTGTTCTACAGGTCTGTTACTGTTAAGGAATGACAAATCTGGTGCTGCAAGTGGTGTTTGTCTGTCATCATCAAAGTAGAAATTATACCCTGCTTTATAACGCTCAACTTTAAGACGATCCAATGCCAATACTCTACCTGTATTATAGGAGTGTCTTGTGCAGACTGAAGTTGGTTCTGTACCTACAAGATAGTATGCAGTAATCTTATTATTTCCACATTCTGGAGTAAGAAGTCCACCACTTACGGAACATACATCCATCTGAACAATACCATTAGGTATTTTAGATGTAAACGGCTTGTAAGATTTACCTTTGTTTGCTTCGTGCATAAAATCGCCCCAAGCAACACCTGCAAGGGTTGAACCTGTTATTGAAAGACCAAGAGACTGTCCCGGGCGGTCAAAACCAAACCAGAATGCAGCTGTGTAATAAGGTGTAAATCCTACTGTCCAGGCATCTGCCCAGTTTTGCGTTGTTCCTGTTTTACCAGCTGCTGGCATTAAGAATGCATCTCCATTACTGTTTTTGAATGAGAATTTATTGCCGTGTCCTTTACGCTTTTTTATTGTATACGAAGTAGAATCGAAATCGGAACCATAACGTAATGTTCCCGTTTCTACAGTCTTTTTAAGCATTTCCTGCATGATAAATGCTGTTTCTGGACTGATTATCTGTATGCTGTTGCCCATATTTTTCTGGGCTGTACGCAATTCTCGTTCAGGATCAAGTTTTACTTTTCCGTTTCTGTCAAGAACATTACGGATTGCTATAGGTGTAACTTCCTTTCCATTGTTTGCGAAAGTTGCAAAAGCTTTTGCCATTTCAATAGGGCGAACGGAACAAACTCCAAGTCCGATTGGATAGACAGGAATAAGGTTTCGTTCCTGGAATTCTGTCTGTTTTAGTCCAAGCAAAGCTGACGCTCTATTTATGGCAGCTTGGAATCCAATTTTATCCAATACTTTGATTGATGGAATGTTCATTGAATGGGCAAGTGCATACCACATCTGAACATCACCTTCGTATACACCCTTGAAGTCCTGAACGATATATGGAGTACCGTCTTCATTGTGGAAAACATACGGGGTGTCACTTATTACAGATGACATTGTAAATTCTCTGCTGTCAATTGCTGCAGAGTAGTAGAGTGGCTTAAAGGTTGAACCTGGCTGCAGTTTTGACTGGACAGCCCTGATAAACTGATTTGAATGGTCGTATTTTGAACCACCGACTAATGCATCTACATAGCCTGTTTCATTTTCAATGGCAACCATTGTTCCTTCAATTGTTGTTTTTTCTGTATTCTGTTGTATAAGGGCATTTCCGCGGTTGACAACTTCTGTTTTTAATGTGTCCATACCTAGCATGAGAGACATAACATCTATTACAGGATTTACTTTTTCACGGTATGCTTTCATTGCAATAAGTTCATTTTTCTGACCGCTTACACGCAGACTTGGAAGGTTAAACATAAGACTCAGCAAAGAGGTCATAGGAACGTACTTCTTAAATGCATTACTCTGTCGGTTTTTTATGTCCTTTTTATACTCTGAGTTTGCGTAGGCAATGTAATCCTTCATAATCTCTTCTGCAGCTTTTTGATGCGACAGGTTGAGAGTAGAGTTGATTGTAAATCCGCCTGTGTAAAGATCATCCTTTCCAAAGAACATATCTTGAAGTTGACGTCTTGCATATTCTGAAAACCAAGGAGCTTTATCTTCTCGCATTGCATATACGGAAGTTCCTGTTCGCGTGTAATCAAAATTGGCCCAGTATGTGTCATAACTTTCTTCTGCTGTTTCTTTTGTAAGATATCCTTCCTGTATCATTGCATCCAGAACATCTTTTTGACGGGCTTTTGCTACGTTTGTATGTTCAAAAGGGTTGTAGTATGCTGGGTTTGACAGCTGAACTACAAGAATTGCCGCTTCTGCAGGTGTAATGTATAGCGCACTATGTCCAAAATAGTATTTGCTGGCTGCATTAACACCATAAGTTCCACCACCGAAATATATCTTATTCAGATAAAGTTCTAGAATTTCGTTTTTGGAATAGCGGCGTTCCATCTGGATTGCCCACCATAGTTCTTTTATTTTTCGGGCTGCCGACATTTCGGTACGGTCACAGTATAGCGTTCCTGCAATCTGCTGTGTGAGGGTTGAACCTCCACCACGTTTTGAATGGGTAAGAACTCCAATTACAGCACGGATAATTGCTTTAGGACTAAAACCTTTATGCTCATAAAAAATGCGGTCTTCACGTGTAAGAAGCGCATCTTTCATGAGCTGTGGTAATTTTTCAAGTGAAATTAGTTCTCGTTTTTCATCACTGGAAAATTCTGTAATTAACTCTCCATTTATGTCCAACAGGCGTGACGGTAAGGCAGTTTCCAGTTCTCTAAAATTTTCTGTATTTTTTATGTTCAAGGTTGCGGCAAGACCTGCACCTAACAGACCGCCGAAAAGAATTGCACTAAAAAGCAGGAGCATGACAAGCACATAAGGCCATATCTTCTTTTTTTCCATTCAATTATAATAAAAAAAATGTAGTTATTTGTCAATGTTATAAAAAAAGACCGGCCTTTCGGCCGGTTGCCCATCAGGCAACAGGGCGTAAATGGGTGGGAGGGGATAAAATTCTACGCCCTGTATATAAAGTATCGGTAACATATAAGGTTTCTTGAACTAAAAAATTACTCTTCTTCCGTTATGGTTGCGTCTAGATTTGTGTTGATTGAGTAAGAGTGACCGTTTAAAGCGTTAACCGTCTTTACAATTTCATAACCACCTACAGCTATGCGGATTGTATGCATTCCCTGCGTAACTGGTATGGAATCTTTGCCTTTATAGTCAATGACTTTATCGTCTATTTGTATAGTAGAATTGTTTGGTGCTGCAATGCGAATCAATGGGGTAATATCGCGTAGCTTTATGTCCAATGTGTGATTTTTAGCCTGTTCAATAGTAATGGTTTTGTTTTCGTTTCTAAAGGAATCGCTCATTACATGTATAGTATGAATACCAGGCGTAATCATTATGTCCTGCAACTTTGAAACAGGAGTTTCATCTATAAAAACATTGTATAAGGCAGAACTTACATTGTCTGGCGGACGTACCGTTATTGAAAGCTTGCCTTTGTTTATATAGATTGGTTTTGCTGAAATTTCAAATTCTGCGTCAGATAATGAACTTGGAGTTCCTTTCATGACCATCTGCATTCTTAAGAATATTTTGTTGTGCTGAAAATCAGGTATTGTATCTATGTATGTTGAATAGGAATCCTTTTTTATAGAATTTTCCTTTTTTAATGGAATTTTCAATACAAGACTTAGAGAATTGCCGAATGTTCCTATAGTTTTGCGAGTGCCTTTGTAATCTATCTTTTTTTCTGTAGGATCTGGCTTAATCTCATCATAGAGAGACCATGCTACTGAGTCCATCCAGTAAGCTACTTCCTGAGGAACTTTGAACATTATTTCAATGCCCTGTACAAAAGTCAGATCTTCTGGTAGTGGCACTACAACAGCATCATTAGGGCCTGCTTTTACAAAGCTTTTTTCCTCTCCGCTTGTTACTGGCAACATAATGGTTTTGTGAACTCTAAATGATTCTGAAAATGCTGTTTGTGCAAAAAGAGACATGAGGAATATATAAATTACTGTCTGCAGGCAAAGCGTTTTCTTACACCTTTTTAAGTAATAAAAAACCATTTCCTTACAATTATACCTCATAATATAATACATTTCCAGTTAAACTTTTTGAAATTGAAGAAATTTAAAGATATGTTAATTATCTGTTATTTAAGTATTTCTGAGGGTTTTCGGCTTCACCTTTTAATTGAATTTCGAAATGTAGGTGCGGCCCTGTAGCAAGTCCTGTTGAGCCGACTTTTCCTATTACAGTTCCCTTGCTTACTGTTTGACCAGTTGTAATTTGTATGTCGCTCAAATGTGCATATTTACTTGTTATGTCCCCGTCATGCTTTATGATTACATAATTTCCATAGACATAATCGTTTTTTCCTACATATTGGACAGTTCCGCCTTTACAAGCCATTACCTTAGTTCCTGCAGGGGCAGCCATGTCTATTCCTTTGTGAAACTTCCATAGTCCGCTTATAGGGCTTTTTCGCATGCCGAAGGATGATGTAAGTACGTATTTTTCAAGCGGAAGCCCCATTCCAGAATCGAGAAAGAAAGCTCTTTCTTCTGGTGAAAACCTTGTATCTAGAAGAAAATAATATTTTTTTCCATTTATTTCATATACTGGATAGTTTTCCGAAAGAAGTTTTACTGAATATTCTTTTGCAAGTAGAAACTCTATCTGTGTAGTAGGCTGTAGAGGTATGTAAAGTCCTGGTACTGTTGGAAGAATTAATTTTTGGCCTTCCAGAACAGCAGAACTGTTTTCTATGCCGTTTATGGTTGCAAGGCTTTCCTGTGTAATGGCACAGCGTGCTGAAAGTGTAAAAATTGTGTCTCCCTTTACGGCTGTATATGAATAAAAATTGATATGCGGTTCTTTTCCTGCTTTTAAAGCTTTCCTTGCGTTTTGAACTTCTTCTTCATATTGAGCATAAAGAAAATTTCTTGAGATAAGTTCTTTTATTTCGGGGTATCGTGGTGTTACAGCATGAGACGGCATTAATAAGATTGCGAATAATGCTGATAGAAGGATTGTTTTATGTTTGATTTTTTTTATAAAGTGAAAAAGAATATTTAAAATTATTGCTGAAAATACGGCTATTGTATATGTTTTGGGTGAAAATAATGCCCATTTTAGCAGAGGAAAGGCTACTGCCGTTCCTATTCCAATGCACAGTAATGAAAAGAAAATCAGTATACAAGCAGATTTCATGTTATTCCTATAAAAAACAGGCTTCTGAAAGTTAAAAACACATTCAGAAGCCTGTTTGCTACTATTTCTGACAATAGTCTTTTTAAGACTTATGCTTCAGCAATAGCTTCAACTGGACATGCAGATGCACAAGCACCGCAGCTTACGCATGAGTCAGCGTTGATTGCACGCTTATCATTTACTTCGCTGATTGCTCCTGCTGGACATTCTCCTTCGCAGGCACCACAGTTGATACAAGTATCGGAATTAATTTTGTAAGCCATAATACACCTCAATAAATAGTAAATAGAACTATATCAAATCTACCATAACCTATGCAAAAAAGCAATATAAAAAAAAAGGCTATGCAGATTTATGCATAGCCTCCTTATAAACTTTATTGTGTAAGTTTAGTTTATTTTAGCAATTTCAATAGATTTGATTGTAATGTCATATTTTTTACCGTTTGCATCAAACTTCTTGCTTTCATTTACCTTAAGGTCAAGAAGTTTTGCACCAACAGGTGAGAGATATGAGATGATGCCGTGTTCAACATCAGATTCAAATGGACCAAGAATTGTGAATGTTTCTTCTGTTCCTGTAGCATTGTTTACAAATGTTACCTTTGTTCCGAAAGAAACCATTGCAGAAGTTACAGTTGTCTGGTCAAATGTTTCTGCACGAGCAAGCTGTTCTCTAAGCTTCTTGAGGTTTGAATTGTATCTGTCACGAGCTTCCTTTGCAGAAATGTATTCAGCATTTTCCTTAAGGTCTCCCTTTTCTTTTGCATCTGCAATTTCTTTTGCAATCTTAGGAAGAATGACATTTTCAATTTCCTCAGCTTCCTTTTTCTTTGCTTCAATCATCTTTGCTGTTGCAAGAAGTCCCTTTGGAGCTTCCTGCTTGATTTCTGCAACAGGGAACTTGTAGTCAGGATACTGATCAAGAATGCCCTTACGGAGCATTGTTTTGTACTTAGATTCAAGATCCTTAACGTCATTAACCATTGTAAACATTCTTGTAATGACATCTGTGTCTTTTGAAAGCATGTATGCGAGCATGTTGTTGCGTACACCGCCTTCCATTTTTTCAGCAAAGAGCAGTGATACTGCATTGTTGATTGTCTTTTTATTGTCAGTTGTGTTTACATGGCTGTTAATTTCACGATAACAGTATGAAATTATGTTTACAAGTGTTACAAGCTGTTTTTCATAAGAAATG
>CAMVEQ010000160.1:0-6169 GCA_947166545.1 uncultured Treponema sp. | reverse complement strand
AGCAAATGTTGAAGCTCTTCGTCAGCTTTCATGGAAGTCAAGTCAAATCGAAATTCTTGAAAATTCTCTTGATGAAACAATCGGAATTCCTGAAGTTCCTGGAAGCTATTACACACCTCGTCATGTTTCTAACGGTATCCGTAAAGTTTACAATGCGAAGGAAGATCCTCGCGAAACACTTATTGATTATACTCGTAAAGTAAATGAAGAGTTGACCCGTAAGCGTCAGGAATTTAATCTTCCAACAGAGTAGGAGTAAAAAATGAGCGAAATGTGGAAAAAATATTTCAAAGTAAAGAAATTACAGATTTCTGATACTGTTCGCCAGGCTAAAGTAAATAAGATTTGTTATCTTTTCCTTTTGCCTTATGCAGTATTGTTTATAACATTTAATATTCTCCCAATGATTAACTCTATCTATTATGGTTTTACAAACTTTAATATTTTGGAAAAACCAGATTTCATTGGTGCAAGAAACTATATGAACCTTTTCCTTCAGGACGAAGTATTCCAGACAGCAGTAAAGAATACATTCCTTGTTGCTATTATTACAGGTCCTGTAGGATATATTATGGCCTTCCTGTTTGCATGGCTTATCAACGAGCTTCCAAATAAAATTAGATCCTTCGTTGTATTTTTCTTCTATACACCATCTATTGCTGGTGGTGCATATATGATTTTTAAGACTGTGTTTAGTGATGACCGTTATGGATGGGTTAATGCCTGGCTTTTGAAGACTGGTATTACAACTCAGCCTATCAGCTTCCTTACAAATCCTCAGATTGCAATGAAAGTAATTGTTCCTGTAATCCTCTGGATGTCTCTGGGAACAGGCTTCCTTTCATTCGTAGCTGGTCTTAAAGGTATTGATAAGTCTCAGTATGAAGCAGGTTATATTGATGGAATACAGAACCGCTGGCAGGAACTTTGGTTTATTACATTGCCAAATATGAAGCCAATGCTTTTGTTCGGAGCTGTAATGTCTATTACATCTGCATTTAATGTTTGCGATGTTCCAATGAACCTTGCCGGATATCCATCTACAGACTATTGTGCCAGAACTGTTGTAACTCATTTGTTTGACTATGGTTTTACACGCTTTGAAATGGGTTATGCTTCTGCGATTGCAACAATTTTGTTCTTGACAATGATTATCTGTAATAAGATTATTCAGGCTCTCTTGAACAGAGTAGGACACTAATAGGAGGGGCTGAAAATGAAGAAAAAGAATAAGTATCTTACAGATGAACAGGTAATTCACCATTATAAGCATAGAAGAAAGCCAAATCGTTCCATTGGTGGTGATATTGGTGTATACATCTTCCTTGCAATATTTTCGGTAATTATGGTTTTCCCATTGGTATTTAATATCAGTCTTGCTTTAAAGCCTCTTGATGAGTTGTTGAAGCAGCCTCCTACATTCTTTCCTAGGAATCCAACTTTCCGAAACTTTACAGATTTGTTTATTACATTAAGCCAGTCTTGGGTACCATTTTCAAGATATATTTACAATACTCTGTTTGTAACTGTTGTTGCTACAGTTGGACATGTAATTATTGCCTCAATGGCAGCTTATGTACTTGCAAAATACCGCTTCCCTGGTGGAAATCTTTTCTTCCGTGTTGCAGTAGTTGCTTTGATGTTTAGTGGTTATGTAACAGGTATTCCAAACTATATGATTATGTGTCGTCTTCATATGGTAGATACATATTGGGCTCTTATCCTTCCTGCTATCGGAGGTTCCCTCGGACTATTCCTTATGAAGCAGTTCATGGAAGGTTTCCCAATGTCTCTTATTGAAGCCGCAAAAATCGATGGTGCAAGAGAATTTACTATTTTCTGGAAACTTGTAATGCCTAATGTTAAACCAGCTTGGCTTACAATTTCTATTTTCTCTATTACTGCTTTGTGGAATAACCCTCAGACAACATATATCTACACAGAAAGTAAAAAGATGATGGCTTACGCACTTAGCCAGATTCAGGCAGGTGGTATTGCCCGAACTGGTCAGGCTCAGGCTGTAATTGTATTTACTATGGCTGTACCAATTATCTTCTTTATTTTCTCTCAGAATCAGATTTTGGATACAATGTCTTCATCTGGATTAAAGGACTAGCGATATGAATAGACGAAAAATTATAATTACAATTACAAGTCTTTTCACATTATGTGCAGGACTTTTTGCCAAGGGTGATACATATATTTACGATATTTGGGGCGAAATTGAAAAATCTCCAGATGTTTATCGTGTATCAAATATTTTGTATGCAAATGACTTGGATTTGGAAATTGGTTTAAGAAATCCTTCAAGTTTGTTCTGTTTAGATAATATGGTTTATGTTTGTGATACAGAAAATAACCGTATTATTGAATTAGAATATACAAAAGAAAAAACAATGGAATTAATCCGTGTTATTGATCATATTAATTCTGAAGATGAATCTATTGTAAAAACTTTTGCATCTCCAATGGATGTGTTTATCAACAAAGAAAATAAAAACTTCTACGTTGCTGATACAAACAATGGTCGTGTTGTTCAGTTTGATAATGACTTAAATTTCATTCGTGAATTCCGTGAACCTGATGATCCTACTTACGAAAAAGGAAAAATCTTCTATCCACAGAAGGTAGTAGCAGATTCAAAAGGCCGCGCTTATGTTCTTGCAAAGAACGTAAACAAAGGTTTTATTAAATATGAGGAAGATGCAACCTTTACCGGATTCTTTGGTGCCAGTGAAGTTACTTATAACTGGACTGATTATATGTGGAAAAAGTTTGCAACACGTGCACAGCGAGAGCAGATGGAATCTTTTGTTCCTACGGAATATTCAAATGCTTATATGGATCATGAAGGATTCATTTTTGCTGTCCGAAAGAATTTTGATGTTTGGGATTTGAAATCTGACCAGGCAAAGCCAATCCGCAGATTGAATGCTCTTGGAAGTGATATTCTTATTAAGAATGGTACGGATCTTCCGATTGGTGATCTTCAGTGGGGTAATGGTGCTGCTGGTATTAAAGATCCATCTCACTTTACAGATATTACAGTTCTTGAAAATGATGTTTATATCGTTATTGATGAGTCACGAGGACGTATTTTTGGTTATAATAATCAGGGTTTCCTTCTTTTTGCTTTTGGTAACAAGGGTAATATTGACGGATACTTCCGCGCACCTGCTTCAATTGAACACATTGGTAAGGATTTGTTTGTTCTAGATTCTCAGAATGCTTCAATTACAGTTTTCTCACCAACAGAATATGGCGAACTCATTTATAAAGCAACTGAACAGTATGCAAGCGGTGACTATGATGGTTCCGCTGAAACATGGCAGAAAGTTCTTGATATAAATGGTAACTATGACCTGGCTTATATTGGTTTGGGAAAATCTTATTTGCGTCAGAATAAATACAAAGAAGCTATGGAATACTTCAAACTCAAGAGAGAAAAGAAGTATTATTCAAAGGCCTTTATGTATTACCGAAAGGAATGGATTGAAAAAAATATCGGCAAGTGTCTTATTGTTCTTCTTGTGATTATTTTTGTTCCATTTATTATCAAACGTATAAGAGCTTTTAGACGGGAGTTGATGTCATTATGAGTTATATAACAAATAAATTAGCTAAACTAAGACAGAAAGAAACTTATAAAAGATTCTTCAGTACATTGCGTTACTCTCTTTATGTGATTTTTCATCCGGCTGATGGCTACTGGGATTTAATTCATGCAAAAAGAGGTTCGTACGCCGCTGCAAATTTCTTAGTTATCTTTACACTGTTTATACATATCTGGAAACTTCATTTTACAAGTTTTATGTTTAATGAAAAGAACTGGGAAAAAGTAAATGTTATTATGGAAATAGCAAGTATACTTGTTCCTCTCGCAATTTTCTGTATATGTAACTGGGCCTGTACAACTTTGTTTGATGGTAAAGGTCACCTTGGTGATGTATACATGGGCAGTGCTTATGCGCTTACTCCATATATCATTATTCAGTTGCCTTTAATTATCCTCAGCAATTTCGTTACTGTTGAAGAAGGTACTTTCTACACTGTATTCAATGATATTTCATTGTTATGGTGTATCATCCTTCTCTTTATGGCGATGATGATGATTCATCAGTATTCTTTTGCTAAAACCCTGCTGTTTACTATTATTACTGTATTCGGAATGTTGGTATTTATTTTCATCTTACTTCTGTTCTTCAGTATGATTTCTCAGGGTGTTGCATATTTTGTTTCTCTCGCAAGAGAAATTATGTTTAGATTGAATTGACGGGAGGATATTTAGATGGCAAATAAAGTAAAGAAATCAAAGTATCCGGAAGGATATATCGGCAGACCAAAGCCGATGAAAACAAAGACTTTTGAATTTCATAAACCAACACTTAAAAATTATATTGGGCTTGGAATTTTCCTCATTATTGCTGGTTTTATTACATATATAATGATTCGTCTTGTAAATGTAGAAAAACAGCATGAGCTTGATTTTGAATATTACAGTTATGAAGCTGAAAAGCAGCCGGAATCTTATGTTCTTGAAAATAACTACTTAAAGTTTGAAATGGATCCTGCAACTACTCAGTTTTCTATTCTTCAGAAGAATACAGGACATGTATGGTATTCAAATCCTCAGAATATTGAGTCTGACCCAATTGCTTTGGGAAAAGAAAAAAACAACATGAAGTCACCTTTCCTTATTAAGTATTCTACAATTAATGGTTCGGATGATATTTATGATGTTTACTCAAACTCTATTAAAAGAAACTTCTATACAGTTTCAAAAAATGGAAATGAGATTCGTGTAGATTATACAATCGGTCAGATGGATCGTGAGTATATTTTCCCACTCGCTATTTATGAAGAGGAACTTAACGAATATAAAGAAAAGCTTTCTAGCAGCGAAAAGCGTGCAATGGATCGTGCATATCATGAGTATGACATTAATAAAATGAAGCCTACTGATGATGTTGAAGGTCTTCTTGCAAAATATCCAAAACTTAAAGATGAAAAACTTTATCTGGTTTTCGAAAATATTCAGACATATTTAAAGGAACAGATGGAAACAATCTTTGAAGGACTTGGCTATACTTATGATGATTATCTTCGTCATAAGGAAATGTATAAGGAAAACAATGCAAAGGAAGTTCCAGCTTTCAATCTTTCTGTTATTTACAAAATCGATGGAAAGAATTTTACAGTAGATGTTCCTTTCTCTGAGATTTCTTATAAGTCAAAGTATCCAATCGTTCAGATTTCTGTTCTTCCTTATTTTGCAGCTGCTGGCACAGACGATCAGGGATTTATGTTTGTTCCAGAGGGTAGTGGAGCAATCATTAACTTTAATAATGGTAAGACTAAGCAGAATGGTTATTATGCTGATGTTTATGGTTGGGACTATGCATCTGACCGTAAGGCATTGATTACAGAAACTCGTAATGCATTCCCTGTATTCGGTGTTTCTTATGGAGACAGCAGCTTTATTTCTATTCTGGAAGATGGCGCTGAATATGCGGGTATTGCTGCAGAAATAAGCGGTAAACTTGCAAGTTACAATTATGTTCGTGCTGATTATAAGATGCTTCATCGTGAACAGTTTGAAGTAACAACACGTAATACAAGTGCCCAGTATTCTTATGAAAAAGGTTTGCCTGCAGAAGAAAAGATTCATCAGGTATATACATTCATTGATTCTGGTTCTTATGTAGATATGGCAAAAGAATATCGTTCTTACCTGTTTGCAAGTGAAAAGAAGCTGAATGATAGTGAAATTCCATTTGCTGCAGAAATTGTTGGAGCTATTGATAAGGTTCAGCAGGTAGCTGGTATTCCAAAGACATTGCCTTATTCTCTGACAACTTATTCAGAAGCTGCTTCTATTATCCATCAGATTGATGACATGGGCATTAAGAATGCAAATATTAAATTGTCTGGTGCTATAAATCAGGGAATTAAACAGAAGATTCTTAAAAAGGTTAAATTTATTAGAACTCTTGGTGGAAAAGCCGGATTTACAAGAATGTTAAAATCAGCATCAGAGACATCTGCAAAATTGTACCTTGATGCTGCAGTTCAGACAGAATACCGCTCTGGTATGTTTGATGGATTTATCAGCTACAGAGATGCTGCAAGATTTGCTAGTGATGAAGTCGCTGAATTAAATGAATATTCT
>CAMVEQ010000159.1:0-6266 GCA_947166545.1 uncultured Treponema sp. | reverse complement strand
CAGGGAAACTCTTTTGAAGTATGCAAAAGAAATAATGTTGATTCAATGCAATCTCTGATAGCATTTGCTAGGAAAAAGCATATAAAGACTTTTATTAATTTTTCAACAAGAAGTGTTTATGGAACAGTACGGGAAAATGAAATTACAGAAGAATCTGATTGTATAAATCAAGACTATTATGGTTTAACAAAATATGCAGCTGAATGTTTGCTAAGAGATGCAAAAGATATTAATGGTCTTAATCTTCGGGTACCCGGTATTACTGGAAAAAATGCTCATAATACTTGGTTAGTTTCAACTGTTGAACAGTTTAAGAGAAATTTACCAGTCCATATTACAGATTATCATACTTATAATTTTGTATATATTTTGGATATCGCAGTTTTCATCGAAACGCTTCTAAAAGAATGTAAAAATGAAAATTACGTATTTAAATATAATACAGTAAATCTTTCTTGTATGGATGGGGCAGAAAATATTGATATTGCTAATGAAATAAAAATCAGAATAAAGTCAAAATCTGAAATAATAGTTCATCCTGCAAGTGAAGTAAAAGGGCTTTTTAAGCTTGTCTCTGAAAAAGCTTATGAAATGGGGTATAAGTCTCATTCCGTAATGGAGATTGTTGATTTATATTTGGATACGTTAAATGATTGATACATCTAAAATTAAAAATGCAATATCTGTATTAAATGAACAAATAATAAATCCTGAGAAAGGACTTCCAGAATCTGTTTTTTTGTTTGCCACTAGTATTACACCTATGATAAATGTTGATTTATTGATTCTGGATAAAACTGGAAGGATTCTTTTGTCTTGGAGAGATGACGAATTTGAAGGTCGTGGTTGGCATATTCCCGGAGGAATAATACGTCTTAAAGAAACCTTTGAGGAAAGAATTATTCGTACTTCAAAATCTGAAATCGGTTGTTGTGTTAAATTTGAAAAAGAACCTTTAGAAATTGTTCCTATTATAAAAAATAACGCAAAAGTACGATGTCATTTTATTACTTTAGTATATAAATGTTCATTGCCTGATGATTTTGATGTTGAGACTAATCAAAGATTTAAGATTGGACAAGCAGGGTATTTGAAATGGTTTGATAAATATCCTAGTGATATGTTAGCGGTTCATAATTTTTATAAAAAATATTTTTATAAATAGATTTGGGGGATTTATGATTTTAAGAGCAAAAACAAAAATGTTGTTTAGTGGAAAAGAGTTGACTGATAGACAAAGTAAAAATTCTGAACTCAATTTACAAGAAATAGATAATGGATGTACTATATTAAAATCATATCCAAGAAGACTTGTTTTAGAGCTTACTAATGCCTGTAACCTTAATTGTGTAATGTGTGGAAGAAATGCCGCAACTTTTAAACCAACTGTTTTTGATATGGATGTATTTCGTAGTTTGGAACCGATTATGGATGATATAGAAGAAGTTACTCTTATGGGGTGGGGGGAACCTACTATTCATCCACATTTTAACGAAATGCTGCAAACTATAAATAAACATTCTGCTAGAAAATATTTTTGTACTAATGGCATGAATTTAAAAAAAATTAAAAATGCTATATTTGATTATAATGTTGATGTTTTTGCAGTTTCTCTTGATGGAGCTAGACCTGAAACAAATGATGTAATTAGGCGCGGATCCAAAATTAATCAAATAATTACAGATTTAAAAGAGATTGAGCGTATAAAAAAGGATCGTGGATTAAAGTATCCGTGGATAAATTTTGTTTTTTGCGCTATGAAACAGAATTTGCATGACTTGCCTGACTTGGTGCGCATCGCGGCTGATATAGGAATTGATGAAGTAAAAGTTGTGTATTTAACCGCTTTTTCAAAGGATATGGAAAATCAAGTTCTATGGGGAATGGAAAACGAAGTTAGAGAAGTTTTTGATGAAGCGGTGGAACTTGCAAATAATTTAGGAATACAGATGAAGTTGCCTCATATTGTAGGGGAGGACCCTGCGGGCGATAAGTTGCATAAAGACTGTTTTGTTCCATGGCGTGACTTTTTCTTGGGCTCTGACGGTTTTGTAAGGCCCTGTATGTCCACATCTGTGCAGTTTTTTCAGTATGACATAAATAAGCCGTTTATGGAAATGTGGAACGATTCCAAATATCAGAATTATCGTAAAATTGTTAATGACGCAGTGGATATGGATGCTCCTTGTCGTAAGTGTTATCAGTCGTCTCATTGTAATTGGAATAGAAAAGAATCATGGTTACAAATGGGCGAAAACTTTAGTCCTGAGTGGTAAGGAATTTATCGAAGATGAAAACAATAAGCATTGTAATTCCAACTTATAATGAAGAAGAAAATATTATTCAAATGTGTGAAGCAATAAAAGAATTGTTTCTTCAAGATTGTTTGAATAAATATAATCTTGAAATTCTTATTATTGATAATTGTTCGACAGATCATACGCGAGAACTTATAAATAAATTATGTGAAGAAGATAAAGAACATGTTCGAGCAATTTATAATATAAGAAATTTTGGTCCAGCGAATTCAACATTTTATGGAGTTGTACAAAGTACTGGTGATTGTGCAATTTTATTATCTGCTGACTTTCAGGAACCTATTGAAATGATTCCTATCTTTGTTAAAGAGTGGGAAAATGGATATAAAATTGTGGCTGGTCAAAAGAATGTTTCTGACGAAAATAAAATAAAATATTTTTTACGCCAAAGATATTATAAATTGATTCGTAAAATGTCAGATGTTAATCTTATTGAGCAGTTTGATGCCTTTGGATTATATGATCGCCAATTTTTAGATCTTATAAAGACTATAAAAGATCCTTGTCCTTGGTTAAGAGGGCTAGTTGCAGAGTATGGGTATAAAATAAAAATTGTACCATATAAACAAAATAAGCGTATCCGTGGTCATTCCAAGGTTAGTTGGTATTTATTGTATAACGACGCAATGCTTAGTTTTACAACATATACGAAAATTGGACTTAGATTTGCTGTTTTCCTTGGTACTATTGTCGGATTGCTTAGTTTTTTAGTTGGAATCATATTCTTAATATTAAAATTACTAAAATGGAATTCTTATTCTACAGGGATTGCACCTCTTTTGATAGGTATATTTTTTATTGGTTCAATACAACTTTTTTTCTTGGGTTTGGTTGGAGAATATATTTTAACAATGAATACGCGATTAATGGATAGACCAATTATTATCGAAGAAAAAAGAATTAATTTTGATAATACAAAGTGAAATAGAAATTGTTTTTTGGAGATGAAAATGTTAGGTTACGGTCATCAGTATATAGACGACTCCGATATTGAAGCCGTTGTTAATGTCTTAAAATCAGATTACCTTACACAAGGTCCTTCTGTTACAAAGTTTGAGCAAAAGATTTGCGAAATTACAGGTGCAAAATATTGTGTAAGCGTTAGCAATGCTACAGCAGGTTTACATATTGCAGTGGCGGCATTGGAACTTGGAGAAGATGCTGAAGGTATTACAACGCCTAATACTTTTTTGGCTTCGTCAAACTGCATGGTTTATAACAAGGTAAAACCTGTGTTTGCAGACATTAATCCAGAGTCGTACAATATCGACCCTACAGAAATTGAAAAGCATATTACTTCAAAAACAAAGCTTTTGATTCCTGTTCATTTTGCAGGTCTTCCTTGTGAAATGGATAAAATCAGTGCAATTGCTAAAAAGAATAATCTTCATGTAATTGAAGATGCAGCTCATGCAATTGGAAGTCAGTATGCAGATGGCACTTATGTTGGAAACTGCAAGTATTCTGATATGACCGTTTTCAGTTTTCACCCAGTAAAAACAATTACAACTGGTGAAGGTGGTGCTGTTACTACTAATGATGAAAAACTTTATCAGAAACTCTTGATGCTTCGTAGCCATGGAACTACAAAAGACGAAAAACTTTTGACTAAGAATCCCGGTCCTTGGTATTACGAGATGCAAAGTCTTGGCTTTAACTACCGTATGACTGATATGCAGGCAGCACTTGGGTATTCACAACTTTTGAAACTTGATTTTTTTAAGAACCGTCGTCGAGAAGTTGTATCAATGTATAATAAGGCTTTCGGTGGTATGAAATATCTTAAAACGCCAACAGAGCCAGAAAATGTTTCTTCTTGCTTCCATCTGTATGCTGTTCAGATTGATTATGTTGCTCTAGGAAAATCTCGTTCGCAAGTAATGGCAGAACTCAGAGAAAAAGGAATTGGTACTCAGGTTCATTATATTCCTGTACCGACTCAGCCGTTTTACAAGAAAACTTACGGCTATAAAGATGGTGATTATCCTAAGGCAGAAAAATATTATGAACAGGAATTGTCACTCCCGCTTTATCCTGGGCTGAGTGATGATGATGTGAATATGGTTATCAAAGCCGTAAAGGAAGTGATTGGATGACTCGTATTGCGATAATTCCTGCTCGTGGTGGTAGCAAGAGAATTCCTCGTAAGAACATTAAAGAGTTCTGTGGAAAGCCGATTCTTTCGTATTCAATAGAAGCTGCTTTGAAGTCAAAGTTGTTTGATGAAGTAATGGTTTCCACAGATGATAAAGAAATTGCAGAAATTGCTGAGGAATATGGAGCTTTTGTACCTTTTTTACGTTCTGAGGAAGCGGCAAATGATTTTGCAATATTAAAAGATGTTCTGAATGAAGTTTTGGCAAAATACAATGAACTTGGAAAGAAATTTGATGAAGTTTGTTGTATCCTTCCAACGGCGCCGCTTATTGAAACAGCGGATATTGTAAAGTCGCATGAAATACTTGAAGCTGAAAAATGTGTTTCAGTTATTCCTGTTGTAAAATATTCATATACAATTTTCCGTTCATTAAAAATTGAAAACGGAAAGCTTTCAATGAACTGGCCTGAGAATTATTCAAAACGCTCTCAGGATTTGCCAGATGCTTACCATGATGCAGGTCTTTTTTACTGGTACAGTAAGAAGTATTTTGAAGAAAAAATTGCAGGATTTGGTGAAAATGCGTGTCCGTATGTTCTTGACGAAGAAAAAGTTCAAGATATAGATACGCTTGATGATTGGCGTATAGCAGAAATGAAATATAATATGCTAAAATCTGGTGAGAATGATTAATCTTGGATTAAAACTGGGAAGCAAAGATATTCAATATACTGATGAAATCTTGCAGTATTACGAGCAAGGAATATTTCAGTATATTGAGTTGTTCACTTTTAGCGGAACTTATGATGATACGATTTCATACTGGAAACAGTTTAATATTCCGTTCGGAATCCATGCACCACATTCAGCAGCAGGATTAAATCTTGCTTGTATAGCTAACAGGGAGCTGAATAAAAATAAAATTGCAGAAGCAGTAAAATTTGCTGATGCTCTCAAGGCAAAATATATCATTTTTCATTCTGGCACGAATGGAATGCCTAATGAAGTTGTTACTCAGCTTAAGCCGTTTGCAGATGAAAGATTTTTGATTGAAAATAAACCAATCCGAGGTCTTGACGGAAGCACTTGTGTTGGTAGTATTTATGGTGATTTGAAACTGATTATAGACGGAATTGGTAATGGTTGCGGATTTTGCCTTGATTTTGGTCATGCTATTTGTGCAGCAAGAACATTGAAAAGAGAGCCTTTTGCTTTTATAAAAGAATTGATTAAATTGAATCCGCGTGTTTATCATCTCACGGATGGCGATTATACAAGCGAACTCGATAGCCATTTACATTATGGGCAAGGTAGTTTTCCTCTTAAAGAATTGTTTTCGCTTGTACCCGATGGTGGAATGGTGACGAATGAGGCAAAAAGAAATAATAGAGAATCTTTGGAAGAATTTAAAAATGATATTAAATTCTTTTATTAGCGGTAATAAAAAGAAAAAATGAGTCCTGTTGAAAATATTGAAAAACTTATAGAAAAATATTTTGGGGAGAAGGTTAAAATACAGAATAAATCTCTTTCAAATAATTGCATTGGTGCTTTAGTAAATACTGATAATTTTCAAGAATTTACAAAAAATTTTGAAGAACGTTTACAAAGATTATCAGAAAAAGTTACAGATGGTGAACAGCGGAAAGAGATAATTGAGAAAGTAAAAAATCTTGCAGAAAAAACAGGCTATAAATGGGCTGGTGCGTATTCAGAATTGATAGCTTTGGACTTTTTTCTGAGTTCTGATTATATTGATGACTCTAAATTTATAAATAAATTTGATATTTCAAAATATCCTCATTGTCTTGCTGCTAGAAATAATAAAAAGACAATTGATATTGATTTTT
>CAMVEQ010000158.1:0-6273 GCA_947166545.1 uncultured Treponema sp. | reverse complement strand
TGATTGATATTAAAGTTCTGAACGCTCAGATTGCAGAGATTGTAAAAAAAGAAAACACTCTCCGCAAAGAAATCGACAAGATTATTTCTGAAATTGAGGGATAGAAATGCAAGTGAAACCGGTAAAAAAAACAATACATGCACAAGGTATTGGAATTTATACGACCGACTTTCTTGGACTGTGGGAAACTTTACATAATCCTGAATTAAATCTGCCGATGTTATCCGAAGCAAAGGACGGAGCAGAAAAATGAGCAAGTTAGATGAACTTGATTTTGAAAATTCTCATACAGAATATAAACGCTGTCTGAATGACCGATTTGAGTCTGCCGTTATAGCCTTTTTGAATTCCAGCGGTGGAAAAATCTATATTGGCATAGATAACGATTCATCAGTGTATGGTGTTGAAAATCCTGATGAAATTCAGTGTCAGATTGCGGACAGAATAAAGAACAATATTCGAGGCGAATGCTTGGGGCTTTATGACATTGTTCCTGAAAAACGAGACGGAAAAACTGTTATAAAGCTTATCATTTCAAGCGGAACAGAAAAACCCTATTACCTAAAAGAAAAAGGAATGACAAGCGAAGGCTGTTTTATCAGAAACGGAAGCCGTATAGAAAACATGACTTCTGCCATGATAGAAAAAGCCTTTGCCCGCAGAACTCGAACTTCTCTTTCTGTAATAAAATCGCCACGACAGGATTTGAGATTTGAACAGCTTCAGATTTATTATCAGACACATGGAAAAAAGCTCAATGACCAGTTTGCATCTTCTCTAAATTTTCTTACTGAGGAGGGAAAATACAATCTGAACGCATTTGTGCATAATGATTATTCCGATTTGATGAGTCCAACATTTTATATTTTCTCTGATAGGTTGGAAATTGTGTCTTACGGCGGGCTAATTGACGGAATGTCAAAAGCAGAACTTGTAAGCGGTCTTTCCCGACCAAGAAACAGGGAAGTTATGCGTGTTTTTAAAGATGTTGATTTGGTTGAGCAGCTTGGAACAGGCATGAATAAAATGATGGAAGCATATTCGCCCAATATTTTTACCATATATCCAAATTTCTTAAAGGTCGTTTTCTATTTTAGAACTCTGGATTCTGATACAGAGATGGAAAATCCTTCCCAAAGAATTACATCTGACCCGATAAATGACCCGATAAATGACCCAATAAATGACCCGATAAATCTAATTGACCTGATAAAAGAAAACCCTTATGCCAATTATGAGGAATACGCCCGCATGCTTGAAGTTTCTCCTGCAACCGTAAAAAGACAGCTTGGAGCATTGAAGAAATCTGGCAAAATAAAGCGTGAAGGTGCAAAGAAAAACGGTCACTGGGAGATATTGAAATGAGCAAGTTGGATGAATTAACTGCTTCGGCTTCGCTCAGCAACAAAAATCGTTCCCTGAGCGTAGTCGAAGGGAAAAGTGAGGAAAATAAACTATGTCTAAACTTGATGATTTGATAAAAGAACTTTGCCCGGATTATAAGCCGACAAACCTTGCGGTTTGCGGTTAAAATCATAGAAAAATGTCATGCTGAACTTGTTTCAGCATCTGTTTGAAGGAATGAAGGTATGTCTAAACTTGATGAACTGATAAAAGAGCTCTGTCCTAATGGAGTGGAATATAAGACACTTGGGGAAGTGGCTACAATAAATCGTGGTGTTCGAGTAACTCGTGATATGTTGCAGATAGATGGAAAAATTCCTGTGTATCAAAATGCATTAACCCCATTAGGATATTTTGATAAATCAAACAGAAAATCATATACAACATTTGTAATAAGTGCGGGTGCTGCAGGTCAAATCGGATTCAGCGATGTAGAATTTTGGGCAGCTGATGATTGTTTTACATTTGAAGATTTACAAAATTGTAATTCGAAATATATTTATTATTTTTTGAAAACAAAACAAACCTTTATTGATTCAAGAGTACGAAGAGGCAGTATTCCACGAATAAGTAGAGATGTTTTTGAAAAGTTTGAAATCCCTGTTCCACCTCTCGAAGTGCAGGATGAAATTGTCCGCATTCTTGACAAATTTACATCGCTAGAAGCGGAGCTAGAAGCGGAGCTAGAAGCTCGTCGCAAACAGTATGAATACTACCGCGACTCGCTGTTAACTTTTGGTGATGATGTGGAATGGAAAACATTGGGAGAAATTGCAACTATAACAAGAGGAGGTTCTTTCCAAAAGAAAGATTTTGTTGAAAACGGTTTACCTTGTATTCATTATGGTCAGATGTATACTCATTTTAGAACATATACAAACAAGACTCTTACATTTTTGAATAAAGAAGTTTTTGATAAATCAAGAATAGCACAACCAAATGATATTGTAATGGCTGTTACAAGTGAAAATGTTGAAGATGTTTGTAGTTGCGTGGCTTGGCTTGGAAATGAAAATATTGCTGTAAGTGGACATACAGCAATTATACATCATAATCAAAATGCAAAATATTTAGCATATTATTTTCAGACATCAGCATTTTTCAAACAAAAACAAAAACTTGCACATGGAACAAAAGTAATTGAAGTTACACCAGATAAACTAAAAGATGTTGTGATACCTATTCCATCAATAAAGGAACAACAACGCATTGTATCCATCCTCGACCGCTTCGAATCCCTCTGTAATGACATAACTTCCGGTCTCCCTGCAGAAATCGAGGCACGTAAAAAGCAATATGAGTATTACCGCGATAAATTGCTGTCCTTTAAGCGTAAAGAGGCTGTATGAAAAATCAGATTCAAAAGATAATTCAGGAATATAAGAGTCTCTCAATCCAGCAGCAGCTTGACTATGATAAGTTTTACCTGTATTCGATTATTACACATTCAACAGCCATTGAAGGCTCTACTGTAACCGAAATTGAAAATCAGCTTTTGTTTGACGAAGGTATCTCCGCCAACAAGCCAATGCATGAGCAACTTATGAATCTTGACCTTAAAAAGGCTTATGAGCAGAGTTTTGTTTATGCAGCAAGTCATACCAATATTACCATTGAGCTTTTATGTAATCTTGCTTCTCTTGTAATGAAAAATACAGGTTCAACATACAAGACTATTACAGGAGAATTTTCTTCTGCTAAAGGACAGCTAAGACTTTTAAATGTAAGTGCTGGGCGTGGAGGTAAATCTTATCTTGCCTGGCAAAAAATAGAAGACCGGCTTAATAAGTTTTGTGAGTGGTTAAACAAAGAACGAAAACAAATAAATAAAGATGACATTGCTAAAATATATGAATTGAGTTTTGAAGCTCATTATCGGATAGTTTCAATTCATCCCTGGGCAGACGGTAACGGAAGAATGAGCCGTCTTATTATGAATATGATTCAATATGAGGCAGGCGTTATTCCTTCCATAGTAAAAAAAGAAAAAAGAAATGAATATATTTCTTCTCTTTCTCAGAGCCAGGATGAAGAAAGTTCTGCAAAGTTCATTGACTTTATGATGGAACACCACTGCGAAAATCTGATTCAGCAGATTGAAGAATACAAAAAATCAATTGATTCAGAAGGTGGTCAGAAAATAAAAGGTGGTCAGAAAAGGTGGTCAGAAACTACACAGAAAATATATGAACTTATTAAGACTAAACCGGGAATCACAAGAAAAGAACTTTGCGAAAATCTTGGAATAAATCCAAGTGCTGTTCAAAAGCATATCGAAAAACTTAAAAAAGAAAATGCAATCAAACGTTCAGGCGGCGACAAAGGCGGCTGGTGGGAAATTTTATAGGAAAGAGAAATAATTATGTATAACATAGTCTTAGAAACAAACGAAGCAACCGTAGTTACAGAATATACTCCAATAAGAAAACGTCGTGCAGATTATCAGAGCGAAGCCGAACTTGAAAAAAACTTTATTCAGGATCTTGCTGAACAGGGCTATGAGTATCTTGAAATAAAAACAGAAGATGAGCTTGTAGAAAATTTAAAGGTAAAACTTGAAAAACTTAATCATATCACTTTTTCCGAAACAGAATGGATGCGCTTTTACGGACAGTATCTTGCAAATCAGAATGAAGGAATTGAAGAAAAGACTTTTACAATTCAAAATGATTACATCAAGGTTCTTGGCCGTGATGATGGCTCTACAAAAAACATTTACCTTTTAGATAAAGAAAACATTCACAACAATTCTTTGCAGGTTATAAATCAGTTTACTCCAGAAGGTGGCCGTTATGCCAACCGTTATGATGTTACAATTCTTGTAAACGGATTGCCTCTTGTTCACTGTGAATTAAAGCGTCGTGGTGTTGATATTCGTGAAGCCTTTAATCAGATAAAGCGCTATCAGCGTGACAGTTTTTGGGCAGGAGCCGGACTTTTTCAATTCATCCAGATTTTTATTATCTCGAACGGAACAAACACAAAGTATTTCTCCAATACAACTCGCGAAGCAAGCATCAAAGAGCAGACAAGCAAAAAAGGAAGTGGTAAAAAAACAAGCAATTCTTTTGAGTTCACTTCTTACTGGGCAGATGGTAATAACAAAATAATAAATGACCTTGAAGATTTTGCACGAACCTTCCTTGCAAAGCATACCATCTTAAATATTCTTACCAAGTATTGCGTGTTTGATACATCACACAATCTTTTGGTAATGCGTCCGTATCAGATTGCGGCTACAGAGCGAATCTTAAACAAGATAGTTATTTCTACAAACTATCACAAAGAAGGAACTATAGAAGCCGGAGGATTTGTCTGGCATACAACAGGCTCTGGAAAAACGCTTACATCTTTTAAAACTGCAATTCTTGCAAGTCAACTTGATTGCATAGATAAGGTTTTGTTTGTTGTTGACCGTAAGGATCTGGACTATCAGACAATGAAAGAGTATGACCGCTTCCAAAAGGATGCCGCCAATTCAAACAAATCTGTTGCCGTTCTTAAAAAGCAGCTGGAAGATGATAACTGTAAAATCATTATCACTACAATTCAAAAACTTGGAATCTTTATCAAAAACAATAAAGGACATTCCATTTTCCAAAAGCATCTGGTAATGATTTTTGATGAATGTCACCGTTCGCAATTTGGAGAGCTTCACAGGGAAATTGTAAAGAGCTTTAAGAAGTTCCACTTGTTTGGCTTTACAGGAACTCCAATCTTCCAAAAAAATGCCGGAGCAAACGGTGCCGGTGGTATAAAGACCACAGATCAGGCCTTTGGCGAAAAGCTTCATACCTACACAATTGTTGATGCAATTAATGACCACAATGTTCTTCCATTCCGTATTGATTATATTAAGACAATCAAAATGAAAGATGGAATCAAAGATAAAGATGTTGCGGCAATTGATAAGGAAAATGCTCTGTCCGCTCCTGAGCGTATTTCTGCCGTTGTTTCATACATCATCGAACACTTTAACCAAAAAACAAAAAGAAATACCAACAGCGGAAAATATGAATTCAGGGCACTTACAAATATTAAAGATGTTGCAAAAGCCCGCGACAGAAACAGCGTACAGGAAGTAAAATCGCTCAAGCATCTTTCAGGCTTTAACTCTATGTTCTGTGTTCAGTCTATTGAAACCGCAATCAAATATTACAGGGAATTCAAAAAGCAGCTTGCCGAGCATCCAGAAGTGGACCTTAAAGTTGGAATGATTTACAGCTTTGGAGCAAACGAGGCCGAAGACCAAAACGGATTCGTAGACGATGAAAATTCAGACGATACAAGCGGACTTGATGTTGTAAGCCGTGACCATCTTGAAAGTGCAATAAAAGATTACAATGCATATTTTAAAACAGACTATGATACTTCTGCAGATAAGTTCCAGAACTACTACAAAGATGTTTCGCTCCGCATGAAGAACAAGGAACTTGATATTCTTATTGTTGTAAATATGTTCCTTACAGGTTTTGATGCAACAACTTTAAACACTCTTTGGGTAGATAAGAATCTCAAAATGCACGGACTTATTCAGGCATACAGCCGCACCAACCGCATTTTGAATTCTATCAAAACCTTTGGAAATATTGTCTGCTTTAGAGACTTGTCAGAACAGACAGATGAAGCCATTGCCCTCTTTGGCGATAAGGATGCAAAAGGTACAATTCTCTTACGCAGCTTTGATGATTATTACAACGGCTTTACAGATGAAAAAAATAAATACCACAAAGGATATACAGAACTTGTTGAGGAGCTTATTACTAAATTCCCGCTGGATTCATTCAAAGAAAAGGTAATAACCCAGGAAGCAAAGAAAGAATTTGTAATGCTTTTTGGTAGCATTCTCCGCATGCGAAATATCCTTAC
>CAMVEQ010000157.1:0-6287 GCA_947166545.1 uncultured Treponema sp. | reverse complement strand
CAAACGTTGCACTTGGTTCAGATGCCTTCTTCCCATTCGGCGACAACATCGACCGCGCAAAGAAGAGCGGTGTAACTGTTATTGCCCAGCCAGGCGGATCTGTTCGCGACGACCTCGTAATTGAGGCTGCCGATGGATACGGAATGGTAATGTGTTTTAATGGTATTAGACTCTTCCACCATTAAAGCTGGCGAGTTTACGAGTAAGCGGAAACTCGGGGAGCACGCGATAGCGTGCGACGTTATGTGCTTTAACGGCATTCGTTTGTTCCATCATTAATAGCTAAATGCGGTGGTTGAAACTGCTGATTTATAAAAACTCCCGTTCACTTTGGACGGGAGTTTTTTTTTATGGGAAATATATTATTCATCTTAAATATATGAAAATATAAAAATCTTAACTTGAATATTTGATTGTAGAATGTAAAATTATAGGTATATAAATAATATCTCTGTATTGGAGTAAAGTATGAAAAAGAACATATTCACAATTTTTGTCTTATTATCACTTTTGAGTTTTGCCTATTCATACGATTTTTCTTTAGAGAGTATAAAAACAGAAGACAATTCTGTCGCTATACATAGAGGAAAGAGTATTCAAACAATTTCGGATGAAAACTTCTTAATATCAATGCAAGCACAAAAAGTAAGTGAAGGAATACAATTTTCAACTTCAATTACAAATTTTACAAACCAAGATTATTTTTTTGATGAAGATTCAATAAAAGTGTATCAGGGCATTTTTGAGGAAAATTTATGGAATGAAATAGAATATGAACCTGCTGCCAAATATTTAAAAAAAGAAAAAGCTATTGCTAAAGCAGCAGTTATTGCATCTGCGGTAGCAGCTGGAATTACTGCTGTAAATGCTGGGTATTCTACTGTATCTGGTAGTGGGTATTCAAATGGACGTAGATATTATTATAAAGCGGAAATATATAGTTCTGCAGATGCCGCTATAGCTATGGCAAATAGTTATATTGCATTGGATAATTTACAATGGCGTAATTCGAATTGGCTTTCATTTTTGGAAGATAATTTATTATTTTCATCCAATATTGCATCTAAAGAAAATTACAACGGAATCTTTATTGTTGATGAAAAAAAAGGTCCAGATTATAAAATTGTTATGGAGTTTGCGCCGAATGAAACTTTTGTGTTTTATTTTACTAGAAGCGATAAGGATGAAATATTAAATCCTTGGAAAGACAAAAGTCATTCACGGCACAGCATAATTGCTGGAATGAATCCAGTACAGAATCATTATAGCCTATATTATTTGTGGTCTCGACCTAGGGGTGTTGGCTTATATGCAGGTTTTACTGGAAGAATAGATGGAACTGGAATTCCTACAATTGCTAAAGTATATAAAGATATTTCTAATCCTTCGAAGTATGATTTTTCATATGGTTTTGATCCAAATCCATATGACGAATCAGGTTGTGGTTATCAGTATCAATTTATTTATGATGAAAAAAGTTTGTTATATAATAGTATAGGTGAGTTTGTTGGAATGACAATAAAATTGTGCCCAAAAACTTGGGTTATGTGTGGGGCAGGAATAGAATATTGTGTTGAAAGATACTATCAAGGAGAATTATACTATAAATTCAGTGAAAACACAGTTAGAAATAAAAAAATAGAAGACAATCCATACATCTATTATGGAGAATGTTGGATATTGCAAAATAACTTGGATATTTTATTCACGCCTCAAATCGGAATAAATTTTATAACAAATCATCTAGATATTGGATGTATAGCATCCTTCCCCATAAATGGTAAATTTAGTATAGATATAACTGCAGGATTTGCTTTTTAATAGGCTAATTGTTTCTTTTTGTGAATTTGTTATTAAGGGAATATGCCAATGCTAACAGATAATAAAAGTGAAATTGTAATTTTTAAGACTACTGACGAAAAGATTTCTGTTGATGTTCTATTTGAAGGCGAAACAGTTTGGCTAACACAGGCTCAGCTGGTTGATTTATATGGTACGAGTAAATCAAATGTAAGTGAACATATAAAGCATATTTTTGAAGAAGGCGAACTTGAAGAAAATTCAGTTGTTCGGAATTTCCGAACAACTGCTGTAGATGGAAAAACTTATCAGACAAAATATTACAACCTCGATATGATTATTTCTTTGGGCTACCGTATTAAGTCCAAGATTGCAACACAATTCCGACAGTGGGCAACAAAACGCCTGAATGAATATATTCGTAAAGGCTTTACAATGGACGATGAACGGCTTAAAGAAGCTGGTGGTGGTGATTATTGGAAAGAACTTCTGTCGCGAATCCGTGATATTCGTTCTTCGGAAAAAGTGATGTATCGCCAGGTGTTAGATTTGTATGCGACAAGTGCTGATTATAACCCCAAGTCTACTGAATCAATTGCATTTTTCAAAATGGTTCAGAATAAACTTCATTATGCTGTGAATCGTCAGACTGCTGCTGAAATAATTTACGATAGAGCAGATAGTGAAAAGGATTTTATGGGACTGACTTCTTTTAAGGGGGCAGATGTTACTCTAGACGATGTTAGAATTGCAAAGAATTATCTTTCAGAAAAAGAACTTAAAAAACTGAACGCACTTGTTTCGGCGTTTTTTGACATGGCGGAGTATCAGGCGGAAAATCACAATGTTATGCATATGAGTGATTATGTAGAACAACTTGACCGGACAATTAAATCTGTTGGGGAAGAAGTTCTGGAAGGAGCAGGAAAAATCAGTCATAAAAAAGCGATGGAAAAAGCGGAAGATGAATATAGAAAATATCAGGTAAAAACACTTTCTTCTGTTGAAAAGGCATATATTGAAACCCTAAAAGAACTAAAAAAGATTGAAGATAAGGATAGAAAATGACAAAAATCCGAAAGGCGAGGATTGAAGATGCGGCGGCAATAGAAGCTTTGTACACAGAACTTGAAAAAGATGCGGTGATGTACCAGAGTGAGCATTTTGTTATGAGTCCTGAAGGCGCCAGGGCACGGCAACTAGAAGAGATTTTGAAAAGTGATAATCAGACTATGTTTGTTGCGGAAGAGTGTGCCGAAGGCGCTGGGGCGGCTGTTTCTGTGATTGGCTTTGCGCATGTTGTTTTTATCGGGGCAAAAGCTGTTTCCTGCTTAAAAGCTCAGACAAATATTTATCTTCAGGATTTAGTAGTGACTGGTGATTGTCGTAATCGTGGGATTGGAACTTTGCTTTTGAATGAGGCGAAAAAATACGGAACTGAAGAAGGAGCTGATTTTTTCAGAACTCAAGTTTTTCCTATGAACAAAGCGGGGCTTCGTTTTTACGAGCGAAATGGATTTTCAATTAAGATGATTACGATTGAGGCTCCGCTGTAGTATTCTGAGAAATCATAAAATTTCGTTTAATTTGTAGAAATTCTTTGAGACGTTCCATTAGCGTAAAAAGATTCGCACGGGATTCGAATTCGGTGCGAGTCTGAGGTAGTGGAACGTTTTTCATTTTATCGTGAATCTGACTAAGTTCGTCGAGCAGGGCCTTTACATCATTATCCTTGTGATATTCATTTGAAACTTTTTCGAGAAAATCTGAAAGCAGGGCAGCGGTGGCTGGAACGGTGCCAAGGGCCTGGGCCGCCTTGAACATTTCGTAAAGAATCTTTGTCTGCTTTTCCCGCATTTCCAGGTAGCGGGAGTCGAAGGTATCTTGTTTTGAAAACTGATTATTGTAATTTTCTTCTGCCTGTTTTTTGGCGGTGAAGATGCTCTGATTAAGTGAGACAAAGCAGGAGCCGTCGTAATCAGCAAGAGCGGGATTCTGGATTCGCAGAGCCATTCTGTGAAGGGCTTGCTTTATCTGATTGTCGGTCTGCTTTTTCAGTTCTTCTATATAATCAGTTTTTTTGTGAAGTAAAAGATTCATAAGGATTCCAAAAGCAACTCCAAGAACAAAAAGAAGAACTTCGTTTTTGATTTCAGCAGGTTCGGTTTTCCCAAAAGAAAGAAAATGTGAAATCAAAACAGAATCCATTGCCATGGCAGAAATCCATTTGCGCCACTGACAGACAAGAATAAAAAGCAAAAGATAAAGAAAAAAGACCGGCATCGTAAAGCCAAGCAAATTGAAAAGCGTGATAGAAATTGCGAGTGCCAGGACAAAGGCAAGAAGGCGGGCAAGGGCTGTGCGCAGTGTTTCTTTTTTGGTCGGCTGCACCGAAAGAATAGCAACGATGCCGGCAGAAACTGCAAAGTCTAGCTTAAGAGCCTGGGCGCAGAGAATTGCAAGCACGGCAGCCAGCGTGATTTTTATTGTGTTGGTGATGATGAATTTCATGAGGAAAGTATAGCATGTAAAGGAAAAATCTGCATTTATACAGACATTGATTCATAATTGATGTGTCAAGGAATTTCGCCCTAACTTTATTAAGTTTCTAATTTAAGGAATTCAATTATATCAGCCTTTATACTTTGATTACAAAATAAAAAATTATAGAGGTATAAGCTATGGGTATTTTTGTAAATTTACATGTTTCAAAATCTGTTACAAAAGAGGAATGGGCATCTGTATATTCAGAGAGTCTTGAAATGATAAAAAAATTACCGCTTGCAGAATGGCAAAATAAGAAATCAATTGATGGTATGGAAATCACCTGTCTGGTGCGAACGAAAGAACATGAGTTTTCTTATGGCTGGAATAATGAAATAAAGAAAATTGGTTGGGAAGCTTCTGGTGATTACGAAACATTAAAAACTGCAGAATGGCATTTTTTTCCAAAAGATCTTGTTACAGAATATAATGAGGCAGCTGGTGACGCTATTTTAGCAAGTCTTCCTCAATGTACAAATCATGATTGGGAAGACGATATATGCAGTCAGACATATGATATTTTTGGAAATAAAACTCAGGGAGAACCGTATCATATGTATCTTCTTGCAGTTTGTTGTATGGTGGAATCTCGATTAAAAGATAAAGCGTTTGTTGATGGAGATATTACAAAAGGACAGTTAAAAAAAGCTGTAGAAATTGCAAATTCAATCCTAAAAACTCCTATAGATATTCCAGCAAGATGTGATACGAATCGTTTATATGAACGGATTTCCAAATTGAATATTCCTGAAAATGAAAAAATTACCGTGTTTGATTACTTGTATTTAGGAAATGAAAATATTGAATATGGTGATTTTATAAGAAATCATTTTTCAGAACAAGTCTGGAGAAATTATTTAAAGGAAACTCTAAATCAATATCATGTTGATACCATTGGGTTTTCTGGGAAATTGGAAAAATTTCTTGAGCAGGGTTTTGATTTACGTACAATATGTAGCATGATTGATTTCCAGAAAAATCAAAAAGATGATGAAGATAATTGTTATGAGTCATTTATTCGGGATGTTTTAGATACAAAGATTTATTTAAAAGAAAAAAATACAGAAGATTGGCTTGATATTGATCAGGATGAAGAACGTCCTTACAGCGTTTACACATATTTTGCTCAAGTCGTTTTTGCAGGGGCAAAAAATCATAAGGTAAATGCATATCTCCCGATAGAAGAAGTTCGGAAGATTTTAAAAGAAGAACTGGTAGGCTATTCTGATACAGATAAAGTGATAGATGATTATTTAAATGAAGAAAAAAAGAAAAGTCCTGATGAAAAGGATAATTCTGAAATGCTAACTGAAATGTTAAATAACAAAAATGATGAAATTGCAGAAAATGAAAAAGAGTTTGACATTCCAAGCTCAGATTATCTTTTGTTTTATTCAAAGGGGGATACAATAAAAACTAATTTACAAAAGAATATAATAGAGTATTTTAAATTCATGGAAACATGTTTAAAAGAAGATAAGTTTACGGAATTGATGAGTAAATCACCCAATGCTCGATGTCAATTTCTTGTTGAACAAAATCGTAGTCTTTTAATTCGTGACTCTGATTGGAGAAAAATTTTTAAAGATATAAAAACAAATGATGATTCATTTAAGAGATATTATCCAATGGTAAGAGTTTCCATAACTAGTGATGCGGTAGGGGCGCTGGTTCGTTCTATAATAATAAATGATGATTTATATAACTTTGTATATGAGAATTCTCATAAAGACAATAAGTAATATTTAGTCAATGCAAGTCTTGTCTCATTACTTGCATTGGCTAAAATGAAGGCTAAAATTTCTTTTTCCATTCCATATAGAGGCCGTGATTCATTAACTTCAAAAGTTGGGTTCTCTTCTTTTTTGATTACAATAAGCTCGTCCAAAGTGACTCTATATATTTTTGCAAGAGTGATAAGATTATCAATTCGGGGAAGGTAC
>CAMVEQ010000156.1:0-6351 GCA_947166545.1 uncultured Treponema sp. | reverse complement strand
TACTGTATGCCACAAGAACGGCTGCTATGCCTCGGCTCTTGAGGGGCATAAATACTGTGCCGCACATCTTTATCTTGAGCAGGAAGCCTCACGCAGGAAACCTGTTTCAAGGGGAAAGAGCAGTGCATGGCACGGTCTGTATAATTCCGCCAGATGGCGGAACATGAGCCGGGAGTTTTTGAAGAAGTTTCCCTTTTGCGCTGTGTGCGGTGCTCCTGCAAGAATTGTAGATCACATCCAGCCTCACAGGGGAAACGAACTCCTGTTCTGGGATGAGATGAATTTGCAGCCTTTATGCTGGAAGCATCACAGTGCAAAGACCTTGAAAGAAAATAATTATTTTAAGGCAGATTTAAATAAAAAGGGATAGGGGGTGTAAAAAAATGATACGTTTGGGCATAGACCAACACGCGCCCTCTTTTGTGTGCACGTGCGAAATCGGACTTAGGGGGTGAGCGGTGATAGACTGGCAGGACATAGAGAAAAACCCGCCGCCTTTTGGCAGGAATGTCGTGATTACTGACTGGAAGACGTTCTGCATCGGAAGGCGTGAGAAAATCCGCAGTAAGGCTGAATGGAACTACAGGACTGTAATGCTGGTGTCCGCAACCCACTGGTGCGAACTTGAAGATTTTAATAATTCCGTGAGGGCGGAATAAGGAGCTGAAAGAATGGAGGCATTCTTTTTTAATCATACTCTGGCATTTGCAGGAATTGCTTTTGTATTGGTTTTGCTTGCAGGAGCTGTAATTAATTTTGGAATCGTTGTCGGACTTAACTGGATTTTGAATAAATTGGAAGAAAAACAAAAAGAAATCCGCCCCGAAAATGACTGTATATAAGAATTTAATGATTTTCAGGAGGTTTTTCAGAAATGGGGCGGCCGCCAAAGACTGTAGAGCAGCATAAGCTGGACGGAACATATCAGAAATGCCGCCATGCGGACAGGGGAACGAGCCTTGAGCCTTTGACAGGCGTTGAGTGCCCCGAAGGCATAACGGGAAAAGCCCATGAGCTGTGGAATCAGGTTGTTCCGGCCTTATGTGCTGCAAGGATGGTTACTATAGTTACGCTTCCGACACTGGAACATGCCTTTTACTGGTGGCAGCAGGCGCAGGAATGCCGTGCCCTTGTGGAGAAAGCCGGCGGACTTGCCGCATACCTTCTGACGTTAGGACCTAATACAAAAAATGCAATGGATCTTGCCCTGAAATACGAGCAGGAATATCAGAAAATAATGGCACAGTTCGGAGATACGCCAGTAAATGCCGCAAAAGTGCGGGGAAACGTCAAGCCGGAGGAGAAGAACCCTGCTGATGCCGTACTAAAAATCATGGGTAACGGGTGATGGACTATGAGTACAACAAATATGCGGATGACATTGCAAACGGACGCATAACCGCCTGTAAGGCCGTGAAACTTGCCGTAAAAAGGCATTTAGGCGACTTAAGGAAGCAGGAAGACTCCTTTCCGTACATATTTAAAGACGATTATGCACAGAGGGCTATTGATTTTTTCTGTGAGCAGGTGCATACGAAAGGGGCGCTTGCAAGGCAGAAGCTGCACCCGGAACCTTGGCAGCAGTTCATCATAGCCATGATTTACGGATGGCGGCGAAAGGACAACGGGAAAAGGCGCTTCCGCCGCGTCTACTTGCAGGTGGCAAGAAAGAACGGAAAGACTTTTTTTGCATCCGGCGTAGGACTTTATGATCTTGTTTCAGAGCCGGGGGCGGAAGTGTATTCCGGGGCAACCAAAAGAGACCAGGCTAAAATAGCATTTACCAACGCAAGGAACACCGTCCGCTACTCATCCGTACTTTCCCAGTTCATCAAGGTACATGCTCAGAGCCTTACGTGCGGAGACGGCAAGTTTGAAGCTCTTTCCTCCGACAGCAAGGTGCAGGACGGCCTTAACCCTTCATGTGCGATCATTGACGAATACCATGCACATAAGACTGACGAGCTTCTGAACGTCATTGAGTCAGGCATGGGTGCGAGACAGCAGCCTTTGACGTTCATAATCACCACTGCGGGGCATGAGCTTTCAAATCCGTGTCATGAGGAGTATGAGCGTGTCTGCAAGATGCTTGAAGGCGCAAAGGGCTATGAGAATGACAGCTATTTTGCCATCGTCTATGAGCTTGACAAGGGAGATGATCCTTCCAATGAACGCAACTGGATAAAGGCAAATCCGAACCTTGACGTTCCAGGTGCAATCAGTACGGACGAACTGCGCAAGGCTCTTGTAAATGCAAGGCAGAAAAGCACTGGCATGGCGGAATTCCTTACGAAAAGAATGGACGTATGGATTAACAACGCTGAGTGCTGGATTGACGATTTGCACTGGCAGAGATGTATAAGAAGGTTCAGCGAGAAAAAACTTACGGGACTTAAATGTTTCGGTGCATTAGACCTGTCAAAAACAACCGATTTTACCGCGTATACGCTCTATTTCCTTCTTCCAGACGGCAGAAAGTACGCAAAGCACCGTTTTTACATCCCGAAAGACATGATAGAAGTCCGTATGCGGACGGATACGTACCTTATAGAAAAATGGGTGCGTGACGGTTACATAACGGCGACATCCGGCGAGACTGTGGATTACGGCTTCATGTTTGAGGACATAAGGAAGGATGCGCAGCTTTACGACATAGAGGAAATTGCTTATGACCGCAACCTTTCAAGCCTTATAATCGCACCTCTTGCCGACAGTTTCAACATGGTGGAATTCAATCAGGGCATTGCATACATGAGCGAGCCGAGCAAGGCATGGGAAAAGGCTGTCTCTGAAAAGAAAATCATAGACAACAATCCCGTAATGCGGTGGATGGTCAGCTGTGCGAGCATAAGGACAGATCCGAATGACAACATAAAAGTTGTGAAGCCGCAGTTTACCAAGACAAGCAGGAGAATTGACGGTGTAATAACCAGCATCATGGCAAACAATCGTCTTGACGTGTACTATGCACGTGAGGAAGCGGAGAAGGCAATGGATATAAGCCGCATGATTTTCTAGACGTGTCCGAATGACTGTATCTGTATGAAACTGTTCGGACTTGAAATAAGAAAGGCTTCTAAAAAGCTGCCTGTGTCACGATATACCGGTCAGCTCTATTACCGCCCTAATATGTCGGTAAATGAGCTGCTTGAAAACTCAACCGTAAACGCCTGTGTCGGTGTTATTTCCGATGCGGTCGCGTCCCTTCCTGTCGGTGTATACAGAAGGATGGCGGACGGCGGCAGGAAACTTGAGGCAAAAGCTCCTCTTTACCGCCTGTTCAAGACGCGTCCTAATATGAACCAGCATACATTCGTGCTGTTGAAGCAGATAATGATGCACCTTCTTCTTAGAGGAAACACTTTCCTTTTCAAGGAATGGGACGGCACAGAGCTTGCAGGGCTTTCCGCCCTAAATCCAGAGACAATGGAAATCCGCAGGATGGAAGGCAGGAACGAATACTGCTACCGCTATCATCTTGACGGCTCAATATATGACCTTACGCGTGACAGCGTGCTTCACATTCCTGCAATGGTGTGGAACGGTGTCTGGGGACTTTCTCCGATTGAATATGCAAACAAGGCCGCTCATCTTGGAAACAGGATGGACGACTATGCAGAACATGTTTTTGACGGCGGAATTCACTCAAAGCTGAAAGTCACCGTCCCGATGTCTGAAAAGAACTTTTCAGAAGATGATGCAAAGAAGCTTAAGGAACGTCTTTCAAATGCTTACGGCGGTGTCGAGAATGCAAGGTATCCTTTCATACTTACGCAGGGAATGCAGGCGGAATCTTTGAGCCTTCCTGGCAATTCTGACAGCCAGCTTGTCGAGAACCGTGGATATTCCGCAAAGGAAGTTGCAAAAATCTTCCGTGTGCCGCTCTCCATGCTGGGTGAGACCGATGCAAAGTACAACAACAATGAGCAGCAGGCAAGAAACTTCCTTCAGAACACCCTTAATCCGTGGCTAAGGCTTCTGGAACAGTATTTCTGTGACCTTCTGCCCGTTTACGAGCGTGAAAACTGCTACGTGGAGTTTGACAGGAACGCCATGCTGCAGGCGGACAGCTCTATAAGGATAGAGAACTATCAGAAGCAGCTTTTGAACGGAATGCTCACTCTTAACGACATCAACAGAATGGAAAACCGCCCTCTTATTGATCCAAAGATTGGCGATGTCCGCTTTATGCCTGTAAACGAGGCTCCTGTAACTCCTGAATATGTTGCCGCATACATGGCAAATCAGAAAGCCATGCTCAATGCACAGGAAGAAGATGCGGGCAGTAAAAAAAAAGAGAAATAGGGCAGCTTTTAGCCAATTTTTCAACAGAATTCCGTGATTTTGACGAGTCCGAGCATCCTCGTGATGAACACGGACGTTTTGTTTCTAAGGGCGGTGGAAGTACAAAAGATTTAAGAAAAACCGCCCAAAAGGAACTGAAAAAGAAAGCAGGAGTTTATACAAATCGAAAAACGGGAGAGTCTGCAAAGCTGACTAAAGGCGGAATTGAGAAGCTGGTAAGTGGGAAAGCTCTTTATATGTCTACAAAAAATGGGTTCACTGCGAAACAGCATTTTGAGGCAGTTAAACAGATTCATCTACTGTATAAGAAAGCATCTTTTGTGAAAAGCGAGCAAGATCATCATGGCAGAAAAGACATAAAGTGTTTCAAGAAGTATGAGGCAAATTTCAAGACGAAGGATAAAATAAATTGCAAGGCTTACATTACCATAAAAGAAACATATCAAAGAGGTGACAGCTTTTATTCGCTTGAGTTACAAAAATAGCCCGTACCTTTCGGTATGGGCTTGTCCTTCACGTGGCTCTCGAAGTCCACGGATTACAAAGACTTCCTTGCCATTGCTGGTTTAGGCAGTGCATAGCCTGTAGCTATGCTTTCACTTGTAGTATAAATCATGTTTTCCAAAACTGTCAAGAACTATTCGGAGACATACTGTCTCCACCCCCTTGGAGACACCTTTAAACATCGTGGCGGAGACAAAGTGTCTCCGTGGCGAGAGCGTGCTCTCTCCATGGAAATGAACACAAATTGATTTAAGGCTTTATAAATCCTGCTACGTCCTTGATGTTCCTTGCTGCCTGCAACACCTTCATTATGGCTGTGTTTTCTGCCTGAAATCTGATTCCCTGCACTGTAATGGATGGATTTTCTATCTTTATTCCAAACCTTTCGTATTTTTTGCCGTCCTCAAACGGGTCTTCTGCATCCGGTTCCCCATAGTCAGAAACCTTTATGCCTGTGATAAATCCTTCTTGAATCATCATGCCCAGGATGCGGGCGAACCGGTTCCGTGTAATGCCGAAGTGTTCAGGAGTGAAATTCTCACTGTCAAAAATATCAGAATCAAGGCTCTTGTCAATGTACTGCAAGATCCGGCACATTACGCTGAATGTGGTTTTCATGATGAAATTATCGGTTTTATCCTTCATGACAATACAGTCATAAAATCCCGAACTGACTGTATGTTCGGGGGCAGCCATGAACGATGAAATCAACCTTACAAAGACCATAATGGACATTCACGAAAAAATTACTTCCGTGCAGAAGGACATACAGTATCTTTCCAAGCAGATGGACAGTAAGACGACAAAAATTGAAGCCCTGGAAATCCGTCTTCAAAAGGTTGAGTCAGAAGGAAGCCGGAAGAAGGCTGAAATCTTTGACTATGTAGTCAAAGCCATAATAACAGTAGCAATCAGCTTTGCATCCGTAAGGATGGGACTGAAATAAAAGGAGGTCTTTGAATGTGGGATTATATATTCAAGATAGCCATGTTCACAGTCGGAGTCACTCAGCTTGTAAAGCAGTTCGTAATGACAAAAAGCAACAGGGTTAAGGTTGTCCTTACGGTGTCTGTAGGTGTTGTCGGAGGTGTTCTCCTGTATTACCTGCCGCAGGAAGTCTTTCTTACCGTGGTAGGAATTTCAGTCGGTGTCGTTTTCTATGACGGCATACTGAAATACATAGAAAAGCGTATAGGAGAAACTGAAAAAGATGTAAAAAGGGAGGAATTATGACATGCATAAGAAAATTATTTTTATTCTTGCTGTTTGTGGTGTTCTTCTTGCAGTCTCCTGTTTTTTCGCAGGATGCGCAAGCACATCGGGAAGGACTGACAGTTCTATCATCGAGCATCAGAGACGGCTTGGAGAATAGCAGGCTTCAGTCCAGTATTATCTCGGAAGAGTTGACGCAGGTGCGCAACGAATTGACGCTATCAGAGAAAGAGCGGAAAGCCTTGGAGGAGCAATCGACAGCGTTATCGGACTCTCTGACGAATATCAGCGCGCAGTTGAACAGCTGCTACGAGACTATGAAGCTTTACG
>CAMVEQ010000155.1:0-6359 GCA_947166545.1 uncultured Treponema sp. | reverse complement strand
ATCGGTTGAGAAAGACGTAGAAACAGGCGAAGACGTGGTAAAATATATATTTAAGGGAGTTATCGAATGGATAAAGAAGTCTTTGAAGAAGTATATAAGTTTAATGGTTTTAAAGACTGGCAGCATCAGATTTTAGAAGCTGGTAATAAGTTCTTCGAAAAATATAAGGTTCAACCTCAGTTCATCAGAGTAAAAGATCCTACAATAGATGTTTTATTGGATGAAGCAGAAAAGAATTATATGAATCCTTTAGACGCTGAGCATTCCATTCTTGATTCAGAAGGCGAAGAAATTGTACCTGTAAGACGAGATGTTTATGACCCAGACAGTAAGTTTGCTCCTGCCGAGGGATTTACAGTTGGACGGGATGCAGTTGAAGACGAATTCGAAGAAGATGACGATGATTTCCCAATCCATGTATATCCTTTAGATGGTGAAGATGTGGATGAAGAAGAAATTGAAGAAATGGAGTTTGATACGGATCCAGATACTCCAGTTTCATTAAGATCTTTTGGTTTTACAGGTGATGGAAGAATATCATTTACAACTTCAAAATACATGCTTTATTTCCTGGATGGTGAAGACCTGGCTGATAACGAATTTGCATTGAATTATGGTGATGACCCGGATTCAGAAGAATAGGCTGATGATAGGGAAGCTCATGAAGATGAGATAATAAGATTGTAGGAGGACAGACATGCTTGATAATTTGAGTACTATTATTAAAAAGGTGACAAAGGTGATATTGCTTCAATGATTGAATTTGTAAAGGATTACGAACTATTGAAAGCAAGTAAAGAAGAACCAGATATTAAAGAGAGGCGAATTCAATATTTAGCAAAACTTGTTGAATCAGAAATTCCTTTTGCTTACCAAGAACTTGCATTTTCTTATGAAGAGGATAGTGATTATAAGAAAGCTCTTCCTTTATTAGAAAAGGCTAGTGAATTAGGAAATACCTTTGCTATGGAACATCTTGGAAAATACTATTTCTTTGGCGAACATGTTGAACAGAATTATGAAAAGGCATATGAGTATTTTTCAAAAGCTACAGAACAAGATATGGAACCTCAAGAAAATGTATCTATTTGTTATCCATTTGTAGCACATCTATTTCTTGGAGAAATGTATAGAAGAGGATTATATGTTGAAGCTGATATAAAAAAATCATCGAAACACTATGGAGATGCTTGTTGGATAAGTATTGAAGGATATGAGCCAGAAAGTGATGAGATGGTTATTGCAACTTATTGGCATGCCTTGGAACGCTTAGGTAAGATAAGTGGAGGAGAATATCAAAAGAATATTGTTGAAGCATTAGCGCTTCTTGAATTAACAACAGATTGGGAATTTTCTGAAGAAAACTTATTGAAGAAATTAGAACTTTCAAAACAGATATTTATAGATGCGTATGAAGAGTGTAAATCTGAAATTAAGAAATTATATCCTTCAGCAAAATATATTGTAGTAAATACTGGAAAGTATGTTATTGCAAAGAGTGAAAAAGATAATCAAATAATGAACTTTGAAGATGATTTAGAGGCCCGAAAATTTGTTTCTAAACATCATGATCCAAATGGAACTGCAGAAAAATCTGTAAAGTTTGTGTTGAATACAGAGACTTGGGAAACTTTATACGAATAGGACTTCGAAAGGAGAATAAAAGGAATGAACTTATTCAAAATTGCATTCAAGGTAGTAAGAAACAATTCTAAGATTATCTACAAGGGCTTTGGTTTTAAGCATCTTAGTGATGGTACGCAGTATTATGTGCATCCTGATAATCAGTCATATAAAGGTACAACTACTTTGTGTCAGCCGATTGGTGAGGCAATCATACTTTTTAGCAGTATGCTTTCTGCGATTATCAATGCAGATAAGGAAATACCTTTTGGTGATTATTGGGTAAGTCCAAATAAGGATGAGTATCTTCTTGAAATCAATATTCCAGATGAGTATAGAGAGAACAAGGTTCTTGAGCCGGAGATCTATTCATACAAGGCTTACCTCAAAGGCGAAAAGATTGTTGTTGCTGCTTACGATAAAAAAGGAAAGTTGCTTAAAGGAGATATGGAGCATCTTCATCTTCTTTATAAACTGCTTCCAACCTTCTGTATTCTTACAGCCCGCGAAATGGAACGGGTAAATCAGTATCGCGACATAATGGAAAAGTTTATTGATTCTCCAGAGCCTGATACTTTTGTAAATCTGAATGAAGACTTGTATCAGATGCACAAAATGGATGATTACAATCTTACATATGATGAAGTTCCTTCTATAAATAAGAATGAATTTACAAGCTTCTCTTCTACCTATGAAACTATCCGCGAAAATAAACTTGCTCTTAAAAAGAATGATGCAGTAGATGTTACTAAATTTGACGTATCGGAATTTACAGATGAACAGAAATCTTTGATTCCTGCTTTGACAGAAGAGTTTGTGATTCCAAATAAACTGCTCCCTGTCTGCAATGCTATTCAGAGTGGAGATGTTCGTGCAACACTTTTCCATGGACCTGCAGGAACTGGAAAGACAATCAGTTGTAAACTTGTGTGCCAGACAATTGGTCTTCCGATCATGGAAACCATTAACTGTACAGAAAACCTTGATGAGTTTGTACTAGGAAAATTTATTCCACAGGATGACAAAATCATCTTTAAGGAAAGTTATGTAACAAAGGCAATCCGAGAGGGTGGTGCTGTAGTATTTGAGGAAATCAACTTTGCAAAACCACAGTACCTTGCGTTCTTGAATTCGCTTCTTGATGATAATGGATTTGTCCGTCTTGATAATGGTGAAGTAGTTCGCCGTCATAAGAACTTCCGCTTCTTTGCGACAATGAACTTAGGCTATTTTGGTACAAAGGAATTGAACCAGGCTTTGTATAACCGCTTCAATGCAATAATTGAAATTGCGGCTTTGAGCGATGAATCAATTGAGCGAATGCTTGTTGCCCGTGTCCCTGAATGTAAGCCTGTAGTAAAGAAAATCATCGGTGTTTATCACAAGCTTCAGAAAAAGATTGAAGCTGAAGAATTGGATGTAGTTATCTCACCTCGTAACCTAGAAAACTGGGCTCGTCTTGCAAAGTATGAAGGTTATATGACAGCAGCAGAGAAGGCGATCATTCCGATTGCTAAGTGTGATCGGGTTCTTGAAGAAGCCATTCGTGGAATCCTTATGCTTTATAAGTGGAGTTAGTTTATGAAATTGTATATTTTGAGATGGAACCCGGATATTTCCAGCTGGACTTATGATCGCCACGAATACTTACTTCAGAATATCTTGGACAACGATTTTGATGGAATGAACTGGAGTATTTATGATTTTGAAAACCTTGAAGAAGGTGATTACTGGATTTTGCAGCAGGTAGGAACTGATAAGGACGGTATTGCTGGTTTTGGAACTTTTGTTAGTGAACCGTATACAAGTGCAAGCTGGAGAAAAAAGGACGGAACAAATCTTTTTTACGCGGATTTATATTTTGACTGTATTATCGATCGTCGAAAAACAGATTTTCTCTCTGCTGCTGAACTTGAAAAAATAGTTCCTGAAATTGAGTGGCATAAAGGACACAGTGGTGTCTTGATAGAAGATGCAGCCGTTGTTGAGAAACTGATTCTTGCTATCGTGAAGAAGGTGTGCCCTATAAGGAAAACTAATACTTTGCTTGCATATGAACAGGAAGAAGAAAATCAGATGATTGAAGACCTTGGAAATTATATTAGAGATTTGTGTCCTGTTTTAAAGAAACGTGTTATTGATTCAAAGAAACTAACATATCGAGATTTTAAGGAAGGAGAGGTCGTTGAAGAAGACTTTATCGATTTTGAATTTGACGAAAAACTTGCCGAATCTCTTTCAGAAAATGTTTCAGATGAAGATTTGATTAAGGTATTAAATCCGATTGCATAGGAAAAAGAGTGGAACCAATTACTACAGAAGACGACATTTTCAAAGCTATTCTCGATAAATTCCAGACGGAACGTAACCGATCGGTAGAAGAATCATTTGCCCGAGCTTTTGCAGAAAGTGATGATGTACGGTTGTTCTTTATAAACGAGGATAAGGCATATACTGACGGCAAAAACATTGTTGTAGATCCTGCTTTTCATGATATTTATAAAGATGCAGAATGTCTGGATAAAACAGAAAAGGCTTTAGGCTGGCCGGGACTTGTTTCCGCAACTCCATGGAATGCCTTAAAAATGGTTTGTCGTGGTCTCACGCTGCACGAGTGTCTTCACCTTTTATATACCAACTTCCCAGGCAATCAATATAAGGACCCGGATTTTTTTGAGACAGAGGGTAATACTCATAAAAACGAACTCAAGACAATCGCCAATATTTCAAACATAATTGAAGATGCTTACATCGAAGCAGTTGGTGCTTCTGTTTATGACAATATCGAGATCTATCTGATGTTTAATAGAGTAGCTCCTGCTTTTGCAAAGAAGGATGTAGAGAGTACTGCTGAAGAACGATTCAAAATTGAAAAGCCGGAAGATATCAAAGATTTTGACCCTCCCGAAGCTACAGAATCTGAAGAACAGAAACTAACAGAGGACCAGAAAAAACTTCTGGAAGAGTTTAAGCATTTTATTGAAATGCAAAAAAAGGTTCAGAATCTTATCGATTATCTTGATTATATGGCCGGATTTCTTTTGTATCCGATGTTCAAGCATGAAGAACCTTCTGCAGAAATTGCTGAATATGTAGAAAAAACTAAGCAACTCTTTCTCGACGGTTCAATTCAGGATAATCCTGATGACCGTTACAAATATTCAAAGCAGATTTTTGAAATCATAAAACCTCTTATTCCTAAAGATGATGAAGCAGAACTTGGAGAATCTCTACTTCCTGGAACTGTAGCAGGTCAGGGAACTCATGGAGGTTTTACAAATTCGATCGGTGGTAAGGAAAGGAAGGGTAGAACTCAAGCTGTTACAACACGCCTTTTTTCAAATATCGATGGGACAGAAAAAACAGAGCCAAATACGGGTGTACCCGAATTGATTAAAGCAGTTAAAGGCTTCGAAAAGGATGAACAAACTGCTGATGATATTACCAGCTATCAGGGATATAAAGTTGAACATTCTGGAAATAGTGTAGGAGCCTCCGCTGTACATAAGAATATCAAGATTAATGAGAATCATCCAAAGATAAATCTAAACCTCAGAAAGGCTTATCAGAACATCTACAATCAGTATCATCTGAATATTAATTCATATAACTCTCGCTTTTTACAACTGCTTCGCGCTCAGGTTCCGGTAAGAGAAAACAAATATCGTTTTGGAGCAGGAATTGATTCCAAAATGATGGGTGATATGAAGAAAAGAATCTGGTTCCGCAACACCCGGGGTAATGAAGTTCCAGATATGTCTGTGCTTCTTTTGATAGATGGCTCGGGTTCTATGTCTGGTGAAAGAAGAAATTCAGCAATGATTTCAAGTGTTATTCTGCATGAGGTCCTGAAAAAGCAGGGCATTCAGCATGCCATTGTTGAGCACCGCGGACATTTTGATGACCCTGAAATTGATGTAAATATCCTGGTCGATTTCAACGCGAAAGAAGAAGAAAAACTTAATATTATGCAGCTGGATGCAAACGGAGACAATCGTGACGGACTTGCACTTTACTGGGCTGAAAAATATATCAACCAGAAGACATTCTGTGATAACAAACTTATCATTGTTCTTTCCGATGGTCAGCCTGCCCACGATTATGATGATTATTATGGAGCTGTGGCAAATAAAGATACTGCAAATGCAGCCAAGAAAATCATAAACAGGGGAACTAATATTATTGCAGTCGCCCTGGATGATGAATGTGATGATGACGATGAGTATTCAACTTATAACGATTTGAAAGAGATTTATCCTCACCTTGTTCAGTGTAAGGATTTGAAACGCCTCACCGGCCAGATTCTGAATATTGTTTCTAAGCAGTTGATGTAGAGGAAAGTTATGAGTGCTTTTATCCTATATACGGGAGATCTTGAAAAATTTTTCGGACCAAATACATGGTACCAGGCTTTCTTTAACGATTTAATAAGCGGCAAAGAAAGCTACGGTTATTGTCTAGATTATGTTGAAGGTTCCTTGATAAAAGAAGATGATTTGATAATTGTTATGGAGCAAGGTAAGTTCTGGCCTTTATTGGGAGCGATTGGAAGAGCAACTTCTGATTATGAACACGTAACAGATGGAGAACATGAAGGTAATGTAATAGAAATCCATTTTGATTTCATTATTGGCGAACATAAAGACTTTACTCAGTTTTCAACGTTGTTAAAAAAATCGGGAGTTGATTTATATGAATTGAACAAGAGTGAAGTTCAGATATCGTCGGAGCTGGCA
>CAMVEQ010000154.1:0-6402 GCA_947166545.1 uncultured Treponema sp. | reverse complement strand
AATCTTATCAAAAGTATGCTTAAAGTCTACAATCATTCCATATTCTTTATGAGATTTAATTATTGTGCCATCATCATCTTTAATATCTGAACCAAGACGGTTGGTACGGCAGATAGCCTGGAACAAATTGTAATCTTCCATTTTTTTATCAATGTAAAGATACATACAAGTCGGAGCATCAAATCCTGTAAGGAGTTTATCCACAACAATTAAAAGTTTCATCTTTGCAGGTTTTGTCTTAAAAAGTTTTTTTGCCCATTTCTCATAGAGTTCACTTGTCGTTATTTTAACTAGTTTTCCATCAACATCAACTTCGCCTGCATTTTCAAAAGATTTCTTCATCATATCAACTTTGAAATCTTCCATTGATTTTTTGAATTCATTATCCTGGACTTGATTTCGCTGATCCTTAAATGGAGCTTCATAGCTGGTAACAACGGCACAGCGATCACGAAGAATTGTGTTTTCTTCGTTGTATTGGAAGAACTGATAGTATTTATATGCAGCATAAATATCATCTGCAACGAGCATTGCATTGCACCAGCTTTCTTTAAGAGGGCGATTTTCCATATCCTCAAAGATTGAATATGCTATCTGCTGCATTCGTTCTTTTGTAGTATAAATGCTCTCCAAAGTTGCCCATCGGTCTTCTATTTTCTTCTTTCGTTCAATCTGTTTTTTTTCATCTTCAGAAAGATTCTTTGTATAGTCATCAAATCGTTCCTGAACTTTATCCAGTTTCTTGATTTTCGTTTCTACATTTCTTGCTTCATATTGAAGATCAAGAATTACTCCATCTTCAACAGCGTTTTTGTGAAGATACTTATGAATAAATGGCCCAAATCTATTCTGGCTTAAATTGTCTGCTCTTTGATAAATAGCATAGGGGGAAGCATGTTTAGATTTTTTATCATCCTTATCTTTTATAAGTGGTGTTCCTGTAAAACCTATAAATGTAACATCGTCGCCAAGAATCTTCCTCATAGCCTTATGTAAAACACCATTCTGAGTTCTATGACATTCATCTACAAAAACAAATTTTGTTTTTCCTTTTGCAGTAAAACCATTTGGATATTTCTTCGCAAGGATCTTTTCAAGTTCTTTCAGATATAATTCAAGAGGAATGCCTGGGTCGTCTTCTCCAGCAACAGTTTTTCCATTCTCGTCGATTCTCTGCCCGAACTTGTGAATAAGGGTACTGATAAGCCAGCCTTCACCACTAGCGAGTAAATCAAGAAGATTATCTGCACTTGTAGCACGTGCAATGGTACAGCCCGAATGTTCAAAGTTTATGACAATCTGTGCATCGAGTTCTGTTCGATCTGTGACAACAATTACACGAGGATCCGGAAAATCTTTTGTATTCAGTCTGATATAATTTGCAATCCAAATCATAGTCAATGACTTTCTGCTGCCCTGACTATGCCAGATAACGCCACCATTCTTTGTACGTAAACGAGGCATTATGGCTCGCAACGCATATAACTGATGCGGACGCATTATCTTTTTAACACCGCCATCATCAATTACACCATAATGGAACATATCCATCAAAACTGTTTTATCAAAGAATCCCTTGATTGCCTGCTTATCTGTCAGCTTTACGCCAGTCTCAGTTGTATCAGGTTTCCATGTGCACCAGAACTGCAAGGGCGTGTTTACTGTTCCATATAAAAAGCCTTTTTTACCAACCTGCTTGTCGCTTGCAGCTGCTATGAATTGTACTGTAGTAAAAAAGGTTGGAATTTCTTCCCTTTGGTTTATTAAAGACTGATTAACCGCATGTTCAATATTTACAATGCTTCTCTTTAATTCAAAAACAGCAAGTGCTATTCCATTTACGTAAATGACAATATCAGGACGAGCATTCTTATTGTCTCCGCCCTTGCTGGTTAGGTAATCTATATAAGAAACTTCTTCTGCTAAGGCAAAATCATTTGCGTAGTAATTCTCAAAATCAAAGAACATTACCTTTTCTTCATTCTTATCTGGGCTAGGACGAGCTTCAACACCGTTTATCAAAAGCTGATAGACCTTATTATTTACTTCAACAAGATTAGTTACTTTATCAAGGAGAATTGTTTTTTTGAGTGTTGATATAGCTTCTTCAATCTGACTGGAAGTGTATTTAGGAGAACCGTCTTTATTGCGCCGACACTTGAGCCATAACTGCAAGTCATCATCTCTTAAAGGAGAATTCTTCTTTCCATTTTTAGTGCAATCTTTTCCCTTAGGATATTCAAGATTGCCAAGATAGCGGTAATCCAATTCTCCAAAAGCAGGTGAAGGTTCATGAACTTCCCTATTGCTAACATTTGAGGATATTTTAGGACAAAACATTTTCACAAGAGAATTCTGGTATTCGCGTTCCAACTGCTCTAGTTCTATCTGGTCTACAATCTGTGCCATATTAGTTCATCCTTTCTCTTAATAATTTCCAGTTTGGTATATTCTTTTCCAATATTCTATAGAAATCTGTAGAATGAGTCGGTTCAATTAAATGAATCAACTCATGAACAACTACATATTCCACACATTCAATATCTTTTTGAGCAAGATTGATATTGAATGTAATCGATTTTTTTTCGGGAATACAGGAACCCCAACGGGTTTTCATTGTACGATATTTAATTCCTTCACATTTGACTTTTAGAACTTCTTCCCATTTTGAGATAAACCGCTCAACTCGTTCTTTAAGCTGTAATTTGTAAAAGTTTTCTAATACCGATTTAACATTCTCTTTATTTTTTACAGTAACCTTTATGTAGTCTCCGTCAATGCAAACGTTCTGAGCTTCGATCGGATTTACCTGAACAAAAAGACGATATTCCGTTCCAAATAGCAAGTGACTTTCACCCGATACATATTCTTTTTCTTTTGCTTCCTTACAAGAAACAAGTATTTGCGAACGTTTTTCTGTAATCCAGGTCCATTTGCTCAAAGCAAAATTCTTTATATAGCTTTCGCTTGTTCCAAGAGGCGCGCTGATTTTTACAGTTCCTTGAGGAGGATAAACAGAAAGATGAATGCTTTTTATGTTTTTTCGCTGGACGGCTATTTCCACATTATTGATAAGCACCTTGCGCCTCTTGTTATTATTTTTCCTTATCTTCAGATTCGTCTAACGTCAATTCTGCTTCAATTTCTTCTATGCTTGGCAGAGAAGACTTTACATCATTCAGGATTTTCTGTGTTTCATATTCCGCAATTCCAAGAGGCTGGGTAAATCCACGCAAAGAATATTCTGCCTTCACATTACTTTTTGACCGACACAAAAGAAGCCCGATTGTAGGTTTATCCTCTTCGGTTTTGAGCTGCTCATCTACCGCAGATATATAAAAATTAAGCTTGCTTACAAATTCAGGAATAAATTCCACAGCTTTTAGTTCTATTACCACATAACAATGCAGTTTCGTATGATACATCAGAAGGTCAATGTAATAGTCATCACCATCAACTGTCAGATGATACTGCCTTCCGATGTATGCAAATCCTTTTCCCATTTCCAAAAGAAAATCATTGATTTTGCTTGTCAGCTGCCTTTCAATGTCGATTTCATTCTGTTTCTCAGAAAAAGCCACAAAACCAAAATTGTAGGGGTCTTTAAAAACTGAAACAGCAAGGTCTGATTGAGGAGAAGGCAGAGTGTTTGAAAAATTATTGATTGACTTTCCCTTTCGTTCAAAAAGACCGCTTTGTACCTGCAGAAGCATTACATCGCGGCTCCAGCCGTTTTCTGCAGTTTCCTTTATATAGAACGCGCGCTCAATTTTATCTTTTACTTTTGATATGAGTGAAATATGATGATACCATGTTATTTGTGCAAGTGGCACTTGCACTTTTTCTCCGTTCAATTCGGCAAGCGGCACTTGCCAAATTGGAAAATCAGGGTATTCTTCGGCAAAAATCTTCATATTTCTCAGATTTCGCACAGAATAACCATTGTTTTTACCAAATTCCTTTTCCAAATCCTTTGACAACTGGTCAATAACATGACTTCCCCAGCCCTTTTCTTCTTGAGCATCTAAAATTTTCTTCCCGATTTCAAAATAATTCTGCAATGTGTCAGCATTAACATTGAGAACTGTCCGAAACTGTCTTGAATGAATCTCGTTTACAATTTCATTTTTCCAAGATTCATATTCATTATTTAAAACCAACATATCATTCATTGTTTCCCCCTGTCATTCCAAAGCAAAACATTTTCTGCATCATGGCAGTTTTTAGCTCCTGAAATTTTGTGATTTCTTTTTCAATGGCAGCGATTTCACAATCCATGTCAGAAAGGATTGAAGCTATACGATGTTGCTCAGTAAGATCAGATTCTTGGCTTGATTTAAATGGGGCTGGAATTACAACTTTTGAAACAATTTGCTTATTCAGGTTCAAAACAGAACTTCCTGCAGCCATTGAAAGATATTGATTCAAAACGACATCAGAGCTGAGTACATAATATAAATAATCTGTATCAAATGTTTTGGAATAGTTTTGAATCGCAAGCCAACCGTCATGAATTGCTCCATCAATTTTTAAAATATATGGACGTCCAAAACTCATTGAATTCGATAATAAAAAATCACCAGCCCTTACCGCTCTAGATTTACACATTCCTTCTGGAATAATTTTTTCTTCTGTTTGTTCGATATATTTAGCACCTACAGCAACATCACCAATTTTTATCCAATTAATTCCATCTGATGAATTTGTAATGAAATTCTCAATGGGTCATGGAGAACCGCCTCTAACAATGGTTGCTACATCCCCCAGCTTCACCTTTTTCCAGTTTTCGCCTTCTTCGTCTTTAATCAATTTCTGCATGGCGGCAACTTTTAGATTGCGTTTTTTTGCAAGGAGTTTTTCTTTTGCTGCAATCAGGCTGTCCATATCACCAAGCTTCTGAGCAATCTGCTTTTGCGTTTCTAGGTCTGGAGTACCGTTTTTGTAGGGAATGGGAAATTCAAATTTTACAATATCTTTTTGATATAAATGAACTATCGTAGAACCTGCAGTAATTCTATCTAGAAAGTCTGTAAAAATTGAGGACTTAAACACCAACGACAAATATTCAGGATAAATGCCTATATCTTCTTTTGGGCGAATCACAAATATACCGCTGTTTAAGGTCGCAGGCATTTCAAGATTTTTGACAAAAGCAATCTTTCCAATTGTTCCATCTTTTGTTATAAGAACATCATCATTCTTGAGTTGTATATTTGCATCTTGTAAATAACGCCATTCATCGACATAAGAACACGTATCATAATTGATAAACCCATTTTCAAAATCTGTTCCAGTAATTAAAAGAAAATCCCCATTTTTTCTATATTCATCAGATCGCAACCCTTGCCATCCAATACGGGCTTTTATCGTACAATTTTTGGCAAGATTAACCATTTTCCATTCAATATCATTGCTCATAAATTACACTTTCACTTCTACAGCTGATTTTATTTTTGTCATTATTGGCGTATACAAATCAATATTTTTATCTGGTGTTGAAATAGTAACTATAAGGCTATAACGAGCAGTATTATTAAAGCGTCCCATATTCCGTCGATTTTTCCACCAACCGTTTTCAGGGATAATTGCAATCTTATCAATTTCTGCAATCTGTATTGCAGTAGTATTCACTGTAAAATCAGAACGAATGCAACCTTTATCTCTATTCTTTTTCCCTAAATACCAAATATCACTATTGCTTGAAACGTTCGTATCATCTTCATTATGCATTGCATAATCAATTCTACTTATAAACTCTGATTCGCTTTCATTTTCATCTTTTATTTCGAATTTTAATCCGAAGGAAGAATATGTATATTTTTCTTTCCAGCCTCTATTACCTGGAGATGGTTCAATATAATAAGATAAAGTAATCTTTAGCTGTACTGGTGTATTTTCGAGATCCCGCAATTGTTCTTTTGCCCATGGCAAATCAATTAATCGCATTTCGTTGTATGTAATTGAAGAGTTACCCATTATAAATGGCTGTATTTCATCTTGTATTACAAGATTTACAGAGTTATTCATACATTCCAATGCCTTTGCTAAATTTGGAATACCATATCCACATGTCCGTAAAAGATTTATTCTGTTTCTTTTTGTATCTACATCCTTAAGAAAACAACGTTTCATATTATCAGTCCATTCCGCAGAATGAACCATAAGAGCACGAACAGTTTCTGGCCAAATATCAGGATAATTCACATATATTTGAGAAGCAAACCATGCTGCCTGAGCAGTCGCTGAACTAGTAGCATTTATTGTCGTTAAACTAGAACCTGTCATAGAGGTTGTTAATAAACTCAAGTCTTCACAAGCAGAAACATCTGAACCATTGGAACACATATTTCCACCATCAAATAATACTTCTGGCTTTATTGCCCACTTAGTCCACACTTTTGA
>CAMVEQ010000153.1:0-6414 GCA_947166545.1 uncultured Treponema sp. | reverse complement strand
AGCCGACAGGCAGTCAAGCTGCCTGCGGTACAACCAGTTGTTATGTGGACGCCCGTACTGGGGCGCATAATTTAAATAAAGGTTTTTGTATGAAAAAGAAAAGTTTATTATTTCTGTTACTTTTATTAATTTATCTTATTCCTTTATCATCAGAATCATTAGATTCTATTATTACATATTACGAAATCGCAAATGACTATTTTGAAAAAAGCCAATATGATAAGGCAATTGAAAATTATAAAAAATTTTGGGAAAAATATAATATAAATCAGAATTTATTCAATGTTTCCTCATCGAAAATTTCAAAAGATAATAATGAAACAATTAAAGAATCGTATTTTTCTTTGTATAATATTGCTTGTTGTTACAGTATTCAGAAAAACTATGATAAAGCTGAATTCTTTTTAAGGTATGCTATTCTGGCAGGTTATCCGTATTTAGAATATATAGTAAAAGATAAAGATATGATAAATTTATTTAATTCAAAAAAAGAATTAGTTTCTGAAATAAAAATATTATTTAATATAGGAAATAGAAAAGATTTATTCTTAGGTAAAAAAATATATGTAGAAGGTTTTGATGGAATATGTTTAAGTTTTTTCAAGAATAAAGAAGGAAAATATTGTTTCACAAAATATTCCAACACCTCTCTTGATACTGCTAAACATGAAATATATGGAGAAGGAGAATTTGAATTTCAGAATTATAAATTATTCCTTAAATATGATGTTAATAAAGAAATCTATCGAAATTATGAAAATAATTTAAGAACAGAAAAAGACTTAAATAAAAAAACAGAAACAATCAATTGGTATAAAATAGGAACTGATATGTCTATTTCTGATTATTATATAAAAGAAGATTAGAATGGATTTTATAAAAAAGAAAACAATGAAATCTTGATTCCAATTTTACAATAAATATCAATATATAAAAAGTTCAAGACCGATGGATTACTTGGAAAAGACATATACATTTGAAAATGTTTCTAAAGTAACATTAGAACAAATCACTATAATTGAATAAAGAATATGAGTTTTTTATGAAACTAAAAATACTCTCTGAAAACAAAATCTGAGAATTATGAAAAAGCCTGTTACGAAATAGAGTAAAGTTACTTTTAAATATAAGACTTATTGGTACTTACATTTGGAGAAATAAATGAAAAGATTTTTTTTAATGATGTTTTTGGTTTTTATAGCCGAAGTCTGTTCTGTTTTTGCAGGTTCTATACATCAGGTAACTCTTGGGGAAGAAGATGAATCAGTTCTTTTCTTTAACGACAGTGAACTTTATTTTATGCTGCCGTATGAAAAGAAAATGATGAAGCTGGACAGAAAGCTTCTTGCCTATGACAAAGACGGATTCTTGAAGCTGACCTTTAACGGACGCCAGATCCTTATTATAGACGGAGAAGGCATGAAGCAGTTTTTTGGAAATTTCCGTTCTGACGGAAAAAATAAATATGATCGCTATGCTACTTCAGAAGATTCAACAGGCGATGGTACTCCTTTTGTTAGCAATAATGTAAAGTCCATTACAGCCTCTTCAAGTTTAAAAGAAAAACAGTATGGCCAGGATATTGTTTATGCTCCAATTAATCTTTTTAGAGCCTTTGAATCTGGCTGTCGTTGCCATCCTTACTGGTGGAACAATGCTCATATTCCATGGGTTGAAGGTGCTAAAGGATATGGCATAAATGAAACAATTTCCATTGAGTTTAAAAGCCAGATTTATGGATTTTCAATTCTTAACGGATATGCAGATGTTCAGAACATGAAGCTTTTTAAGGAAAACAGCCGTGTAAAAAAGCTGAAGGTAGAAGACCTTACAAACAAGCTGGAATACATCATGAATTTTGAGGATAAGGTTTACTTTAATTATCTGGAACTTTCAAAACCGTCAAAATCTTTAAAGCTGACAATTCTTGATGTTTATAAAGGAACAAAATATCAGGACACCTGTATTTCTGCAATGGTTAATGAATCTTATGCTAAAGACAATGCTGACTGGGAAATGAAAGATTTTGAGTACTTCAAAGGCATCTGTTCTTATTCTGATGATACAGCTCTTTTTAATAAATACTTTGAATATATTTCACAGCCTTCTGGAAGTTCTTCAATTTATGAAAAAACAGAAACTGTAAAAAAAGCAAAAAATCTTTTTAATCAAGATTTCTATTGGATCGATGATTATAGGTCAATGAGTGCCTCTGAAGATTTTGATAGCCGCTATACAACCCTTACGTTTTCTCTTGGCTCAAATAAATATGATTCTCAGAATGCGGATATGTATATTGACGAATACGGATACAAGCATCTGAAACTTTTTGATAAAAACAAGAAACTTGAACATCACTTTACCATTATTGATACATATACTGCCAAAGTGGTTGAAAGCGAGTATTACTGGGTGTATGAACCGAATTTATTCCGCTATTCATTTTTTGAGCATACTTCTGAATTCCTGAAAGATGATAAAAAAGCCGTTGAAAAGTATTTTTCAGCTCCTTCAATAAATCTCAACAATGGCAATAATATAAAAACTTACACGGTTTCGTCATATCTGAAAGAAGGTAAAACTTCTTATGCACCAGAAAACACTGCTAAAATCTATGCTATGCCGGCAAATAACAAGCAGGTAAATTTATGGAGTAATCAGATAAAACCTTGGGTTGAAGGAAAGAAGGGGGACGGTATTGGTGAAACTTTTGAGTTTGACATGTCTTATTCTGCAGGAGAGCCTTGGGATATCCGCATTCTTAATGGATATGTTGATCCTTTAAAACCTCATCTTTTCAAAGAGAACAACCGCATCAAAAAAGCACTTCTCGAAACTGATACAGGCATTAAAAAGGAATTTGACTTTAGGGATGAAGTTGAATTTACACAGATTATTCTTACTGGGGATGTAAAACATGTAAAACTTACAATTCTTGAAGTTTACAAGGGAACAAAATATCAGGATACTTGCATAACTGCTGTGGAAGTTAACGAAAAAGCTAACGAGAAGTAAAACTTACTGTAAATAATTTCTTTTCCTTATGGTAAATGAAACGCAAATAGTGTAGTATGTCTGCCATTGTCAGTTTACAGGAGTTTGTATGCCTAGAAAGAAGTCGTGTCTTTTATCATTGGAAAAGGAAAAAACAAAGGTTGATGTTGTCATTCATGAAAGCAACCTTCCTGATGCGGACGGCAACAAACGCTGTTATGGTTCTGTCAGTCGCCGTAAGGTGAGTGTTGCTTCAATACTAAAAGAAATGGAAGATAATCATGCTTCCATAATGTCAAAAGAAACAATGTTGTATGTGGCTCAAGAACTTAGCCGTCACATGATGGATAAGCTTAGCAAGGGCTGTGCCGTTGAACTTTTGGATTTTGGTACGGTGTATCCTGTACTGAAAGGCAGCATTAGCCGTTCAGACACTCCTTCAAAAATAGCAAGTCAATTTGATGTGGGCTTTACGCCGTCAGAAGAAGCTCGTAAAGCTGTCGGCAATCTTGTAGTGCGAGAAGTGTGTGATGTTGCCACTCAGCATTATATTTTTTCTGTCTGTGAGCTTTCCATGAAAGAATCTCCAATGAATGAAGTTGTTGTGGATCAGATGGTCAGGATAAACGGAAAGGCTATAAAGTTGGGGGGTGATTCTTATGGTTTGTATGTAGCTGCTGTTCCTGAAAAATGGAATGGCAGGCTTCCTGCTAGGGATAAATGGATTGCACAGGAGCATATTTTTACAAACATGCCGTCTAAGATTGAGTTCTTTTTGGAAAATGTGCAGGAAGGAACTTATGTCTTTATAGTGGAAACTTCTTTGAGTGCAGGCGGTAAACCCCTCAAAAACAGCGTGATTGTACACAGCAAAGTTGTACGAGTAAAAGGAAAATAGAAGGTTCTTTTCAAAGTATACATATTTCGATATATTAAAACTGGAGTAAAAAAAATGAAGAGAAAAATTTTGGTATTAATGTTAATGATTGCAATTTGTATGCCTCTTTTTGCGAAAAGCAACAAAGAATACAATGAATTTATAAACATAGTAAAAAAAGAATTAAAAAATATAAATATAAAAAATTATGAAGATCATTTTTCTGAAGAGTATTTTATTATAAAAGATGAAAATGATTATTTTGAAGTTGGCACAGAAGTAGGACTTTCAAATTTGTACAGTATCTGTTTGCAAAATAATAAATCAGAATGGAAAAATATTGTAAAAAATCATTTTGCCTACATAAAGCAGACTAAAGCAGATGAAAAATTAATTAATCCAAAACTTGAAAAATTTGAAACGGGAAAGGAATTTCTCAAAATAAGAATATATTCCACTGAATTAAAAGATGAGTATTCAAAGTCATCTATTATTGATTTTTTTAATGACGATTTTATCGGTGTCGTTGTTATAGAATATCCAAGTGCAATAAAGTCTTTACCAAAGGAATATGTTGGAAAATGGTCATTAACAGAAAAGCAAATAATTGATTATGCGGTAAAAAATACCTTAAAGAATAATAAAGAATCTTTTGAAAATTATAAAATTTCTGATACTTTTGATATCTCGATTTTATTGTCAGATTCAAATATTTTTATCACTTCTTCAATATATGATTTGAAAATAAACTCAGAATATGGTTCATTTGTTGCAATTCCAAATAGGTATGGTATTCTTGTAAAAAATATAAACAAGAAATCAATAAATAATGATATTGTTCAAATGTTAGACTTGGTTGATTATATGTATCAACAAGGACCAGGAAGTATTACAAATACAGTATTTTGGTATGATGGGAAAAAATATTATAAAATAATTCATGATAAATCAAAAGGTATGGTAAAGCTTCCTGATGAATTAGTGAAGTTGTTAAAATAAGAAAACTCATGACATGATTTTCAAAAAGAGGATGAAAAAGATATTAATTTTTCGGAAATAAGTCACTTTATTGTATATTTTAAGCTAAAGGAACTCTTTGCAGATTTTGAACAAAATAATTCTTATGAAGCTGCTTTATCTGACTGGCGGAATAGTCCTGGATCATTGTTCAAAAATCCTAAAGATGCAACTTTTATGCAAACAGCTTTTGATTTAATCCATTCCCAAGAGTTGTACAATGCAAAGGAAATATGGTGAAAAGATAAAGAGCTATTAGGGCAGAAAACAAAATGAATATAAAGGATGTTTTTTCCAGTGGATTATATGACAGCAATGAGTTCTATAATTATTTTTCCGAGAATGAAATATGCAATATTCCATTTGATTTATATAACTTAATTGAAGTTGAGCAAAACACTGAGAATGAATTTATTTTTCAAAACTTCATAGAGTTTATAAATGACAGAGAAGAATATCAGCATATTCCAAAGTTCTTCGAATAAAACTTAAAGGTACACAGGGGTGCAAGGGAGAAAAAAATGAAAAAAAAATTGTTTGTTATTTTAATAATTTGTTTTTCCTTGAATATTTATGGTTTTGATAAACAAAACCAAGTTGTTTCTGGATTAAGAAGTGGTGATTATGAAAATGTAAAATCATTACTACAGGAATGGGAAAAAGAAAGTCCATCAGATCCAGATTTGATGACAGGATGGTTCAATTACTATCTAAATAGAAAAGCTGAAGAAAAAAGTATTGTTGGATATATGCACAATGGACAATATGGAATATATTCCAAGACAGTCTATGATGATGATGATTTAAAAACAGCAATTTCGTATTTGGACAAGGCACTGAAAAAGAATCCTTATAGAATGGATATATATTTCGGAAAAATTCGTTCATTATTATCTGCTGAAAAATATTCAGATGCATCTATAGCAATTGCCGAGTTTTTTAAAGTTTACGATAAAAATAAATTAAACTGGTACTGGACGAATAATGAAAGTTTTAAGAATAATAACTGGGATATTGAAGATTTTGTAATTGAATGTTTTAATGATTACTGTTCAATGTATGATTTTTATGTTGCCCGAGATGCAGCCAAAAAAACTCTTGATGAAATAATTAAGCGTTTTCCTCAGAATGTAATTTTTCTAAATTATTTATCTTATTATTATTCATCTTCAAAAGAATACAATAAAGCAATTGAAATATTATTATCTGCATATAAAATCGATCCAAATGATTATATTATTATAGGAAATCTTGCTTCGAATTGTGAAAAAATTGAGAATTATAAAGAAGCTGAAAAATGGTATACAATAATGTCTAAGATGGATTCTGAAGAAGCTAAAACATATGCTTCACAAGGACTTAATAGAATTAAAAATAAATAAAGCATAACTTGCAGTTCAAATCGACAAACCAGTCAAGTCGGTTTGCTGTTTAACTGCGTATTTATGCTCACATGCCAGTATTGGGCTATGAGGAAGGAAAAAATGGCTAAAGAAGCAAATGATAAAATAGCAAACGTTAGGGCT
>CAMVEQ010000152.1:0-6454 GCA_947166545.1 uncultured Treponema sp. | reverse complement strand
ATATCAAAATATAATTAATTATTATTTGCTAGATTGTGTAAAAGAAAAGAAACATCTGGAATTGACATTCAGTAAGTAAAATATCACATAACAAAGCTTCGTAGCCGACAGCAGGGCTATGTGCAACGAAGTTCAAGGCATGCCCTTTGCAGTACAACCTGTTATTATGGCGAACACCTGCACCGGTCTGCCTTTTAGGAGGAAAAAATGAAAAAATTTATTTTATCAATGATGCTGATAACATTCTTTTCAATTAGTTTATTTGGACAAACTATTGAAGATTTTGAAAAAGATTTTATCAATGCAACCAAAACTGAGTTTTCTGAAACAGATTTAAATAACATGTATCAGACATATTCAGATTTTCTGGAACCTTACTATGACATGATGGAGCTTATGGAAAATGATGAACAAATTGTTGAATATCCACTGTCAAAATTTAAAGAAACTGCCAGTTACAAAAATAATATTAATATTTTATTTAACTCAAAAAATGACAACCAACGATTATTGTCTTATTTGGTTATTGCAGGAGCTGGTGATAAAAAATTTGAAAAAAAACTTTTAGAAAGACTTAAAACCGAAAAGTCCGAGGGCAATATTATTTGGGCTGGTATGACTTTAATGCTGTTAAAAACCAAAAATACAACAGCTCTATTTGATTTTTTGGTAGAATACGAAGACTTTGGTGACGCTCATATGCTTCCTTTGTTTATTCAATTGGATAAGGAATCATTACAAAAAACCGCTTACGATAGAATTAACAGTGAAAATGTAAGAGCAAAAATCCTTGCCGCTCAAATTCTTTCGGTTACTGGAAACAATAAAAAAACAGAAAAATTATTGCGAAATGCTGTTAAGAACTGGGATTATAGTATAAAAGGATATGCTATTTATTCTATTAAAGAACTTAGAATTGGCAATCTCAAAGATGATTTTATTCCATTGCTAGATAATCCGCAAACTCGAAGTATTGCAATTCAGGCTTTGGCTAACAGCCCGACAAAAGAAGATGTTGATTTTGTAAACCAGTTATTGGATAACAAAGGCCCTGTTTCCGAGGAATTATTAGACGGATATTATGAATCAAAAAATATAGAAAATGTAAAACTTTGGTTACACTTAGTTTCCACAAGAGAGATTCCTGAAAATTATTTTTTTAGCGTAAATGAACAACCTCTTTTATTTTCGGATGAATTATTAAAAGATGTTCAGAAAGCATTAAAGACGACAAAACACATACAAATTCAACAATATCTAATTAGTGTATTGGAAGGTAGAAGTGACCAAGAGTCAATGGATATAATTTTTACTTATTTAGACAGCAAAGATTCTTCAGTCAGGTATTGGACTGTAGATGCTTTGAAAGGAAAGCAACCTGTTGAAGTTTTAAATAAACTGATAGAAATGTTAAAAACTCCAGAACAAAGAGTTGTTTCAATCACCAATGTATTAATAGAAAATAAAATTGACTCGCTTCAAACTACTTATGAAAAAATATACCAGACAGAAAAGAGCTTGGAGTGGCAAAGAAGCTCGATTGGATATCTGTCAACTTTCCCAAAACAAAATCATAAAAAGATATTTCTGGAAATATTAGAAAATGCTAAAGAGGATTCTTTTATAAAGATGGCTGCTGCTATGGGGCTGGCAAATTTAAAAGATGAATCTTCTGTAGATGCAATAATTAAAACTTGCGAGAAAGAAAGTGCCCATAGTGATTATAACGCTCGGACTTATTTAGTCGCATTGTCAAAAATTAAAGGTGAAAAGGCAAAAAGATATATTGAAAAATATAAGAATAGTAAAGAAAATATGGTTAAAGATTTAGCAAATGAATTACTTGCAGGTTGGGGAAAATAACATATTCTAACCCCGTTCATTGTTATGTGTGTGCCCATGCAGTAGCGCAGGAAGTAAAAAATGGATGATATATTTAATTTTAAATTACATATAAAAGAAATAATCACCCCAATAATGAAAAATTTGGGGTTTAAGAAAACAAATTTAAATTTCACAAGAATAAATGGAAGGTATCTGGAAAAAATCGTACTTCAAAAAAGTCAGTTTAATTTAGCTGCGTCAGAAAAAACTATTTTTGTAAATTATTATACATACTTAAAAGATGACCAATCATATTGGCTCACTTTTAATCGGCTAGAAAATAAAATGAAATATGCATTTTATGACAGCTGGAGTTTTTTTGATGAAAATGACTTAATTAAAATGCTAACTTTCTTAGGTAAACTTTTAAATAACTATACCAATACTTTTTATGAAGCAATGGAAAAATATCTGGATACAGTTCCTGAAATTTTAAGAGACATAAAATGTTCAAATAATATTGAAGAAAAATGTTCAAAAATATTTAAGGATATTCAGCAAAAAATACCCGAAGAAGAAGTTTTAATATTTAATCTTGAAAAAGAAAAAAGATTGCCTCCTAAAATTCAGTATTGTGCTTGCACTGATATGTTAGTAAGCAAATATAATCTTGATAGCTTTCCCATTGAAATATTAAATCAAGGAAAAGAACTGAATGGTTTAAAGATTGTTTTTTCTGGAGAAGCAATAAAAAAAGATTTTATAAGTATAGAAAGAATAGTCTGTTGCAATTATTCTAAAAAAGTCTTGTTTGAAGTAGAAGAAAATAAAATTAACGAAAATGAAAAAGATAAATATTTAATATTTTCATTTGATGATTTAAAAATGAATCCGGGATATGACGAAAGCAAACTTTCAGAACTTGCCAAGAAAGATTTTTTTGCATTTCAACGAGCAGACAAATATCATAAATTCGACGTAATCAAATTTCATGTTTATTACAAAATAAATAAACCAGAAAGCAAATTTCAAGTTTCGGTTTGTCCAAATGAAAACTATGAAGAAGGCCAAGAAGGATGTATAATAGAAATTAGAGAAAATGAACCTACTTATGAAGAGGTTATGGAGAAATATGGAATAACCACATGACAAATATTTGAATCTGGCAGGTAGTCAAGCTGCCTGTGGTTTTAGTAGTTGTTAACGGTGTGCTAATAGAGGGGAGAGAAATAATGGAAAAGATTGGAATAGAAAAAGAAAATATTGTACGCATAGTTGTAAACTCATTGTCTCTTATTGTGGCGTTGGTTGGCTTAGCTGTTATATACTTGGAGCATCTTAATGGATGGTACTCAATAATTCCTATCGTTTTTATTCTTCTATTTTTATTTGCAATAATCAATGAATTCTATGAATGTATTTTTTATGATGATACTCATCTTGTAATTCGAAGCTTTAGTGGCATAGAAAGCATAAATTTTGTTGATATTGAAAAAATTAAGCGTGACTTTATTGATGGTAAAGCAGTTCATGGAGGGGGACATTGGCGTTATACCGTGCAAATAAAAACAAAAGACCAAAGTGTAAAAGAGATAGTTGTTCCCTTTCCTCAGCTAATACATAATCAGCATCTGCAAGATTTGTTTTTACGGATTAAAAAGTTAAACAAAGATGTTGTATGGGTAAAAATTGAAAGCTAAAAAAATAATTGAACTTTAGGACTAGGAGTGTTTAATGAAAAAGAAAATCATATTGCTAAGTGTATTTATATTCTCATTCTCGTTTTTATATGCAAAGAGAACTCCGGCTCCGGACGTTCCGGCAATAATTCATAACGGCTACGAATATATTGCAGATTATTCGGAAGGAATTTTTTGCGGACAGGGACAGGTAATCATCAAATCTGTAAGTGATTCAAAAATAAAGAAAACAATTTCAATTTACTCAGTTTGGTATAATCCCTTTTGGGAAAGAGATGTTCAATGGATTTTTATTAAGAAAACAGAATTGCTTGATAATGATACAATTCGTATTTATAATGAGAATGGTGAAATTTTTGATTTGAAATTAAATAAGTATAAGGTTAAGAAAATAAAATAATTGCATAACAAAGGTCCGTGGCTGGCGAACCTCTGCGGTGCAAGATATAGGGGAAGAAATGAAAAAAGTAGTTTTAATATTTTCATTATTAATTATAAACTCTTTAATTTTTTCGCAAGAATCAAAATATAGAATTGATGGAAAATCATACTCTAAGCAGATTTATGACGAAAACAATAATCGGATTACAAATTTTAAAAACTGGGAATTGGTTCAAGATTTTTACATTTCTCCGGACAATAAAAAAATGCTCGTTTATCATAGGCCCAATAAGGCTAAGGCATTTCTTATGACTCTATATGATTTAAAAACAAATAAAATAATAGCTGAATGTGAGCCAGGCTGGGCATGTCAAGATGTGAAGTGGACAAAAGATTATTTGATAAAAGTTTGGGGGACTTCTGGCGGGGGAACAAGATTTGAATACAGAAGTTATGAAAATCTTTCAATTGTAAGAGTAGTAACATCTTACTACCCATTTGAAGATGTGGAAGATAATGTTTTAATCAATCCAGATTCCGTTATGAGGAAGATTGAATTTTATAACTATTCTGATGGCACTGAAATAAAAACAATTGATTGTGTAAAAGAATTAGCAGCTAAAAAGATTTATGCTGGATGGATACAAATCAGAAAAGTTAGAAAGGTTGGGAAAAGAAAGTATGAGTTTGATATTGAAGGTGGTTTTGCCATTGAGGGGAAAGAAGGGGAAGAATTTCAAAGTGTTATAAAAATTGAGCTTTAGTGTTTGTACAAAGAAGCAGACTTGCTCATTTTTTATTGCTTTGGGAGGTTAAAAAAATGAAGTCGTCAGATAAGGAAGTGAAAATTTCAACATCAGAAAATTGGTTGTCTCTCTATTCTTTTGTACGCTATCTTGATAATTCATCTGTCAAATTTTCTATAAATGCACATAGTCATTTTTTTGAAATAAAAAACTTTGAATTCTATTCGGATACGGTTTTATTTAAAAATTTTCTTGGTGGACTAAAAGAAATATATAGAAACGAAAGAAAATCTGTAGAATTATCTCCGGCCTTTGAGGATGATTTAATAAAAATACTTGCAGATGATTTGGGGCATATAAGGATTGTTTGCGAAGTATATAATCATAATGTTTATAAAGAAACTTGCAGGCTAAGTTTTGAAGTTGACCAAACCTTTCTTCCAAACTTTATAAAAGATTTGGAGCAAGTATATTTGGAACTAGGATTTGCAATATAGTTTTTTTGCTTTTTTGAATTTGACTTTACGTAAAGAAAATGTTATATTATACGTAAAGGAGCTCTGTATGGATGCAAAATTAACTTTGAGTATGGACAGTTCTGTTATTGCCTCGATGAAAGGGTATGCTTCCGAAAATAATTCCAGCATATCACAGATTGTGGAATCATTTTTTAGGAATTTACTTTCTTCCCAATCTAAGAACCGAAAAATATCACCGCTTGTTCAAGAATTAAGTGGAATAATTCCTAATCAGAGCGATGATAAAGATGATTATATAAACTACTTGGAAGCAAAGTATGAGTAAAGTTCTTTTTATTGATTCTGATGTTATTTTAGATGTGCTTGAACGACGCGAACATTTTTATGAATATTCGGCTCAAATTCTTTCTTTGGGTGATGAGAAAAAGGTAAAACTTGTTGCAACCTCTTTGGTTTTTGCAAATGTTTATTATTTGCTTCGTAAGCATCTGGGAATTGAAAAAGCTAAAGAATGTTTAAGAAAACTTAGGGTCATTGTAGATGTTGTTTCTGTGAATGCAAAAGAAGTTGACTTGGCTTTAAATTCGGAACTTTCAGATTTTGAAGATGCTTTGCAATATTTTACGGCTTTAGACAGCAAAATAGAATTTATAATTACAAGAAATGTTCGTGATTATAAAAATCCAAGGTTGATTGTGCAGACCCCGCAGCAGTATATTGAAGGGCTTGCTAACAAGTAAATTTTAGGATAATAAAATATGAGAAAGATAATATGTATTTTTGTTTTGTTGAACGGATTTGCTCAGGCCTTGTTTGCCTATGATTTTAGGCAGGTGTTTTTTGGAAATCATTATGAGCAGATAAAAGAGGTGAAGGGTGAATCTGAAATAGAAAGATTGAGGGGTGAACTTGAACCGTTAATAGAATATTACAACAGCGAAAACGGTTATTATACGATTCACGGTGGTCTGGATCCTCTTAACCTTGAGTTTCTAAAAATCTACAAAGAGCCTTATGAAAACGGAACTGTTTACAGAATGCTGCGCTATGATTACGACGGTGGATTCCGCCGCTGGGCTAAAGATGAATATAGCAGTGACCAAGGTTGCTACCTTGATGGCTTGTATCAATTTGTATTTATAAAAACCGAAAACATGACAAAATGCCTTGGAGCGTATTGTGTTTATGAGTACTATGGCGACGGAGGCATGGATTCGAATGTAGATCGTCATACCTACAAAAATTTTTCCATAATTTCAAAGGACAAAAATATCCGTGCTTTGCTGCTAACAAAAACAATTAATTGCGAGGTTGATTTTTTTAT
>CAMVEQ010000151.1:0-6464 GCA_947166545.1 uncultured Treponema sp. | reverse complement strand
AAGAATTGAAGTCAGACTCTGTTTATGGAAAATCAGGTGTTATAAAATTAGCATCCTGTCATGCTTCGATTAATGTTCCTGAAGGATTTGTCTTTTTGGACAGTATTCAAGCAAGGAGCCTCCTGATTGACTACTGGGGAAATCCGGAAGACAGGACAGAAGGACTTTTAGGTGCATTGGTTCCTAATACCGCTTTGTGCTTTTATCAGATTTCCATGGCTTATATCATCACCTACGAAAACTGCGGATACGTTAAGGATGACGATGCAAATAGTATTGACTATGATGATCTTCTTGCAGATTTGAAAAAAATGGCAGAAGAAGAGAACAAGACGCTTCCAAAAGAAAACAAGTATTCTTTAAAGGGATGGGCAGTCAAGCCTAAATACTTGGCAGATAGCCATGTACTTGTATGGGCAAAGGCTATATCGTTCACAGATAACGATGTAGTAAACTACGACATGAGAATACTGGGTAAGGACGGTCTTGTGTCTATCAACGCAGTCATTGACCCAACAGACTGCAAGGAGGTTGTTGCTTCAGAATCAAAGATTATCAACAGTCTGAAATACGACAAGGGCTATGCTTATACCGACTTTGACGAAAGCCGAGACAAGGTATCAGAATGGACTATTGGAGGACTCGTTGCAGGTACAATGCTTGCAAAAACGGGTATCTTAGCCAAGATAGGAATATTCCTTCTTAAGTTCTGGAAGATAATAGCAATTGCTGCTGCTGGTGGTGCAACTGCAATAATGAAGTTCTTCAAAAAGAAGAACAAAGAATAACTTAGGCTAATTCACCCTTGCTCGCCCGGTTTTCCGAATCCGAGCGCTTTAACCCAAATCGGTCGTTAGAAAAAATAAGTAGCAAAATGTAAGTTGGTTTAATTATTCAGAGTCAATCATTAGCACTTTTCGCTTATATTTTCATAGGCTCCGAATACTTATCTGAACATTATGTAAGGCAAAATTTCTAACGACCGATTTGGGTTTATAAGAATTTCATTATTTGCTAATTATATCATCTGGGAATCTAAAATTTTTATTACTTACTGCAAAGTCAAGATGCTCTTTATTCCAAAGATGCTTTAACAAGCCTATTCTAAATGCATTTGATGGATGGTCTGCTGTCTTTTCAACTTTCATATACATTCCTTCACCATCTAATAATTGCAATGCCATTATATAAGCATATCCACCAATTCCTATAGCTTCACAAAATCTATATGCGACTATGTCAGATTCTAATTCTTGTCTTCTTTCATATTTAAATTTATAATAATAAGCATCTTTTTTGAATCCATACATAAGTCCGTTATTAATCTTATTAACATCATCCCAATAATCCTGCTCATATGATACTCCATTTGAAGCTCCATAGAATGCGACGGCAGCATTTGCTGCGGTATTTAATCCAGCAGCTATTTCACCCCACACTTGATTTCTCTTTTCCATTTTATTTTTTTATTAAAATTCAGAGAGACTGCCTGTTCGTTGAACTCAATAATAAAATTTATCATCTTTTATTAAATAATCAAATAATCAGCGAAGATACTGATTATGAACCATATGTGGAACAGCATCGGGAAAGTCTTTTAAGCCTTAAAGAAAAGGGGAGAATTCTGGAGTATAAAGAAATTGATTATATTGAATTATTCAGACGGTATTGCATCGAGTGGAATTCATATGATGACTATCTTAATTTTTGTGAAAAATTTTCCATAGAGCCTGTAAAAGAAATTACAGAACTTGACAAACAAATCAGTGCTTCTTATTTCCAGAATTATTTTCCAAAAGGAACATTTGATAAAGTTCAGAATGAAATACTTTCAAGTTTTCTTGATTATTTTGATCCTGACAGTATTATGCACATGGAAAAAGGGCATGATGAACTGAGATTTTACTGTATTGAAGCAAGGAAATATTCATATCTCATTAAAATTTGCTGGACAAAATTTTCCAGATACATGGAGGTGATAGTAGAAGATAGTCCAGCCAGACATAAAGCAGAGCTGAATAAATTACTTGATTTGTTTTCTGAGTGCGATTTTTATAATCAGAAATCAAATTACGATATAATTTTAAATGACGGAACTAACTATGTTTGTGAAGTAAATATCGATGGCAAATATAAAGTTGTTTCACGTTGGGGACCAGATTATGAACCTTTTATATTTGAAATACATGATTTCCTTGTCAAAAAAACAGGTGGTGTCCCGAATCAAGGTAAAAGAGCTTGGAATCTATTACAAAATTGAAAGAAGGAAAATAAGGAATAAGTTTTTGTAAGCATTCTTTTTGATGGAAGGAATATATAGGGAAAAATAAAAAAAATGTTTATGAAAAAGAAACAAAAATATTTTAATTTAGAAACCTACGATTACACTCCATATGCAAGAGAATTAACCGAAGAGAAAATGTATCTGGTTAATGGTGGAAGACAGATGAAAAGCGACAGAACAAATGATTCTGAGTATGTATCGTCGCGGCCTTCTTCATCAAGTGGATCTGGAAGTTCTTCTAGAACTTCTTCAACTTCGAATTCAAGCCCTGCTCCTGCTGAAACACAAACAACAACGTCTTCTCAACAGAATAATACTTCAGCACCAACCTGTACTGCAGCACAGATTGCCGCCGCAAAAGGTGCAGCTGCTAATGCTTATTTTGCTGAACAGGATAAAAAGCGAGAGGAAAATAAAAAGGTAATACAACAAAGAAGTTTAGATATCATAAATGATATTTTTCATGGCAGTGATAAAGATTTTCCTGATGCAACAAATCAGTATGGAATTTATTATAGAAGATGGGATTATAATGCGTGGTAAGTTTCTTTTATTCATATTTGTGTCAGCTTTATTTTTTTCTTTTTTATCTTGTAAGCCGAATAGAAAGAGGGAAAAAATAATTGATATTATAGAACATGATTATTCCAAAATTGATAATTATACAGATTTATACAAAGAGTTTAAAAAGCAAAAATTTGTACCATGTAGTGCTGAGTTTTATGCCTATAGTGTTAATGAAAATGAATCATTGGGGGTTGATTATGATTTGGATAATAAAATTTTTTACGTCCATATAATAGATGTAAATAGCAGGTATGGTTCGGAAGAAATTATACAAAAATATCTGGATATAATAGATTCAAAATATGGAGAAAGATATTCTGAGGAATATATAATACCTTCAGGTTATTCTCGTAATGGAAAAGTAGTATTACCTTACTGGAAAACAGATAAATTTAAGTTATATTTTTATAGATATGAAGGAGAGCCTGGTCGTGAATATTATTATGATGGATATCCAACATTTATTGTAAAACAGATTTGAATTTTTAATTTAGTGTATATATAGAAGATGTTACAAATATTAGATTTTACAGGGGAGTAGGATTTTGAAAAAAAACTGTTTTTGTTTTTACCGTTTATCTGTTTAGGAATGGCATTTGCTGATGCGAATATTACACTGCCGAATAATCAGACTGTGAATTTAAAATATGATGAGAAAACACCGGATATATGGATTACTACAAGTAATGGAAAAACTAAAGATTCATATAAAATAGAAGTGATTGGTGCAGGCAGTAATATTGAGTCAGTTTCAACAGATGTTATAAACGGAAGAAATGTTTTGTTGGCAGAAATAAATTTGGGAGAGAGTGGAGGTCAGATAAATATTGATAAAAGAATTTTATATGTTTTTGAGTTTACAAAAGAAGGAAAAATCAAACTATTAGTTGAAGAGCCAATTATTGATTATTGTTATGAGCCGTATACTAAGAAGACTAGTAAGTTTCAGTTTTATTATTATGTATATGAAGCATATTCAAAAGAAGTCATTATTTATGACAGCCATAATTTTATGACGATGGATGAAGTAAAAAGAATCAGATTAAATAAGGGGGTAAAATAAAGGCCCTGCTCTTAGCTTTCTACCAGCGTGAGGACATACAAATAGTTTTTTATAGCAGAAAACTATGATATAATTCTTGGCATGGTAGAAAATGCCAAACACAATATGCAATGGAAGAAACAGTTTATGGATTTTGAACGTGAACTAGCATACTCTTTCCGAGGAAATCCTCATCATCAATTGGGTGATCCTTATGGAAATATTGTTTCGTTAAGCAATTTACCGGGATTCAAGAAATGAAAAAAAGTCTGCTGAAAATTATTTTAATACTACTATGTTCAAATATTTTCGCACAAAATTTCTCGTTAAATGGTCATTATTTTCCGGCTATTTTCCCAGAACTCGATTATATTAATATAACAGAAAATGAAATCAATTATGTTCTTCTATTAGATGATGAAAAAAAAGTAACAACAAATTATAAGGTTATTAAAGAAGATGGAATGTTATTCTTTGAAATGGATGATTTTTTTCCTATAAAGAGAAATTATCTTTCAAGGGTATCTTCAAGTAAAAAAATGATTGTTCTTGCTGGTAAACAGTAAAGTTCTATTTCTACATGGAGCTATTTTATTTTTTGGAGATTTAAACGATTATGAGAAATTTGGTTATTTAGGAGGTTTTATAAGTCCAGATAAAAGTTTTTGCGATTCTATATATAGGGAATATTATAATTGTTCTTCATATTTGGTAGAAAGAAAAAGAGAATATAAAGTAGAAAATCTATGTAATTCAAAGGTTGGAACTCCATGGGTAGAAGGTGTTCCAGGAGATGGAATAGGAGAAGGATTTACAATAAATAATTCAGATATAGATGTTAATCATCCTTATGAAAATACAACACCTTATCTTTTAATCATGAACGGTTATATTTCCTATGATAAGCCATATCTTTACAAACAGAACAACAGAATCAAGAAAATAAAAGTAACGGGCGTAAAATCAGGAAAATCTAAAATACTTGATGTATTGGACACACCACATCCTCAGACAGTAGACATTTCTTTTATAACAGAGCCAGAAGATGTGCGTGTAGAAATAGCTGAGGTTTATAAGGGAACAAAATACGATGATACTTGTATAAATTTCTGTATTACCTATACGGATAAAGTCATCCCGTATGAGGACAGTATACAATAGAATCGTAACTGGAGTTTTTAGCTGTTTATGAAAAAATAGAAGGGAACCGTAATATGTTAAAAAAATATTTATTAACTTTTTGTTTATTTCTTATTTCATTTTACATTTTTGGACAAATCAATACTGATAAAAGATTATATGACGTAAGGGATGAATTATATTCATTTATTGGTGAATGGAAAATTACCGAAACATTTAAATTAGATCCTCAATGGGCAGCTGATATTTTTGATGAAAAAGAGGCAGGAGCAATTATAGGCAAAGAAATTGTTTATAGAAATGAAAGTGCAATTTTTCAAAACAAAGAATATCATATTCGTAGAATAACTGCTAACAGCTATTACAATTCAAAAGAATTAAAAAAGGCAACGACCGGATCCGGTGTAAAATCTTATGATTTTAAGGATTTGCATATTTCGGAAGATATACAGGAAATAAGGAAGGTAGTTATCCTATTTGAAGAAGATGAAGTTGGTATTTCAATTTTTGGAAGAACTTTTTTTGTTGTCGATTCAGAAACACTGTTGATTCATTGGCGTGGATGGATATTTAAGGCAGAAAGATTAAAATAAAATTGTTTTAAAAGTATGGAAAAAGAGAAGGAAAATGGAACATAAACAATTAAAATATCCAGATTATCCATTTTGGTCTGATGGAAATTATGACTATATTGGTGCTGCTTCTTTTGATTCTAAATTTACTTCTTACGATAAAGTTGAAATAATTCCTGATATAGATCTTGTCGTAAACAACGGATATGTATATATGAAGTCAAAAAAATATTCTTTGAGGTAATAATGAAAACAATAATTAAAAAAATTATTTCTATATTTTTTCTGATTGTGATGATTCTCTCTTGCACAACACAAAAGGAAAAGAATCAAAATGAGATTTGTAATAAAGCTATAGAAGGGGCAGAATTATATTTAGAAGGTAATGATGAATGGAAAGTGCTTTTAAATGATGTCTGGAATTATTTTTTAGAGAATCAGGAAGAAGCAATGAAAGACAGACATTATGGAGAGGGGAATGCATCTAAAACCGAACTAACAATGGTATTTTGTATATATTCCGGTTTTATTTTAGAAAAAATATCATCTGATAATATTGATTCCTTTGCATATATTAAGGGACTTAAAACTATAAATCCGGATTTTTATAATTATTTTTATTACGAGTTAAATGATATTCAAGCTGTAAACCTTGCAAAATCAATGGCGACTTCAGAAAAAAAGTAATAATTTTATAGTTTTAATGAATGCTTATGAAAAAAAACGTCATATTGCGACAATAATAGGAAAAAGTCATGATGATTATGGGAACTTTTTAGAAATATTAGAATTTCATATGCAGAAGAAAATATGCCTTGGAATAAAGCAACAGTAAAAAGGGTATATATTTCATTAGGAC
>CAMVEQ010000150.1:0-6487 GCA_947166545.1 uncultured Treponema sp. | reverse complement strand
TCCATTCCATAAAGCGGTCTTCACCACTAGTGATGGTTCCCGCCTTACTTGTAAGTTGGTCGCTCATTACACAAATACAGTTGTAAATAAACATGCTTGGAATTTCCTGCATGTAATTTCTGATTTGCGTATAAGCCTCGCTCGCGTCAGTCTGCTCACGGCTTGGAGATTTCAATTCAAAAAGACAGATTGGAAGTCCGTTCAAGAAAAGCAGAATATCTGGCCGCTTGTTTGAGTTTTCTATAAATGTCCATTGATTTGCAACAATGTAAGAGTTTTTATCGTCAGGCTTTCCAGCGTTTTCAAAGTCAGCAATGTAGATTATGTCAGATTTAGTTTCGCCGTTTGCGCTGTAACTAACTTCAATACCGTTCTGCAGGTATTCCATAAAAATGGAATTTTTCTTTTTTAGTTCAGCATTTTCAAAGTGTCAGAGTTTAAGAAGAGCCTCGTCAATTGCAGCAGGCGCAATCTTGGGGTTCAACCTGCGGATAGAATCTTCAAGAACAGAATCATAAAGTGGAGAATGCCAGTCGCGTTCAACATCCGGCCCATAAACATGCTCCCACCCCATATTCTGGAACAGCTCAATCAGAGCATTTTCGTAAGAACCTTCGTTGTAAGATGACATAACCGTCTCCTTTACATACAATTGCACCTATTTTACCACGATTTATGGGATTTTGCAAAACATGACTTATACGGTTGGGACGAACTAAAATAGTTTTTTTGCGATTTTTTCGATATATCGAAAAGAATCTACTTACCTAAAAGGTAAGTAGATTCTTGACATTAGTTTTTTGTAGTTGATTTTCCCTACACTTTCTGTTTGAACTGCTAAGGCAAATAAACTAAAGTATTGCTAAAAAATCGGATGGAGAAAGAACTGGAACTTTTGATTTTGAGTAATCTTTTGTATTCCTTGTTACAATGTAATCAACTGAATTTCTAAGTGAGGTTTCAGACATTACGGCATCTTCATAGTCGCTCATTTGCGATGAAACAGCATTTATGCAGTCCAGTGCAAAGGTATCAAGCACATCAAATAGTGAAAACAACTTCTTCAAAATATTTCGTGTCTGTTCATCACTATGAGTTTGTCTATGCGTAAGATAATAGATGTCATTTACTGACTTTGCAGTAATACATGCAATGCATTCCCTGTTTGCGGCGGCAAGGAATATTTTTTGTGCGGCTGGTGCAAATGGTTGCCTGCCCTGCAATGCATCAATTATGATGCATGTATCTATCAAAACTCTCATATAGAAGCCAGCCTTTCGTTGATTGAATCTTCAAGCGTAATATCAGCAGGAAGAATTCCAAACAGAGACTTTGCGGTTTCAATTCTGTCTTGATTCGGGTTTGACAGCATGGCAACAACTTTTCCATTCGAGGTAATCAAAATCTGCTCAGTCTCTGCCATGATAATGTACTTTGTCAAGTTTTGCTGAAGTTCTTCCGTTGTTATTGCCATCCTACACCTCCGCTACGTCAAATCTATTGGTATTATAGCATATTTTTGCTATAAAATCTATCTCTCGTAAGATTCTTAGCTGTAAGATGCAACAGGCTTCTCTCATACAAACTATATCTATTTTTTCACGGTTTGGGAGATTTTACAGGGATTTATGATAAAACTTACTATTTCTTCTTTCCCTCTATCTTCTTCAGTTCTTTAAGCGTTCAATATACGCCTTTTCAACAGATGAGAGGGTCTTAACCTGATACTTTCTATATTCACATTCGGCTTTTTCCATAGCCTTTTTATGGCTGATTTTCCCTGCGCTTTAGTTGCCCACTGACGGAACTGCGTTGCAATCTTAGACTTTATACGGTAGCCCAGGGAGATAATCATATCGAGGTTGTAATATTTTGTCTGATACGATTTTCCATCAGCCGCAGTTGTTCGGAAATTCCGAACAACTGAATCTTCTTCAAGCTCTTCTTCTTCAAAAATATGCTTTATATGTTCACTTATATTTGCTTTACTCGAACCATACAAATCCACCAGCTGAGCCTGAGTAAGCCAGACAGTTTCGCCTTCAAAACGAACATCAACAGAAATCTTTTCGTCCGCTGTCTTAAAAATCACGATTTCAGTTTTATTATCTGTTGGCATTGTTGTACCTCCGAAAATTTATAAGTAGGAGGGGAAAGTCTTCCCCTCGCTCCAACCGCCTGCGGCGTTTTCCGCTACCCCTTCTGCGGGCTCAAGCGCCGCCCGCAACGCCTGCCAGAGTTTATATATATCTACTAACTAATTCCATGGTTATTGGATCTTCAATCCTTTTTATTTTACTCTCATCAAATATAATTTGATTCTCATCAGCTGAAATAACAGCATCGTCTAACAAATCAATTTGATCATGTGAAAATCCATATTTTTGTAAATAAATTTTAGTTTTATCGATTGAACCATATTTTAAGTATGAAATCATACGTTCGGCCTTTATATTTCCCGTTTCCTCAAAATATTTCTGAAACACAATTGTAAACGGATTTATCAATGAAAATTCAACAACTTTATCAAGATAATCGTATGTATCATAAACTAAGCTGTCATAATCGAAAGAATAGGCTGTAGCCCAGCCAAATGATGAAGGCCCTTTTCTTTGTAAAGATTTGTTTGGGAGAGTTTGTGGAATAGGAGTATATTCAATAGCTATTCCTTCCAAAAGTCTTTGTTCTTCCTCTCTTGATATTTGTCCATTATCAAATAATTTAATAATGTTTCGAATTTCACTTCCATGTGCAATTATTGCATATCTTAAGTTTAAAATTTTTTTGAAAGAATTTCCTTGCATTCTCCATAAGAGAATAATAAGAGCTGTATTAAAAATATCGATTTCACCAGTCAGTAATGGGCGATTAATATATTTTTCATAAATACGTCGAAATAGAAATCTGACTTCAGTTTTTTCATCTTCAGAAAAACTACCATATTCTCTCATAATATCTTTTTCAAATAAAATTGCAATTATTCGTTCTACAATTCTTTGGATATCAGGCGATGTAATTCTTTTTAATCTTGTTTCTGGTTCATTATATTCTGCATCTATAGTATTTTCTTTTACCGCATCTTTTGTTTCGGAATAATAATCATCCATGTTAGAGTCATCATTTTCTATAACAGAAGTTGTTTCCACCAAAGATTGTTGTTTTAATCTTTCGGAAAAGGTTTTAGAGTTTCTAACTACTATAAATCCAAATTCAAAATTATTTAGACTTTTTGTTGTTCTTCCAGCTCTTCCAATTAGATTTTTCAGCCCAAGATTTTTTTCATCATCATTACCGTAGAATCTAAAATTATCAATGAAAAGAGCATCAAATGGCATATTTACACCTTGTAATAAAGTTGATGTCGAAAAACAAATTTTTGCAAACCCTGAATTTGTAAATCTTTCTAGAAGGAACCTTATATCTAATGGTATTGATCCATGATGTATAACAATACCTTTTTTTAACATATATACCAAAAAGGAATTACGTTCATCTTTTGCGTCGATATAGTTTTGTATCTTTTCAATTATTTCTAAAGCTTCATGATTTTTTACTTCATCACATATTGTAATGTATTTTTTGAAATCTGATAAAATTCGTTTTGACACAATTGAGGATTTTGAAACATAAAAAAGTATTGTTTTATGTTCCCTCAAGAGTTTCTCAATTATATCTGTATCAAAAAAATGTTGATTCTTTAACAGATGAGAGTTTTCCCCGTATGGATTAAATAAATAATAACCTTTTTGCTTTTCCTGTATAAAGATTTTTCCTACGGTCATTTGATTAAAACTATGAGAAGAACCTTGTAAATTTAATTTTTTCAATTGAACTTCAGGATTTTCAATAAAAGGATGAGCAAAGACTTTTTTTGCATTAGGATATTTTTTTTCACTTTGTTTTACTATATTTGCAAAATTAATTCCTCTAATTCTATCATCAGCAATTTGTGCTTCATCAAATAAAAATAGATCAATCATAAACGAATATTTACTTTTATATAAATCTGGTAATCTTTCAGGTGTTAAAACAAAAATTCTTTTTAAGGTTTTTAATATATTTATATTTTCAACAAAATTTAGGATTAATATACTTTTATCATCTTTAAAAGCTGTTCTTAAAATTGCAACATATTCGGCTATTAATGCTCTTGAAGGCACAACGATAACTACATCATTTTTGAATTTTTTCAGTAATTCTCTAAATAAAAATGATTTTCCAGCGCTTGTTGGTGCAGAAAATGAATAATTTATATTATGTTCAATATCTGAATAAATAGAATTTTGAACAGGTGTAAAGTAATTATTTGTTTTTTCAAATATCTCATTCTTAAAAAGGCTGTATGCAAAAGATAATAAAGAATCATTTTTTTCTGTCTTGTAAAATAATCCTAATACATACATTAAATCTGATTCATATCTTTTGAATATATCAGAATAAAAATATTTGTACAGAGCAAGTTTTTCCAAGTTTTCTTGATTAACAGGCCCATTTCCATGTAAATCAAGCAGAATATTCTGTAAGTCATTTTCTATTTTATCTGAGTCACTTAAAATATCGAATATCATATTATTTGTACTCCAATAAAAAATAAAGGCATTTTATTTTCTATAAGTTTTTTCACTTCTTTGTTGTTAAAAACATTCTTTTCTATTTTATCTTGATTTTCAGAATTAACTGAATATGCAAGAGTAAATGCTCGAATATCTTGTAAAAGATTTTTTACAGATTCTTCAGAGGCTCCTATATTTTTTAAATCACAGATGTCCCCATGATCTTTTCTTATTCCAGGTTCTATAAATCGATTAATTTGATCTGCCGCAACAGCGTATGCATTTCCTGATGATCTATATTTTGCTTCTCCAAAATTTAGTAACTTTGATGGAGTTTCTGTATGGAAATCAAACCCGTGATTCTTTGTTACCTTTTCTTTCCAAAATTCTGAAATAGGAAATACTTTATGCATTAATTGTTGTTCAAGAGATTTACCAGCATCAAGCGAAATAACATATTCACCAAAATCTTCGACAAGTTTACTATCATTAACTGGATTCTTAAAAATTTCAACTAAAGCTAAAGATGTTTGTCTCACTTTATTTTGATAATTAGCTTTACTACATTCATCTAATTGTTCAACCCATGAGGTTTCTGTTATCGTTTTTATAAGTTCTTCAGCATGTTCTTCTATTTTTGATATTTGTATTTGTAAATAATTGATTTCACAGCCATCTATTTCTTTTTTATCATATTTTAGTATTTGCATCATATAGCAATCTCTCCATTCATCAACTTTGGTAACAGCGAATCACGAAGTTCGGCAAGTTTTTCATTTTGATTTTCGTTATCTTGAATCTGAAGAACATATGATTTCATGATTTTGGATAAATCATCAAAAACTTTTTTATCATAATTGATTATAAATTTTGCTATATCGTCCATAACTATATAAGGAATAGCAGAACCATGTGTTCCACCCATAATTTTCTTACTAAGAACAAATCTTATAATCCAGTAAAGGACAAATATGTAATCTGGGTTTTGATCTTCTTTTATTGTACAGGCATAGGTTCTTTGATATAAATCAAATTTACCTGAATAGAATCTTGTTCTTCCTGTATAAGCTCCATTTCCAGAAATAATAATTGCATCTCCATCAAAAATAAAACTATCTATAGGTAAAACTTTCGGTGAACATGTGAAGAATTTATATTTTCCATCTGTTACGGAAGCATTTGCATTCTTTCGTCCTGTAAAAATGTTGCAGAAAGTATCAAGAGTTTTTTCTTTCCACCCCTCGAGCATTTTACCACCAAAGGGTTCGAAGTCTACAAACCAGTTTTTGAAGAGGGCTTGGGCTTGCTGTTCCAGGTTTTCGTTTATCTTGTTGTTCAGTTCTATTTTGTCGTCTAGAGAATGAAGAATATTTACAGCTTTTTCCATATACTCTTTTTGAAAAAAGGGGATTTCCATTTTCTCTAGCGAATCAATATTTAAAGTTGGTTGAACAGTTGTATTAAGATTATTATTTATATAAGTTTGCCCATATTTTGAGTCAATGAAATATTTTGTCCATTTACAAATGAGAGGATTCTTTATATCAATTAATCCAGTAGCTCTAACTAAATTACATCCTGAAAATGATTTTGGAACTATTGCTGTTTTTCCAACAGACCCAACTAATGAAATAAGTAATTCTCCACCTTGCAATAAGGTTCTTTTATATTTATTTGAATTTTCTACTGTCGTTTTATCTAACAGATTTACATCAGATAATCCTGAAATAATATTATTAACTTTAATTACAGGAATTCCATTATCAACATTTTGGCCAGGTTGTACTATTCCGTATCCAATTTTCCTATCAACGAGATCTTTCAGTATTTTTTTTCCAATTAATTCCAATTACTTTCTCCAAACTCTTGCGAGCTTTCATGCGTGAGGCTATGGAGCCCCTTGCCGACCGCAGGATGCCCGAAGGGCAGCCGAG
>CAMVEQ010000149.1:0-6525 GCA_947166545.1 uncultured Treponema sp. | reverse complement strand
GTGTAATTACTTTAAATTTTCAATTTTTGAGATGCATAAATCAAATCAGGATTTGAAAGAGTCTGGTAGGCTGCCAGCATGAATTTTTCCTTGTCCTTAACATCAAACTGGTTGTCAGCAAAATGAATTGTCTCAAGCGGGCTTTGCACCACTCCGTCCTGGAACAGGCGTTCGTATCCTTCGCGGCTGAATGGTACATCAGTGAATTTCTCAGCATTGTCATAAAGGGCTGCTTTGATGGAATTCTTAACGCCGTCCATTTCTGCAGCCTGGTTTATTGTGGCATTGAGCCTCTGCTGCCACTCAGGGAGCGGCTTTTGTTCTTCGGGCGGAATTCCCTGCATTCGCTCCATTCTGTCTTCTGCCTGCTGATTGTCCTCCAGCATTTCCAACCATTCCTGATAAGCCTGTTCCTCTTCCGGCGTTCTGGCGGTTTTCTTCTCCTGGATCTGATTCTGCTGGCTGTTTTCCGAGATTTCGATTCCGGCAAGTCTCTTAAGTTCGGACATAGAGACGACATAATTGTCTAATTTCTCACCGTCAGCAGCAGTCCAGCCGTCCACGACATACGAATTCGGGAGCGGGTCATATCTGAGAGTCATCCCGTTTTTCTCAACTGCATCAAGGATGTCGCGGGCATCGAGAATGGTGAGCCGTCCGTTCTCAGATTCCTTGAGTAGCCTTCTTCCCTCGGCGCTCTGGTTGAACTGCACTGCCTCATGCTCAACATCGTTCCACTCATAGCCGTTGTACATATGCTCCGCCGCCTCAATTGGATCATAGTTGTCAATTTTGACATCTGAAGCCCTTCTTTTCAGCTCGTCTGATTCGTCATAGACCCGGAAAGTCGTGTCATGGGCATTTTCTTTTGAGGCCGCATCCAGGTCATTCAAAAATTCCCTGGCATCATCATACTGCTTGATTTCTCCATCTGCGAAACCGATTTCCGCAATGATTTGTTTTTCTTGTGCCATATTTTTTTCTCCTTGTATGTTTATTGACATTTCTTCGTTTTGTGATATATTAATTTTTGGAGGTTCGATATGCTCGTTCACTCTGGTCGGGTTGACCGTCACTAGCTGTTTACCAGTTATACGCTCAACCACTTGCCCGATTTCAGCTGATGCATATATCAACTGTTCGGGCATTTTTATTTTGTTGACAAGATTGTTTACATCACGCTGGTGTGTGGAAATAGAAACATTCACATCTTCAATGGCTACTACAACGGATTGAACAGCCTTATTTTTGCCATCAATTTCAAATGATTTTGCATATACATGGGCTGATTTTATGTCACCAAAAACAGTCTTCCGCTCTTCACTTATGATAATATCAGGTCTATTTAATGCTTCATGAACAGCTTTTAAGATATTCTGTCGTTCTTTTGCATCTAATTTTTCAAACTGATGTTCGCCAAGTTTTACTTCCTCTATGGGAGTTTGAACTCGTGAAAAAGGAAACAATCTGTTATAGTTCTCACGCGTAAAGGGAACAATTTCTAACGGTCTTGAAACTTCATTTAATGCCGATTTTAAAGAGAATTTCAGTTCTTCAGGAGTCAAACTAGTTTCGAGCGCAACGTTGCGCTTCTGCTCATTTTCGCGGAATTGCTGAAATTCTTCACGGAGTTTTTCTTTTGCCATAACTTAGCCTTCCAATTCTTCCGGCAAAGAAGGCTTTTTCTTCCAGCAGATTACTGGGGAGCAATGGGATTCAATACCGCTGTGTATGAATGATGAGTTTGTAAAAATTTCAAAGTAATGCTTTCCATTCAGTTCCTCATGAAAAGCCATGCAAATGACTAAAGTTCCATTGTCGTCCCTTACAACGACAATGACTTCCTCCTCATTTTTTGGATATGAGTCATCTCTTATGTAATTCCATTCTTTCATTTCTAGGCTTGTCAAAATTTACCTCCTGGAATGCCGGACGCAATGTTGCACTTTTTGCGCTGATTGCGTCCGGCATTTTTTAGCCAAAAAATGCGGCAAATCCCTCAAATGCAAATTTGTTTTGCTCAACAGAATTCTGCAGTGCGAGTGTATCTACATTAATTCCGGAGAAAATCCAGTTCACAATGCCTACCGTGCCCAAAATTCCGGCAATACCGTAGAGAACAGGCATAAGCTTCTTGATGAACGATCCTTCACCCTGTGTTTGTCCCCAGATACAGCCACCAAACACGGCAAGAAGTCCTGCAATACAGATTACCTTAACAGGCTTTGACGAGATGACTGAAATCATCTTGTCAGATGCATTGTCAAGGGCTCCTAAATCATCCGCTGCAAAGCATCCAACAGTGCAGAGAAACATGATGCCAAGAACGAGAAGCGTTCTCTTTGACAATAAAAGTTTAGAACTTCTGAACATATACAAACCTCCTATTTGTCCAAATTGTTCTGAAAAATTCCCGCAAGAAAGTTGTCCGTGTCTTCGGTAACGCGATACAACTCATCCATGCGAATTCCGTCTTTAGTCCGACGGAGATGGACAACCAACTGAAAATAATCGGAAAGATGGTCTGCAATTCCTGCATATCGGCTTCCCAACATTGCCTTGATTCTCAGTAGTGTCTGCTCACCGCTCGTTGCATGGAATGTAGACACATTTCCAGAATGTGTAAGCCATGAGTCAAGCAATTCAAGCAGAACTTCTACAGTTCTTACTTCTCCAAAGATAATTCTATCGGGCGACCAGCGCATTGCGGTCTCAACAGCCTTGGCAGCGAACTCCTTTGAAATCCAAATCATAGTTTTCATTCTCGCAAGACATTGAAGTTCAGGAACATCCTCAACAATGTAAAAATTTTCATCAGGTGAAAATTCGCACATTTTTTCCAAAATTGCGGCTGCAAGTGTGGTTTTCCCGCACCCGGTCGTTCCTGAGACGAAAATGTTCAGTCGTCGTTCAATAGCATCAACAAGAGTTTCGTATTGCATCTGCGTCATGATTCCAGACGAAACATAATCCTCCAATGAAAAAACTTTTCTCGGAGGAAGGCGGATCTGAATTTCCGGACGCAAAGTACTCGGCGGCAATAGACCGGTAATTCTGGCATTATATTTTGGTATAACCCCCTCAAGAAGCGGAAAACCTGTATAAGAGTTAAGAGGACGTCCTATAATGGCACTTGTTCCCTTAATAATTCGCTCTACGACAAACGACGGTATTATTTTTCCTGTAAAAATTCGTCCATTTCCAAAACGCGATATAATAAGTTCGCCCGAGTCTTCAATCGAAATATCTGTTACAAATTCGTCTTCCAGATAAGGAATAAGATCGCGCATGTCGTTAAAAAGGTTTTCCAGCATTCTTTCCCTTTTTATCTCTTCCGATGTCTGAGATACCATTCACTCCCCCACACCGATTTCATCTTCAACATTTCTGTTGTCTGTCATGCCTTTTTCTTTTGTATCTCCTGCAACAAGATCATTCATCATCATCTCGAAAATATTCACGTGACTTGTATTTTGTTGTTTAAACAATCTGATGAAATCATCACGGCGTTTCTCACCCTTGTCGAAAAACTGTTTTCGGGCATCCTTTGGGATGCTCTCAATTTCTTTACCTGAAAAAGCAAAGAAAAAGCGCAAAAAGTAGACGAACAAATTGGAGTGCAACTCAAGCTGCCGCTGCAGATACTCTATTTCTTTTTCTATTGATGAGAGAGTTCCTAGTATCTCCGTATTGATATTGATATCTTTGTGCAAGAAATCATTCAGTGCAACACGGACAGCTTCACTAAGAGTTATCCCAGAATTGAGAGCCTTTGCTTCAATCTTTCTGCGAAGATCATCATTAATCCTCATATGGAAGTTTCTGCCCAAATCTTTTTCTTTTGTTTCATTTTTTTTTCTTGTAAGCATGTACTACTCCATTTTTACAGCTTTTGTGATTTTCTATGATCTCTTTTTAATCGAACATTTTGGTTTTCACGCCCGGACTGGATCTGTGCCCTTATGTATTCACCGAACGTAGACTGACGCTTCTTCTCGTTGCCATTGACATCCTTTTCGCCAATTCCTGTCTGATGTCTTGCGAAGTCCCTGGTATTTGATATGTCTCCAGTTGTCTTATCAGCGGCAGAATACCTGTCACGCTCTCCTCCAGCTCCTCCCTTGCCGCCTTTTCCGCCTCCTCGTACGAAATCTCCGACTTTTTCTTTGATGTTCCCCATGAATCGGCTTCCGCCTTCTTGTGCTACACCTCTAAGTCCTGCCATTGTCTGTCCGAATTTTCCTTTCCCGTTGGCAGCAGCAGCTTGTTTTGCAGCGCTTCCGGCTCCTCCCATAGCTGCGATGTTTCCGGCAGCATTTGCCATGGTATTCGCTCCCTTCTGAACACCAGTCTTAGCCATATTTTTCCCGTTCGATACCATGTGGCTGGCTTTTAAAGCTGCGCCAACAGCTGCGCCGGTGGCCGTAACAAACTCACCCATGCTCATCTGCGGTTGTCCAGTTAGAAGTGTCTGGGCCCATTTCGGTGCAAACACACAGAACGCAGCGCAAAGCAGTCCTGTAAAAATCACGTAACCAAATGTGTTAAGGTCGAATCCCGAAGTCTGTTCCGAGAGGTTTGTAACAAGCTGTAGGAAAGCCCAGGAGCAAAAGAACATTGCCATAGTTATAAAACAGAGTTTTACAGCTTGTGCAAGCAGCGTAGGAAGCACTTTCTGTGACATGTCCTTCAGCGGGTCGAACAGCATGCACGGGATAAGGACAATCGCGAACGAAGATGTGATTGTGTACTCAATGAGCCCCATGATATACTGAATGAGACAAATTGCCATAACTAAAATAAGCCCAAGTGCCGCAACGAGCGTTAGTACCAAATCAAAGAGCCTCCTGACGGGAAAATTAGTGATGGGATCTGTAAAAAGTATGGAATCCTCTTGGTTTTCTTTAATCTCATTATCAATTACCGTCCATTCTTTTTCCCACATAATTTGTGCCGCAAGCGTGCCGATACGGAACAAAGCATTCGGTGATATTAGTCCCGTATCCAGGCCGCTTGCAGTTTTCAGACCAACATTCAGTTTGTATTTGGATGTAATGCTATTGTTATTCTTAATAAGAACCCGTCGTAATGTGAGTAGCGTTCGCGATGCACCGGATTCATTATCTTCAATCATTGCCTGCTGCTGCTTTTTTAGATTTTCAATTTCTGCGGATTTTTCCTTCATTCGAAGTTGATCCAACTCTCTTGCAGCCGTATTATCTTTGAGATAAAGTGGTTTATACCCTGCTTTTACAGCGTCATCATATTTCTTTTGAAGAGCATCGTAATCTGCCTTATACTGATCAAAGAGTCCCTGGGCAGCTTGAATTCTTGAAGCAAACTGAGCGATATCATTGTTCTTCGCGGCAGCAAGTTGTCCTTCAAGCTCATCCATATATTTTCCAAGTGCCCTAGTCAGTCCCGCTATACTTGTTCCACTTGCGCCAGTACCTATCTCTATAGCAAGTTTCCTAAGTCCGAAGGAAAATCCAGGATACACATGAAGAATAAAGAGAAAAAACAGCCATTTTGTCACACCGCCGATAACAACCTTCTTACCTTCCTTTGTACCTAGTACCATTTGAATACATTCCCAAAGGATCATAAGTATCATCATAAGCCGGGCAAGTTTTAGAGCGCACAAAATGTAATAGGATGTATTCCCCGCAAAGGCGTCAATCATGAATAAGACGCTTGTGTCTATCCACTCTTTTCCACTACCTTCAGCGAAAGAAAGTGTTACGGTCATAAAAAGCAAAATAAACATAAAAAAAAGTCTTTTATGCACCTTGACAGGTTTCTTTCTTCTCATAGCTAAAATATCTCCTGCAGAGTTTCAGAATCCTCATCAATGACTTTTGACCATTGCCCGCGACTGTGTCCAGCTGCCTGATTCAGCGAATCAGCATACCTGTCATGCCATGCAGAATAAGAAGAAGCCGCCATTATGGACCGATTTAATTCTCTCAGCTGGTCAAGGTTCATCTTCGTCAGCAGTCCAATTGTCTGGGTAGCCTGAGTAACGGTAAGGTCAGCTCCAGTTCCTTCAAGAAGTTTCCTCGTCAGTTCGTTTGCCAGGTTAATCTGTTCCCTTGTCTTAGCATTATATATGCCTTCAATCATATCATTTGCGGGTGCAAGAACTGCAGTTGTGGCTTTTTGCATCATCTCCGCTATGGGCTCAATCAAGGCATAATTTTTTGGTGAAACGCCATACTTTTCCGCAATTGCCATCGCTTTTTCTTTGGAGACACCTTTAGCGAAGGCTATGGCAGCGTCTCTCACTGTGTCCTTCACTACATATGCCGCATCGCTTGCCAGACTTATCCATGTACGATCTGCATCGCCTAGACCTGCAAGATCCTTGAGGGAGTATTTATGTCCGTTCATCGATATATTTTTTGTCACAAAAGACGTACGTATCTGATTTATATTGGACAATTCTCGGTTAATTTGCTTTCCAGCATCCTGGAGTTCAGCCCTAATGTCAAAGGATTTGAGAAAACTTCCGTCGTTAAACTCAGG
>CAMVEQ010000148.1:0-6626 GCA_947166545.1 uncultured Treponema sp. | reverse complement strand
TGCAACTTATATCTGGATTTTCAATAACAGAAAATCAGCAGAACGCAAGAACAAAGTTCAACTCATAAACGCAAACTCTCTTTTTGAAAAACGCCGCAAAGCCCTTGGCAACAAGCGAAACGATATTTCAGAGGCAAATATAAAACAGATTGTAGAGCTTTATAACAAGTTTGAAGAAAACGAACTAAGCAAAATTTTTGATACAAAAGATTTTGGTTACACAGCAATTACAGTAGAACGTACTCTAAAAGATGAAAAAGGCGAGCTAGTTCTAAAGAACGGAAAAAAACAGCCTGATTCAAGTCTGCGTGATACAGAAAATGTTCCACTAAAAGAAGATATAACAGAGTACTTCAAACGAGAAGTTCTTCCTTTTGCCCCAGATGCCTGGATAGACGAAAAAAAGAACGTAGTGGGCTACGAAATTCCGTTTACAAGATACTTCTACAAATACGAAGCTCCTAAACCTAGTGCTCAGATTATGGATGAAATAAAGGAACTGGAAAAAGACTTGGCAGGAAGTTTGAGCGAGATTTTTGGGGAGTAGCGGAGATAAATGTATATAATATTTGAAAAATTCTCCGCAGTGTGGAGATTTTCCACGATTAACATGAGGTAGATTATGAAAAAAGAAACAAATGTTATAACATACAAAAAGACCTCAAACATAATTGAAGATGCCAGAACGATTATCAACAGTGCCAGAAGTTCTGCTGTCCGTAGCGTGGACTTTTGCCGTGTGCAGATGTACTGGAACCTTGGAAAACGCATTTTTGAAGAAGAACAGCAAGGCAAAGAGCGCGCTGATTACGGAACTTATCTTATTAAAAATCTTGCCAGTACCCTTGAATCTGAATATGGCAGCGGTTTTGGTATAAGGCAGTTAGAACAAAGCAGACAATTTTACCGCATATATCCAATTGCGAACGCACTGCGTTCGCAATTAAACTGGACACAGTATCGTCTTTTGATTCAGATTTCAGATCCTTCTAAACGCGAATATTATGAACTTGAATCTGCAAATAACGGTTGGACAGCCCGCGAAACAGAAAGGCAGATAAACAGTCAGCTTTATGAACGCCTTTTGCTTAGTAATGACAAGGAAAGAGTTCTTGCCGTTGCTAGAAAAGAGCGAATTCCAGAAAATCCGACAGACATAATCAAAGATCCGATGATTCTTGAATTTCTTGGACTTGAGCGAAAAGCTGAATATTACGAAAAAGACCTTGAATCAGCTCTTATAGACCATTTACAGCAGTTTTTGCTTGAACTTGGAAACGGTTTTAGTTTTATTGCCCGCCAGAAAAGACTTTTGATAGAAGATGATGAATACTTTGCAGACCTCGTTTTCTACAACCGTCTTTTGAGGTGCTTTGTGGTAATTGAATTAAAGACAAAAAAGCTTACACACGAAGATTTAGGACAGCTCCAGATGTATGTAAATTATTTTGACCGTAACGAAAAATTGCCTGATGAAAATCCGACAATCGGTATTTTGCTCTGCACGGCAAAAAATGATGAAATGGTAAAAATGACTCTGCCAAAAGACAACAAGACCATTCTTGCAAGCAAGTATGAACTTTATTTGCCGTCCGAAGAAACATTAAAAGCCGAAGTTGAAAAACTTGCCAATGCACAGGAAAAATTTGCTGAACTGACCGACGGAGAGAAGAAATGAAAAGCAGCGGCGTAGAATGGATAGGCGAGATTCCTGAAGATTGGGAAGTAAAGCGAGGAAAGGAATTATTTTTCGAAATAAATGACAGATGTAAAAATCCTGAGAATTTTCCTTTATTATCGGTATCTGAATATTATGGGGTTGCTCCAAAATCTGAGAAAATAGATGAAGGTGACTTCATTACACACGCAGAAACTTTAGATGGATATAAAATCTGTCAGAAAGGCGACATAGTACAAAATATCATGCTTGCATGGAAAAGAGCTACTGGCATGAGTAATTACGAAGGATTAATCAGTCCTGCTTATTGTATTTATCGTCCATACAAAGATATTGATTCTAAATATTATCACTATCTATTTAGAACAAATGTATATGCTGACTTGTTCAAACAATTTTCAACAGGAATAATTGATTCAAGATTGCGATTATATCCTACGAAGTTTTTATCATTGAAATACGTTTATCCTCCCAAATCCACCCAGCAGCGCATTGCCTCATATCTGGATAAAAAATGCAGCAAAATAGAAGAAACAATCCAGAACCAGCAGCAGGTAATAGAAAAACTAAAAGCCTACAAACAATCCCTAATCACCGAAGCCGTCACCGGCAAAATCAAAATCCAAAACGAAATACCAGATTTTAAATATTGTAATCTTGGTTTTATAGCTGAATTCAAAAATGGATTGAATTACAACGCATCAGATTTTGGTACTGAAGTTAAGTTTTTAGGTGTTGGAGATTTTCAGAATTATTTGGTACTAAACGATGAATCAATGTTCTCCAATATCATAACTGATACAGAAATTGAAGATGATTATTATCTAAAAAGCGGAGATATTATTTTTGTTCGCTCGAATGGAAGTAAAGAATTAGTTGGCCGAGCAACCATGGTAGATAATATCGATTTCAAAGTTACTTATAGCGGCTTTTGCATCCGCTTAAGAAATAAGGAACCACAAAAAATTAACAACAAGTTTTTACTTTATTTTTTCAGAAGTGATCATTTTAGAAACGAATTACAGCGTCTAAGTCAAGGTTCAAACATTTCAAATATTAATCAAGATTTGTTGGCACACATTAAGATTCCTCTAGTTGAAATGCGATTCCAAGAAAGTGTAATTGACTTCCTTAATAAAAAATGCACTGCCATCGACACAGCCATAGAACAAAAACAAAAGCTAATAGAAAAACTAACAGAATATAAAAAGTCCCTGATTTACGAATGCGTAACCGGGAAGAAGGAAGTGAATTAATTGAATAAAGTTATAGATATAGCTGATTTTTGGCAGTTTCAGATTACATTTGAAAAATATGGTCTCTTATATTTTGAAAGAATACAAGATTCGGATTTATTCTTTTGGAACAATGAAATAAATGAAAATGATAAGCAGTTCTTTTCAAAACTGTTTTCCAAAACTTTCATAAAAGAAAAAAATACTATTTCTCTATCTGAGATTAAATTTGAAAATATCTCTAAAAATGAAGAAGATTTATTCTATGAAAAATATTTTGAAAAACAGTTTTCAAATTATTCAATACAAAAAGATAAGAGCATTATAAGCAATTTTAAGATAGCCTGTTCAGAATATGAAAAGAAACTTAATGCTGAAAAGGAAGAAATAAAGAAATCTATAAAAGAACGACAAGATTACTATAATAGGCTTTTTGAACCAATAAGCTCTTCATTAAAACAGGTAGAAAAATCGTTAGAACCATTAAAAAAATTGGGACGATCTTTAGAGCCGTTAAAAGAAAAACAAGCGATGATGTCCAGAATGCTTTCATCTTCTGGATTTAATTCAATGCAAATTGCTTTGGAATCAATACAACGAAAAAATGAATTAGTTTCAAGTTTGATGCTACCTAAATCAGTCAATCCTTTCATTGGTATTCAAGAAGCTACAAGATTTCCATCTGTTAATGATTATCTTTCGGGTTTTTCATTAAAAAGTTTGGACAGCTTAAGTGCAAATCTTGAATCTTTTAATTCACTACGAAACTCAATCCCAAAAAGTTTATTTGATTATGAAGTTGGTTTTTCTCGGAATTATTCAGATATTTATAAACAACTAAATCCAAAATGGAACTTTTTATATTCAGAAACAGATAATAGCGAACCATATCTGGCAACTAAAGAAGGACAATTTATTCCTTCATCAAATGCAAAAGATATTGTTGGAGCAAAAGAACTTTTTTCGGATATTACTGATACAGAAATAGCAAATTTCCTAGGAGTATTAGAAAAATATCCTTTTTTCGCATCTCAATATTCAACCGGTAAAAAGATTTATGAAGGTCTAAAAGAATATGTAAAAACTAAAACTATAAGTATCGTCGAACAAACTTTTTTTAGAGCCCGAAAGTGGGACAATGGTCAACTTATTCCATTTACAGAGAACACAATGTGGACTGCTCCCCATGGTAAATCTGGACAAGGAAGATTTAATGTTTTTGGAATTCCATATTTATATTTAGCAGAGACAAGTGAAATTGCAAAAAAGGAAACTTCCATAAGAAGTTCTAAAAAAAAGGCTTATACTGTAATGAAAGTTACAAATGCCACAGAATTATTCTTGTTTGATATGACTTCATTAAACAGCTATATATTTCAGTTTTGTAGTTTTAAAAATCCAGATAAAAATTATACTCAATATTTACTTCCTAATTATATTGCGCAGTGTTTTGATTACATGCAAAAATACGAAAATATTAAGATTGATGGAATTAAATATACGAGTGTCCAGAACAGAGTAGGCGAAAAATATGCAAGTTATGTCTTATTTAATAAAACACAATATGACTTTAAGGATATTGAAATTGTTGAATAAAAAAGGGGAATAAAAATGCAAAGACACAAATGTTTTATTAGTTATTATCATGATAGTGATCAATACTACAAAGACAAGTTTGTTCGATTATTTGATGATTATTATGATATTTTTATTGATGGCTCTGTAAATGATGGAGACATATCTGATTATCTTAGTACTGAAACTAGCAGACAAAAAATAAGAGATAATTATCTTAGAGATACATCTGTAACTATTGTATTGATTGGACCTGAAACTTGGAAGCGAAAATATGTTGATTGGGAAATTAGTTCCTCTATAAGAAATACTGAATATAATCCAAGATCAGGATTAATAGGAATATTACTTCCAAATCATCCTGATTATGGAAGAGGAAAATATTCTCCAGGAATAATCCCCCCTCGATTATATGATAATCTAAAATGTGGATTTGCAAAATTGTATAATTGGAACGAAAATTCAAGTGTTATAAGTTCATGGATAGATGAAGCTTATAAAAGAAAAAGTAATGTTATACCAGACAATTCTCGCGAAATGTTTGCAAAAAATAGAACTACTGATTATTGGGAGGAATAATTTATGGAAAATAAATGTTTGTTTATTGTGAATATTGATTTGGTTGGTTATTCTACCAAGACAGAACCAGAGCAATGTATTTTTGCCGAAGAATTTCATAAAATAATACCTGAAATATTATCTAAAATTAATATTCAAGATCCAATTATTATCCCTACAGGTGATGGAATATTTTTGGGATATGAAAATATTGATCCTGTAAAAGATTATCTAAAAGCAATTGACTTTATTTTTGAACTTAAAATATGGGCTGATAAGAATAATTTAAAATTTCGTTCAGCAATCCATTATGGGCCTGCTAATGTTTTGGAAAGTGATATTAATGGAAACAAAAATCTTGTTGGCGATTTAATAAATAATACAGCACGAATTATTTCTGCAGGAGATGAAGATGCTGTTATTATCCATAAGGAATACTATGAACGATTTATTCGCGATGATAAAAAAACAATTGATAATTACACTTTTGAAAAAGTAGATTCAGGAACAGTTCTAGATAAACATCATTACACACATATTTGTTATTCTATAACTATCTATAATGGAGCTATGAGTATTGGTAATACCAATAAACTTAAGTTAAATTACATGACACAAATTTATTCGACAGATACACCAAAAACAGAGAATCTTGAAAAGAGTTTTCCAGAACGCTTAAAGCATGCTTCAAATGTAATTTTTTACGGAATATATAATCCGACAACAGTAAACTCTATACAAAAAATAGATTGTTCTGATGGTAGAATAATTGATATTACTGTAGTTTTTGCAGCAGATACATTAAAGGAATCAATAGAGGAATTCTTTAATTCAGATTCTCAAAAGCTTGAATTTTCAAATAAGCAAAAATCGATTGAAGCTATAAAAGAATATTGCAAAACTAAACAAAATATTTCATTACATATAAAGGAATATGAAACTCTTCCTACTTTTGGTGCTTCTTTTGTCGATTACGGAACATCTGGCAAAGGATTTATGCACATTAGCAATTACTTGCAAGGTATTATTCCTGATGAAACACCATATTTTAATCTAGAATACTTAACAGAGAAAATGCCATTCTTGTATGAATATTATTATAACTATTTTAACAATACTGTATTACAAAAACTAGAGGAGATTATCTAAAATGGCAAAACATTATTTTGTAGAAAGTCGAATAAAAGAACAATATTATGAACAAGCTACTGAAAATCAACATTTAGTTGAAAGTCTATTTTCAGAAGCAAATATCTTAAAAAGTTATTATGATATTTTTCTTTCACATAGTTCTAAAGATGAAGATTTAATTGATGCAATATTTATGGAATTATGTAATGAAGGATTTTCTGTTTTTTTGGATAAACGAGATGCTAATAATACAGCTATTGATGAAATGGCAAAACATTTAAAAAATGCAATGAATAAATCAACATATTTATTATATTTACATACACATAATTCTAAACAATCAAAATGGACACCTTGGGAACTAGGTTATTTTGATTGTAAGAAAAATTCAAAAAATATACTTGTATTACCAACTTTGAATGATTCGATAGAATTTGCACCTTATGTTG
>CAMVEQ010000147.1:0-6678 GCA_947166545.1 uncultured Treponema sp. | reverse complement strand
AAGCAATCCACAACTTTTGATTATAACTCATTTTACAAACCTTTATCTCTGAATCTAGAATTTCTCAAATGCAAGCCGAGGGAAATTATCCTCTTCCACATAAATTGTTCCGCAATGGTTAAACCCAAGTTTTTTCAGAAGATTCTGCATGACAATATTATCACCATGAGTATCTATGCGAAGATTTCCGCATTGCCTGTAAGCCCAGTCGATGCAAAAAGCTCCAATTCCTTTCTCAGAGCCATCACCTGCCACACGATGAACAACCCCATAAGTATCACTGCCAGACCATTTACCGTCAGAAATATTTCTGTACGCAGGCTCTATATCTTTTCCATGTACATAATAAAAAACACCGATAACATGCCCAGAGTCATTCACACAAACATAACTGTTTCCATCTTTAATGTCATTGTGAATCAACTCTTCTGGAGGCCAGTTCGTCGGCCCCCACTGATTCGGATTCCCATGGTTTTTCATAAATTCACGCGCAAAAGCATAAATCTCCATAATCCGAGTAAAATCCTGTTCTGTTGATTTTCTGATTTTCATGTTTTGTTACTCCTTCTTAAACTTTTGCAAAATTTCATCTCAATATATAATTTCAAACATTCCCGGGAAAAACAAATTCCAGATTTTCTTTTGCCGTTTCCACCAGCTTCATTATCGTACTGACAGGAGTAGGCTCTTTGTCTGTAAGATTAAAGGTCGGAAAAAATCTTGTGATGTGAAGAGGTATTTTCTTCCTGTATTCATTTTCAAGACCTGCAACCCAGACAGACAGTTTCCGCATTTCATCTTCGCTGTCATTTTCACCGGGAATAATTAAAGTGGTAAGCTCAACATGACAGGACTGAACTGCACCTTCAATAAAATCCTTTACCATCGTAAAATCTCCATCGAGCAGATCTTTGTAAAAGCTTTCGGAAAAAGATTTTAGATCAATGTTCATGGCGTCAATGTAAGGTACAATTTCGTTCAGGACTTTTAACGTTGCAGTCCCGTTTGTCACAAGGACATTTTCAAGTCCAGCATCTTTTGACAGTTTTGCAGTGTCGCGGACAAACTCATAGCCTATAAGCGGCTCATTGTAAGTAAAGGCAATTCCAATGTTGCCATGTGTGCGAAGCTGCAAGGCACTCTGTACAATTTCTTCCGGTGAATAATATTCAGCTTTATTTTTATATTCAAAAGCATTTTGTGACCAAGAAATGCTGCTGTTTTGGCAGAAAGGACAACGAAGATTACACCCATACGAGCCAATAGACAGAACCTTTGCATCAGGTCTAAACATTTTTAGAGGCTTTTTCTCTATAGGGTCCAGGGCAATGGCAGTCAGTTTTCCGTAGTTATCCGCAACTATTTTTCCGTCACGACAAGCTCGGGCACCGCAAAAGCCTGTTGAGTTTTCTTCTATTTTACAGTGCCTGAAGCATACATCACAAATCAGCATAGTAGTTTCCTAATAATGACGGACAACTTCAAAACGGAACAAATCAACTTTCTCATAGGAAGCAATTCCGCCTTTCCGCTTTGCAATTGCGACCTGCTGCTCAACAGTATCAACCCCATCAAGGTCTGGAAGCAGAAGTCCCCTTTTGTATCCGCTCTGCACAATTACGCCATACTTTTTTACATCAAGTTCTGCTTCGGATTTTATGCTTTCAGCTTCGCCCAAAACATCTACATTTATATCAAGATATTTTAATTCATCTTCTGTTACAGGCTTAAAGCGGGGATCCGATGAAACAGCACTTACGGCGTTTTGAATTATTTCAAGGGCAAGATTTTCCTTGGTAGATGAAATCGTTCCTATGCAGCCGCGCAAAGCTCCAAATTTATGAATTGAAACAAAAGCACCTGCCTTTACATTTAAAAGTTCAGCAGGCACCCAGTCTGGCAACGACATGACATCATCGTTTTTAACAAAAAATTCTGCAGACTCTCTGGCAAGCTTCACATAAGCGTCAGATTTCTGCCGTTTCTGTTCCAGTTCTTCTTCTACAGCCTTAAGCCTCATATTCAGAAAATGCCTAGCTTCATCATCACCTTTTGGAATGAAAGAACAGATTCCGTACCCGACACCAGTAACATCCTCGTGTGAATATTGAGCTGCCTGCACAGCCTTACCGTCAAGAGCACCTGCCATTATCACAAAAGATTTATGACCGCACTCCGCCGCCTTTTCGCAAAAACTTTCATCAAAATCAAAAAGTTCCCCGAAGCGGGCATTCGCACACACATCCATTATGCGCGAATCATAAACAGGACCTTCTTCTGCAAAACCATAAGGTCCGTAATCCTGCAGCTTATGGGACAAGTCTCCGCTGGCTACATAAACAACCTTTCGCCCCAATGTTTCTACTGCATCATTTATGAGCATTCCATATTCGTAATGTTTTAAAAGATTGTGACCGGAAAGCCCTGTGCGGACAAGCTTAAAGTCCTTATATTTTTTTAGGATAAACCACAGAGGAACCATAGTTCCATGATCAAGTTCCTTTTTCTTTTCGCCAAGAGTGCCTGCAGGAAACTCAGAAGCTTCAGCTTTATCAGCAAGCAGATTTACAAGCTCTTCATCATATTCAACATCAAAGCTAACCTGCGGTGCTCCAAATTCAGCAAAAGAACCAGTAGCCCTTAACCCGGGAGAAATATGAAAATAATCAGCATACATTACACTGTGAGGACTTGAAATAATAATAGTCTCTGGCTTGAGTCTGGCAATTTCATCAGCAACCTTTTCATAAGCCTTAATCGTTTTTTCAATCTGTTTTTCACTGCCACGTCCAACCTCGCTGACAATCATCGGCGGATGTGGAACCATAAAAGCCGCTATAATCGACATTCTACCCCCTGCATAAATTCGATTCCTTAATTATATTCCTGCACCTAAAGTCATTTCAATGCTAATTTCTGGAGTCCAAAATCTAGGACCTCCTCGTTCATAATCCAAATATCCTGCAAACACCCAACCTATAATACCTTTATATTCCACTTTAGCCCATCGTTCTGTTTTATTATCTATTGTTTCTTCTTCCTTTGTAACTTCCATTGTTGTAACTACAGCAAAATTATTATGATTTGCCTCAATTAACCCAATTTTCTTTCCATCAAGTCCTGGCTTATCTCTTATTCTTAAATTTGTATATACTAAAAAGCTTTGGGAACACTTTAAGATATGAAAAGTTTTATTACCACTTTGAATTGTTCCTATTGGCATCCAAGAATTATTTTTATATGGATCATTTATTCTTTTCGAATATAAAATATATCCATCTTTATTATTTACTTGAATTTTCATCCATGTCTCTTTTTCATCTACAAAAATAATCTGTTTTATTATTATTTCTTGCTTTCTAAGTAAAGCATCAATTTTATTTTTCTTAATTGGATCATCATAAAGAATTAATTGATAATCCTCAGCAGAATAATCTATGATTAATTTTTGTTCATGTTTTTTTATTAGTAAAGAATGATTATCTTTACTAATTTCATCAACATAACTTCCGTTTATTTCTTCATTATTTTGAGCAAACAAATTTGAAATAAAACCCAATACAAAAAAAATAACGAAACTTTTTTTTCTCATTTTTTTCTCCTTACAGTACTATAATGAAAATGTTTCATAACAATTACTTGTACCAACAAAATTTGCTCGCATATCACTACAAAAGCTTTGACAGACGATTATTTATCTTCACAATTGTCTTTATAGAATTCATACGATTTTATATATGATTCAATAAGCCAGTCATATCCATTTATATTCCTACATTTTAACAGAGTTTCATAAAAATCGTCAAATCTATTACTCTGCAAATATAATAGTGCAAGCTCAAAATTAGCCGACACCGCATTTTGATTGAAACTGCAAATAAATTCCAAAACAACAATTTCCTTTTCCAACAGATATTCTCTGTATGCTTCTTTTGAATAAACTGTTTTCAAATAATCAATCACAATATATAAACACAATTTATTATTAATTGTATTTAACATGTTAGGACTTTGAGCTACAAAATCTTCAAACAACAGCTTCTTCTTACTAAAAAAAACTGTTGTTGTATTAAAAAGAGTTTCATTTTTACTTAGTTGATTTATTTTAACTTTCTTTTCAATCAATTCATCTGGCTCGGAGATAATTTTTAAATAATCCCCAGGCTTTAAATTTTTTAGCAACAAAGAAAGAAATTTATCTGAAAATTTTCCACAAATAAACGAAAGTATGAAAGATATAATTGAAAAAATAAAATAGTCAAAACTTGGATCATCATATTCTTTTCGTATTTCTATTTGAAATAAGATAAACAAAATAACACCTGCCAAAATGGAAAGACTTTTTAAATTAGAAAATAATTTACGTCCTTTATTTACAATAAAAAATTTCAAAGGTGAAGAATAATCTATTCGCCCTAATATTTCTTTTAAGAATTCTTCCTGGTCTCTATTTACGAAGGTTGTCTTATCTTCCAAAACTTCTGGGAGAGAACCAATTGTTTTGAGGATTGTTTCTTTTAGGATTTCATAATCTATGTTCTTATTTGGAAAAACTTTTTGAGTTATCCAATAATAAATTATTTCAATTTTGTAATCATCAAATACTGGATTGTTTATATCTTCTGCATTCTCATCATCAGATAACTGCTCCTGATTATTGTCTTCGTCGTTTTTATCATCAGAATTCTGAATTATATATGGATTAAAATTTTTCTTATTCTTTCTATAAAAGTATAAAGAAATTAAAAGAGTAAAGATTATAAGAATAACAAAATAAAGATAATTCATTTTTCTCCAGTTCTATCTATATTATAGAGCCTTACATAAAAACATTTCCATAGGCTGTTCATAGCCTGGAATATTCATGATAATTCCACCGCAGTCTTTATAGCCCTGCTTTCTATAAAAATGCTGGGCTCCTTCATCAACCTGCGTAGAAGTCAAGACCATTCCATATCCTTTGTTTTTCATGTGTTTTTCCCAGTGATTTAAAAGCAATGCCCCGTACCCTTTCTTCTGTTCATTCCAATCAATGAAAAGTAATGTACAGAATGGTGTATTATCCCAAAAAAGATTATACCGTAAGATGCCTACAGGTATGCCGTCTACAAACAATACATATCCCTGTTTGTCGCGGATCTTTTTATCAAATTCCCCCTGATTAGTTATCTTTCTGGTTCTGAGATAAAATGATCTTTATTAAGTATACAGCGTACAAGGGAATATTTATAAGCCAGTCATCAATTCTAAAATCAGAAAGCGATGTGCGTACAGAATAAAGATTATTATATTTTTGATGAAAAGCCTTTAAACTTTTTGCCTGAAGATTTTCAGCAGATTTTACTTCAATTGGAACAATATGATTCTCATACTGAATTAAAAAATCAATTTCACCAGAAGAATTTGGAGAAGAATAATAAAAGGGATTAAAATCAGTACAGGAAAGCAGCTGCTGTAAGACATACTGTTCAGTTATGGCTCCCTTAAATTCAACAAAAAAGACATTATCATCTAAAATAGTTTTTATGTCTGTGTTTCCAAGTGCACATAAAAGTCCAATATCATTCATATAAATTTTAAATGAATCCAATTCCTCATAAGCCTTTAATGGATAACCGGGTTTTGAAAGGCTATGTACAAGATGTATCAGTCCACAATCAGAAAGCCATTGAATCGCAAGCTCAAAATCTTTTGCACGGGAACCTTTCTTAACTTGTCCATACATAAACTTTTTATTGTCTTTTGAAAGTTGCGCCGGTAACGAAGACCAGACTTGATTCAGTCTGGTACAGAGTGTACTTAATGCATGTTTAGAAAAATCCTGTGCATACACTTCAAGAAGATTATTCTGAACTTCGCGAACCTTTATCCAATCCTGTTGTTCTATAAAAGTCTGAACGGCTTGTGGCATTCCGCCAACATAAAAATATTCCTTCATTCTGGAAATGAATTTTGATTTTAAAGCGGTAATTAAAGACCAGTCGCAAGATTCTAAAACAGAAACCAGCTGTTCATTTTCGCAAGCCATAAGAAACTCAATAAAGGAAAAGGGATACAAAGTCATTAAATCAACTTTGCCAACAGGAAAATTTGTTCCTTTATGCAACGCGACTCCCATCTGACTTCCAGCAGCAATTACCGCATATTCCGGTGCATTTTCACAGAAATATTTTAAGCTAGAAAGTGCTCTTGGAACTTCCTGTACTTCATCAAAAATAATAAGAGTTTCATTTGGTTTTATTGAAACCCCGGTCTCTGCTCCAATGGCAAGTATAATACGATTAATGTCAAAATCTGATTCAAAAGCATTTTTCATTGCAGCATTATTATCAAAGTTTATATAAGCCACATTTTTAAAATACCGTTTGCCAAATTCTTTCATCACCCATGTTTTGCCAACCTGTCTTGCACCCCTCAAAATAAGTGGCTTTCTGTGAGGAGAGTTTTTCCATTGTTCCAGTTTTTTGATAATCAGTCGTTCCATCTGTTATATACTACATTTTTCAGGTGGACTTTTCAAGAAAGAAAACACATTTTTCATGCGGACTTTTATCCCAAAAGTTACACTTTTCCTGCAGAGTTTAGAAGTCCAGCACAAATAATAATAGATTTACTTTTTATCTTGTACCAGTCAATAAAAGTAGACAAAAAAAATTATTTTTTTAATGCATCATTTAC
>CAMVEQ010000146.1:0-6723 GCA_947166545.1 uncultured Treponema sp. | reverse complement strand
TATCATCTTAAACGATTTTTTTTGCCCTTCAGTGTCTACTTTTATTGTAGCAACACAGCGAGTTACGAAGCAGAATTTTTTACTCAAAAACAGGCTTTCCAAAAGCAGATGTCCGAAACAGAAGTACAAGACTTTTTTAGCCAGCATGCAGGAACAACTTTTAAGAATGTTACAGAGCGCACAGACACAGAAGAAATTACAATTCTTGCAAACAGGCACGGCGAAATAAAGACTTTGAAGAAGCCTGTCTCTAATGCACAAAGCAAAGTATTTACATCTACCAGCAAAAAGACAAAAAATTACATAATACAGGAAGGCACTCCAGTTCCATTCCTTGTAAAGCTTGGCGTAATGACAAAAGAAGGCAAAGTCATTGCTCAAAAATATGACAAGTTCCGCCAGATAAACCGTTTTCTAGAATTTATTGCAGACATTATTGATGATGTTCAGCGGATATGTGCGAGAGATTTTACAGAAGAAAGCCCTCTTTACATTGCCGACTTTGGATGCGGAAAATCGTACCTTACTTTTGCAGTATATTATTTTCTGCACGACCTAAAGCACATTCCTGTAAACATTACAGGGCTGGACTTAAAGGCAGAGGTCATTGCCGACTGCGAAGCTCTTGCAAGGGAACTCAACTGTACAGGACTGCATTTTTACGTTGGCGACATTGCTCAATTTAATCATAAGACAGATCCTGACATTATAATTACACTTCATGCCTGCGACACAGCAACAGACTATGCACTAAATTATGCAATCTCAAAAAATGCAGCGGCAATTCTTTCTGTTCCATGTTGTCAGCACGAAATTAATACTGCATTGGACGCACAAAAAGAACAGTTTAAAAATGATAATCCGTTTGCAACGTTAATGCGTTACGGCATCATAAAAGAACGCTTTTCTGCCCTTGTTACAGATGCAGTGCGTGCAGACCTTTTGGAACAGTGCGGTTACTCAGTACAGCTTTTGGAATTTATTGACATGGCTCACACACCTAAAAACCTTTTAATCAGAGCCGTAAAGCGTGAAGCAGAAAATAAAAAAGCAGCTGTGAACGCTCAGGAACGCACAGCTGCTATTCTTTCTGCATTAAATGTCAGTCAGACACTCTATAGACTTACATCTACAGAACGTGTTTCTGAATAAAATCCGCAACACCACTTTCGTTGTTATCTTTTTCGGTAACGAAAGTGGCAATATTTTTTATATAATCAAGTCCATTCTTCATGGCAACACCATAGCCGCACAGCCTTATCATGCTTTCATCATTCATGCTGTCGCCAAAGCCCATGGTCTGCTCCTTTGGAATGCCTATATGCTCTGCAAGCCATTGAATTGCCTCGCCCTTGCCACAGTTAGGAGGAAGAACTTCAAGAAAATAAGGCTTACTTGTAAAAATGACAGCCTTATCGCCAAACTTAGCTTTTAACTTTGCCTGCAACTCCTGAAGAACATCTGGCTCACCAGGAATGAGCATTTTAGGAAACTTTCTCTGCTTTAAAAAGGCATCGTAATCTTCTACAGCAACACCTTTTAAGCCGCACATGTCTACATCAAGCTTTGTCCACTTAGTAGCCTCGCGGTAATAAATGGTATCTGGCGAATAGACCTCGCTTCTTAATCCCATTTTTTCGGCTTCTTCATCAGCACTGCACAGAATATCAGAAGCAACATTGCGGCAGTAAATCTGAGTGCGCGTGTGAAGGTCAAAAATGCTGCATCCGTTTATTGCAATAAGATAGCGTCCAGATTCAAGCCCCGCAATGTCCATGCGGCGCACAAACGGCAGAATGCCGTCTTCTGCACGGCCAGAACACAAAACTACATATATTCCAAGAGAAGCTGCTCTGCGCAAAGCATTTACATTTTCATCACTTATCTGTACATCTTTGTTGAGCAGAGTATCATCTAAATCAAGTGCAATAAGTTTTACGTTCATTATCTGGTCAGCTTGCGGTACATTGTCTTATGAGGACGATCTGCATCATCACCGAGCATTTCCTTACGCCATTCAGCATATTCGCTCCAGTTACCTTCAAACCATTTAACTTCACTGTTGTTTTCAAAAGCAAGAATATGAGTACAGATACGGTCAAGGAAGTAACGGTCATGGCTAACAACAAGAACAACACCTGCAAAGGCATTGATTGCTTCTTCCAAAGAACGTGTTGTAGTAATGTCAAGGTCGTTTGTAGGTTCGTCAAGAAGAAGAACGTTTCCGCCTTCCTTAAACATCATGCCCATATTCAAACGGTTCTTTTCACCACCAGAAAGAACACTTATCTTTTTATTCTGCTCAGGGCCGTTAAAATTAAACCAGGAACAATATGCACGGCTATTTACTTCGCGGATTGCACCGTTTACCGGTCTGCCCTTTTCATCAACAGCACCAAGTTTTATAAGGTCTGCACCGCCTGAAAGCATTTCCCAAACAGTCTTATTTGGATCAAGCTTGCTTCTCATCTGATCAACGTATACAAGCTTTACAGTTTCACCAATCTTGAGTGTACCACTGTCTGGCTTTTCCTCACCTTCAGAACCGTCTGGCATAGTAACTTTCTGACCTGCAGCAGTTGCAATCATCTTAAACAGTGTAGTTTTACCAGCACCGTTAGGACCAACAATGCCAACAACAGCACCAGCTGGAATGTGGAAGTCGAGTTTTTCAAACAGAACTCTGTCATCAAAAGACTTTGTAAGACCTTCTGCATCAATAACTACATTACCAAGTCTTGGGCCTGCAGGAATTGAAATCTGAGAATCCTTAAGCTTTACACGGCTGCTTTCTTCTGCAAGAAGCTGTTCATACTTTGTAATGTGTTCCTTATGCTTTGCCTGACGTCCCTTTGCACCTGCATGAATCCATTCAAGCTCTTCTTTCATTTCACGCTGACGTACAGAAGCCTGTTTTTCTTCAAGTTCAAGACGTTTCTGTTTTGCTTCAAGCCAAGCAGAATAGTTGCCCTTAAACGGATAGCCTTCACCGCGATCCATTTCCAAAATCCATCCTGCAACATTATCAAGGAAATAACGGTCGTGAGTAATTGCAATGATTGTGCCTTTATAGTCACGAAGATGACGTTCAAGCCATGCTACTGTTTCTGCATCAAGGTGGTTTGTAGGTTCATCAAGAAGAAGAATGTCTGGCTGCTGCAAAAGCAGGCGGCACAATGCAACACGGCGGCGTTCACCTCCAGAAAGAACATCTACAACCTGATCAGCTGGTGGACATCTGAGAGCATCCATTGCAAGCTCCAGATTTGCATCCAAGTTCCATGCATCTGCAGCGTCGAGTTTCTCCTGCAATTCTGCCTGTCTTGCACACAGCTTATCAAAGTCTGCATCCGGGTCACCAAATGCTTCATTTACTTTATCAAATTCTGCAAGGAGGTCTGTAATAGGTTTTACACCCTCCATGACAATTTCTTTTACTGTCTTTCCGCTTTCAAGAACAGGTTCCTGTTCAAGATAGCCCATGGAATAGCCAGGAGAAAGAATAGTATCTCCTGTAAAGTCCTTATCTACTCCGGCAAGAATCTTAAAGAGGGAAGATTTACCTGCTCCGTTTTCACCGATAACTCCGATTTTTGCACCGTAATAATAAGATATGCTTATATCTTTCAGAACAACTTTAGTTCCGTAAGCACGGGACACCCTATCCATTGTGTAAATAATTTTCTTGTCGTCTACTGTCTTTGCCATAGTGGTAGTATATAGAAGAAACTCAAATAAGTCCACCGCTCAAACCGCTATAATGCAAGCAGAAAGGGGCTTAACAAAAATTTAATAAAATAATTTTGAAAAATACTTGACTATCAACAATAATGTGATAACATAAGAGATTAGAGAAAATCTAAACATTTACAAGCAAGATAGATATAATTACTACAACGTTGTAGTAATTCTGATTGTTTTTCATATTTCAGGAGGAAATTTATGAAAATTGAAACACTGCTGGACAATGCTGTCTCACTGACAACATTCAATCACACTCAGGCTTGTAAGGAAAAATAAGGAAAAGTTTATGGCAAAGAACAAAAAACATACCGTTCAGTATGACCGATGGGGATACTTCTTTATTGCTCCATTCTTTATTATCTATTTGATTTTTTCACTCATTCCTCTTATAGGAACTTTTGCAAACAGTTTTTTTGAAAACTATCGCGTAGGCCTTATGACCGTTGGACCAACTTTCAACGGATTTGAAAACTACAAGGCTATTTTTGAAAGTGACATCCTTAAATATTCAGGAAATACTTTAATCATGTGGATTATAGGCTTCGTTCCACAGATTTTAGTATCCCTCCTGCTTTCCGTATGGTTTACAAATACAGAACTCCGCTTAAAGTGCCAGCAGTTCTTCAAGACCGTCATCTACATGCCAAACCTTATCATGGCATCTGCATTCGCAATGCTGTTCTTTACGCTTTTCTCTACTAACGGTCCTGTAAACAGCATCCTTATAAACCTGAAATGGTCAGGAGAGCATATCCAATTCCTTACATATACCAGCTGGACACGTGTTCTCGTTGCTACAATGAACTTCCTCATGTGGTACGGAAACACAACAATCCTCCTGATGGCTGGCATCATGGGAATTGACGAAAGTCTTTTTGAGGCAGCACGCATTGACGGCGCATCACCTTTGACAGTGTTCTTCAAGATTACACTGCCACTGCTTCTTCCTATTTTTGTATACGTACTCATAACAAGCCTTATTGGTGGTATTCAGATGTTCGATGTTCCTCAGATCCTCAGTAACGGTGAAGGTACTCCTAACCGTACTACAATGACTCTGATCATGTACCTGAACAAACACCTCGGCAGCAAGAACTACGGTATGGCTGGTGCCGTATCAGTACTTACATTCATTGTTACTGCTATCCTCAGCAGCATTGTTTACACTTCAACAATGAAGAACTACACAAATTCAAACGGGAGAAGATAAATGAAAAGCATGAAAGCATCTTTAACGATAAGAAGATCCATTGCTTATGTTGTACTGGGGCTGTTGGCTTTCTTATCTTTATTTCCATTCATAGTTTTGATCATAAACTCTACACGTCTGCATGCACAGATTCAGAACGGATTCTCATTGATCCCTGGAACTGCATTCTTTAAGAACTTCTCAAAGATGATGTCAAATGCAAACGTACCTGTTCTAAGGGCTTTGATTAACAGCGTCTTTGTTTCATTCATGGCTGCTGTCCTTACAACATATTTCTCATCAATGACTGCTTACGGTCTTTACATGTACCGCTTCAACGGAAGAAACTTTGCATTCAAGTTCATCCTTGCTGTCATGATGGTTCCTGCACAGGTTTCTACACTCGGTTTCATAAAGCTCATTACAACAATCGGAATGATTGATACTCTTGCAGCTCTGTACATTCCAGCCATTGCAGCTCCTATAGTATTCTTCTATTTGTATCAGGCAATGGAAGCAACACTGCCGTTCTCAATTGTTGAGGCTTCACGTGTTGACGGATGCAACGAGTTCAGGACATTCAACACAATCGTCCTCCCAATGATGAAACCTTCAATTGCTGTTCAGGCAATTTTCTCATTCGTAAGTTCATGGAATAACTACTTTACTCCTGCTCTGGTTATCAGCAGCAAGGAAAAGAAGACTATTCCAATTCTGATTGCTCAGTTAAGAAGTGCTGACTATCAGAAGTTTGATATGGGACAGGTTTACATGATGATCTGTCTCGCTATAGTACCTCTGATTATTGTATATCTCTTCCTTTCAAAGAGTATTATCAGTGGTGCTACTGCTGGTGGTGTCAAGGAATAATTCCTCCTAAGACATATCTATCTTTTTCAGCCGTGCCTTTTCCATGAAGGTACGGCTGTTTTTTTTTAATTGCAATAAAGTCTTAAAACGGTTATAATAAATTCACTATGATAACAAAGAATAAAAGACATATTTTTAACTGCATTAAGTACGTTATAACTGTCATTTTAAGTGTATCAGTATTCACTTTTACTAGCTGTCTTTCCAGCACAACCTCCGCAGGTTCTGTAGGTGCAAACCGAAACCAGCTGCTTCTTGTTTCTGAAGAAACAATGGAGCAGAGTGCAAACGAATCTTATGCACAGGTTCTTGCAGAAGCTAAAGCCGCTGGAGTGCTGAACAAAAACCCTGCAACAACAACCAGAGTCCGCAATATTGCCAACCGCCTTATAAAGCAGGTAGGAGTATTCAGAACAGATGCTTTGTCGTGGGACTGGCAGATTAATGTCATTACAGACGAGACTGTAAACGCATGGTGTATGCCAGGCGGAAAAATAGTTGTATACACAGGAATCATAGATAGCCTTAAGCTTACAGACGGCGAACTTGCTGCTGTAATGGGTCATGAAATTTCTCATGCGCTTAAGGAACACAGCCGTGAACAAGCAAGCCATGATGCTCTGCAGAGCATTGGTATTTTTGCTGTTGCACAGCTTTTAGGTCTGAAAGACTTGGGAACTTCAATGCTGGCTCTTGCAGCTCAGTATACAATTTCCCTGCCGTTCTCCCGTTCACACGAAACGGAAGCAGACCACATGGGAACAGAGCTTATGGCTCGTGCAGGCTACGATCCTTACGAAGCTGTAAACATCTGGAAAAAGATGTCGCAGATGAGCGGTTCTTCTGTACCAGAAATTCTGAGTACACACCCGTCACATGAAACCCGTATTAAAGACTTGCAGTCTACTGCTGCAACAGTT
>CAMVEQ010000145.1:0-6804 GCA_947166545.1 uncultured Treponema sp. | reverse complement strand
GCCGTTGGCGGTCGCTCCCTAAGTAGCCAGCCTTTACAGCTGCCTTCATCTCGTCCTGACAGTGGTTCATACCGCCCTTAACGCCATGCAATTCACAGGGAGCGTAACCGATAATCAGTGACGGACCGTTGTAGGCTTCCGCCTCCTGAATGTGTCGCAACCTATGGTTGCTAAAAGAGCCTGTGCAGGGTTAGCACCCAGAGCAATCTGTGCCACATAGACGTAGCCGTAGCTCATGGCGATTTCTGCCAGAGACTTCTTGCCCATTTCCTTGCCGGCTGCCGCAAACTGACAAACTTCACCAATGTTGGAAGCCTTTGATGCCTGTCCGCCTGTATTTCGGGAAGCAAACTTCCTAGCGTACATCTCTGTATTGAATACCTTAAAAGGGCGTTCAAGTAACACCGACAATCAAGGGCGTTACCCTACGCTTTGCTTCGGCTCAGGCTTTCCGCACTTCCGCTTTCGCTCCATTCCTTCGCTTTCGCTTCGGAACGCCTTCGGCGGTGCTACAATCCTTAACGCAGTTCGTTAACTATACAAATTTATTTTTTGCTATAGTCATAAAAGGAACTTTCTAGAATTTCATTATTAGTTTTTGTAAAAATTGGTTTCTTAAATCTTTTTGCTAACATTAATTCTTTTTTAACCCATTGCGATTTAAATACATTATCTGTTTTTACTATCAATAATAAATCACATTTTTGTAATTCACTCTCAACTTTTTCTTGGGATTTTTCATTTTCAAACAAATCAATATAAATATCACAAAATTCCATTAAATGAGACTGAATGTTTTTTAATGATTCAAATGTATTATCTTTGTTTATTAAAGTATAACTTAAAAATACCTTCAAAAGTAAGTTCTCCATTGACTAAATAGATTACAAATGTGATGAAATACATTATTTTTCTTGAGATACACAATAAAAACCACAATCAACAAAATTATATAAATAAAATTTGACATATTAAATATTGAATGCACTACTTTACTTGGGGTTGAATACCCTTGTCTCTTTTTAGAAATAATTTCACTTTCTTGATTTTGGATATTTGCTCTTTGTTTAATACTTTTTATCTTTTCTTCTATGCGTATTCGCAATTCTTGTTGATAATAATATGCATAAGCACTTGTCAACCAAAATAATATAATTATACCAGTTAAAAAAGAGAAAAATAAATTTTGTTGCATTTGAAGCTGGCCTTCCTTAAACGCAATTGGCACAAATAATCCGATTGCCACCAACATTAACTCTTTACACTTAGTAGTTGCATTAGAAAATTGCAATACGGAATTATGCAACTGATCAATAATTTTATTATCAATATAATCTAAAACATTTTTTTTATTTTGCGTACTACTTATAAAACTTCCATACTCTTCAAGATTTATTTTCTGTTTCATTACCCTAGAGTCCTTGGTTATTATACATTTTATTGCTAATACTATTCAACTCTACAATTTTTTATCAATCCGTTCATATATTGTTTGTCTCAGAATTTTTTAATATGTATATATAAATGCTAGTTGCAAAATTAAATATAGTAACCTTATCTCCAAACATTGATATACAATACTTCTAAAAATTGTTAGAGCTAATTTTTTGATACTATTATTTTATTCTTACTTCATATGTTTTTGGAATTATTAAGAGAGAATCATTTTCTCTTAAATCACCTTCAATTTCAAAATATTCAATATTGTCTGTACTATCTTTCGAAAGATTATATAAACGATATAGCTTGTAATTATTTGAATGTGATTTTGAAAAATCTAATTCATTTTCACTTATATAAAATGGAGTATTAGCAGAACTAGAAGTAGATTTTACTTCAATATATATTATTTTTCCTCTTTCTGGATCGTAAGATTTTATATCATAACCTGCTGAATCATCAATTTTTGAGACCCATGAAAGAACTTCTTCTACAGATTCAATTTTACCTTGCTTTTCAGCAGCTTTTAATTTGTTATATTCTGATTGATAAACATAAAATTCGCCAATAAGACCGAGTTCTGTATCTCTAATATTTTTTCTTACATAATCGGTTTTTCTAACGCTCTTTTCTCCAGTACCTGATGCTTTAGGCGTTGGTTTAGGAATTTGTCTTTTAATAAAATATCTCGGTTGTAATTGTTCAACATAATCATCATTGATTATTAATAAATCTTTTGGATTAATTTTAGCTTCTTTAGGTAATGGGTTATTTTTAGTTTCAAGATAACCTCTGAAAAAACTTTCAACATATTGTGTATCTTGATTCTTTACCCAGTCTACTATTGTCTGATAATTTCGCTCTACTTTTTTAGTATTTGCATCAAAAACGAATATATTATTTTCAACAAAATATTGGATAAACTCATTACAATTAAATCTAGATTGAGATGTAATTTTTCTTTTGATAGGAGCAATTAATAGTTCTGTAGGTATTCGAAATTTTACTCTGAAAACATCTGAATAAGAACCTGTTCTTGAATTTTCTTCAAAAGTAATAGCACAATATTTCGGATTAGAAATTTCTCCTAGAGCTTCAAACAATTCATCAAAATTATTAAATTTTAGTTTAGGATGTACACCCCATTCAAGTTTTAAATCTGGATCTAACATACTTCGTATAATTTATCCTTATTTTCAAGATACTCAACTAAACCATCGATTGCATAATCTCTGATAACCAATTGTTTAGAATATTTTACATAATCAATTTGTCTTTTTGAATCTGCATAAATTGTAGGTGCAGTGAAAATTGCCTGAGCCTCAATATTATTATTTTGAATGAAAGCTTCTAAGTGTCGTTCTATTGGCCAGATTTCCATCATTGTTTGAGTTCTACCTTCAGCCATTGTAACTTCAACAAGAATACCTTTATCTTCTTCGAAGCATTCTATATCACCTTTATTACCGCCAGCTGTAGATGTTGGAAGTCCTGTATCATCACAAGCGTAATTAGGAATAACTTTTACATGTGGAAGCTTAGATTTTATAGCAAGTGCAGTTAGAAATTCTAATCGAACAGGAGCTGCAAGGAACTTAAGAACATCATCTTTTGATGTTTTATGTGTCGCTAAAATATGAAGTTCATTTTTTATGGTTTCCCATTCATAAGTTTTTAGCCATTCAATTAATAAATCATTTGTTTTTTCTTCGCTGATTTCTTCTGATTTCTGAGATATTAAATTTTGATCAATTGAAGACATGTATTCAAAGTATTTATATTCATCTTCAAATCTTTCATAATCAGAATAATTATTTAAAATGTATTCGACTTTATTATCTTCATTATGGTTAATATCAATAAATCGGCCTGCACCACGAAGAGAGATAAGCCCACTCATACGCATTTTTCGAATGAACTCATCTACATAATCATTCATGATAGAACGTGGGTCAAATTTTTTATACTGCCCCTGCATAATTTCATTGATACAAATATCAATGATTACTTCGTCACTTGGAGTATAACCATAATCTTTTCGAAGGTCCTTTATTCTTAAATACAAATCAGCTGCATTACTATCTTTCCAGAATAATAAAAGCGGTATTTCTTTTCTGGAAAGACCAGCTCCATTACCAAAAGATGAATCTGCATTTATAAGTCTTATTGTTTGTAATAATAAAATAAGAGGAATATTGTCATTTAAAACTTTTACAAAAGGATTTGCTCTCTGAGAGCGAGCAAGTGATTGCAAGAAAACAGACTGTTCTCTCTCTGGATTTTTTAAATTAAGAGTAATTTCATTGTTTCCACCAATCTCAACATCAACAATATCAACAAGAATATTTCCAAGTTCAGAAAACTCTATTTTCTCGCCTGTCTTAAAATATACAAATCCGAATTCTTTAGCTAAATCAAAGATTGTAGCAAATCTTGAAGGATATCCCCAATCAAAACCAGCTTCTTTATGCTGCTGAGGATTATCATTAATAATTTTTGATACTACCTTATCATCAAGACGACTAATTGCAAATTCACCGCCAGATGTTTGTTTCCAGATTGCTTTAACTTCGTTAGAAACTTTCATTGGGCGATAAAGACCATATTTTATAAGTTCTGCCACAACGCTCATTGCAACTTCATCTGTTAAAATTTGATTCTCAAATTTCTTTAAAATAAAAAGATTATATTTTATTCTTTCGGGATTTCTTACTGTCGTTGTATACAATAATGGTTTATATACTGCATTTCGTTCTTTAGCTGCCATAATTTGTAATCAAAACCTCCGAAAATGATTTTATGCTGTTATCATGATAATTTATATAGTTACTTTTTATTTGGTAAACATTGTATTTTTTTGCCCAATCCAAAAGTTTTGTATTTTCTTTACCTTTATAGTTTACCACATCTGAAAGAGCAAATCGAATTCTTCTTTTATTAAAACCATCAAGCAAATCACAAAGCTCATCATCATCCTTTTGGCTCCACAATTTGTTGTATTCGCTTGCTGTAATTAAATACGGAGGATCGAGATATACAAAATCCTTTTCAGTAAGAGTAATTTTTGAAAGAAAAGTTTTATAATCTTCATTCGACCAGTGAATAGTTTTTAAGTTCGTGAGATTCACATAATTAGTAAGTGCATCAACTGCATTCTGATTAAAATCAACATTTCCGACAGGAAGATTAAAATATCCCTTTCGATTGAATCGCAACATTCGATTGAATCCGTAAATCAAAAGTAAATATAAATCCGCAATATCGGTACGGTCAGAAGCGTTGTATTTTTCTTTCAGTCGTTTATAGAATTCAGCGTTGTATTTTGCAAAATAGGTTTTTACATACTTTTCTTTCAATTCTTTTGGAACAGTCTTTCCTTTATATGAGCAAGTAAACTGATATTCTTCAATTTTTTCAAATAAAATATTGAGCAAATCTTCTGAATTTGAAAATGATGAAAGATAATTGTGTATTGACATTATATTTTTATCGATATCATTCTCAAAAAATTCAGTTGCACTTACATTTAAAAAAACAGAACCGCCACCAACAAAAGGCTCAACAAATTTCTCTATCTCTGTTGGGAAATAATTTTTTAGTTCAGAAATAAGTTTATATTTATCGCCAGTGTAAAAAAAAGGCGAGCGAATTACTTTTTCTTTCATTTTACCTTCGTAATGTAGAGCAATTCTTGATGATTTTCCAAGTTTGTCTTTCCTGCATTGAAAAAACGATAGTCTTTAACAAATCGTTTAGTCTCACCTTTTGCATTCAAAATCTCTTCAATTTGCTCAAGTTGTATTTTATTCTGTGAACTTTTGCTTTTGGAGTTGTATGTATTATTGTAAGAAACAGCCAGATATTTTGCATCCAAATTCTGAATTAAATCGGCGAAAGTTTCGGGGGCTTTTGTAGAGCAATATTTGCTCATATTCTCAGCAGGAGGCTTCATCGCAACGCCACTTAAAACAGGTTTATCCCATTTTACAAGGTTTTCATAAACATGATAAAAACGACAATATTGACGGGAATTATAAGGCGGGTCGATGTAGACCAAATCGGATTTGATTTCGCGGGCAAGTTCGTTGGAATCCCTGCGGTAAATCGAAAGATTTTCAAATTCGTTGACATCAATTAATCTAAGTTTTAAATCAGTCTTTTTGATTGGCTTTTTGATATATGCTTCAAAATGACCTAGAGTATTCGCATATCTGTCAATATTATAAATCAAAGTTGAAAGTAATATCGCATATTCTTTTTCTGTCAAATCAGCCTTTGCTTTTTCAATATCCTCACGAATCCAACCAATTTTTTTTGACATACCATTGTCGAAATACTTTCCACCATAACTAATTGAAAAATAATTATCTTCAAGTTTTGTCTCATCTAAATCATTATAAAGTTCAATTTTTTTTAAAAGCTTTTCTTTGCTCCATTTTCCTGATTTAAAAAAAGCCGTATAAATCTGATTGTTAGACAGAAGAATGTCATTCATAATGACATTTGGATAAAGAGAAAGCATTTTTTTTGTAATGACGCCCGTTCCTGCAAAAATATCCGTTGCAATTCTTATATTTTGCGTTTCAGAATCTATAATGCCAAAAATCCAATCGATAAGTTTTTGTTTACAACCAATATAGCGCCGACTTTCCAACGGAATTGTTGCACCTGGCAATGATTCTGAGGCAACAGAAAGATAATTTCCCTTTGACTCCAATTTTTCTTTCGCAAGTTCTAAAATTGCAGTTGGATTCTGATATGCTTGTAGACTTTCAAGAATTTTATCACTATCTCTTTGGATTTGAAGTTGAGAAGCATCTAAATCAAAAAAGGAAGCGAGAATATAAATCTGTTCATCTGTAGGAAAACGAGTTCCAGACTCTATTCTACAAAGTTGACTTTCTTTTATACCTGTTTTTCTTTGCAAATCAAGAAGTGAAAAACCTTTTGCTTCTCTTATATTCTTTAAGACTGCACCTATATACATATCAAATTTCCAAACATTGTCAATTATAATAGGGAAGATTTTATTTTTCTAGTATAACCAAAGTAATTTTTTAATCTTTTTAAACAAAAAAACGCCGTCCATTCAACAATCTCTCGTCGAAAGAACGGCGTTCGTCATTTCCAGTGTTTTCTCCTCCGCTCAACCACCACACTCGGTCACTGAGCGAAGTCGAAGTGACTTAGAAGTGACTTACTTATACAACTCAACAAGCTTCTGCAGATGCTCGAACCTTGCCTTAGCTGCCTGTTCGTTGCGGTCGAAGAGGACCTTTGCGCGATCGGGGAACTTGCGGGTCAGAGCACTGTAGCGTGTCTCGTTGTTAAGGAATGCCTGGTAAGATCCGTCACCTTCTTTTG
>CAMVEQ010000144.1:0-6826 GCA_947166545.1 uncultured Treponema sp. | reverse complement strand
CAATCTGGCAGATGTTAGACTGCTTCTCTTCAATCATTTTGTGAAGTTCTTCTTTAGTCATAAAATCCTCATTCTTGATAGATAGTTTTAGGCGCCTATATATGTAAGAATAAGGTGATTAAAAATTGAATTCAAGAAAAATCTTAAAAAAGTTTTTGTTCTCCACTCTGTCTTTCTATCTTCGCTTCCCCCGAATTTTTCGCTTACCATTTTACATTCAACCTTCTTAATTCAAAAGTTTTGGTTCTGCGTAGTTCTTACCGACAGTTCCTTCTTCCTGACATTTGCGGTAAATCTCTGTTGCTTTTGAAATCTGTTCCGAAATAAGAGCGATTTCTTAGTTCATTTATTGGCATTATTTTTCCCCATCATTCAGTTTATACCGCCTGTTTTTATTTCCACCCAGCGATTCCAGATAGCCGAATTCTACAAGCTGTCGCAGATACCGCTTTGCCGTTGTAATCGTAAGATCAAACTGCTGAACAATACGTTCTGTTGTAACAGTTTCATTATCGCTCATAAATAAAAAATATCGGCCATTTTCTCTGCCACGAAGGGCTTTATCGACCATTTCTTGAGCGAATGCACCTTTATCGACCATTTCAGTCGAAGCCTTGTACTGCGCGATTTCATTCTCTAAGTGCTGTCCGTGAAGTTGAATCATAAAGTCGGTAAAAAGAGATTCATCTTCTTTTTCTCGTGCATCAACAAGAGCCTGAATATATTCAGCTTTGTCTTCTTTGAGAACCTTTGAAGGAATAACATCAAATTCCCATTGCAGAAGATTCATCAACAGCCAGCTTGTTCTTCCGTTCCCATCTGCCCACGGATATCCATTATTTATCTCAGGTTATTAGTTTATAAGCCTGATTACGACTTGAAGGCGTATCAGGTAAAGTATATTCAATTTCCTTTCCCAGCATTTCGGAAAGATATTCCTTCTGAATGTGGTCTTCTCTCTTCCCTAAGATTTCTGCGAACTCTTTTTTAGTTCTAGGTTTTAGTTTGCATAAATCAAGAATTATCTGCTTTACAATGTCTTTTTTAGCTCTTAGGCCTAGATTATCTATTCTTTTTCGTAAATCCTGGGGGATAACATCAGTTCCTATGGGATTATCTTGGGGGATAAGCTCAGAATTTTTTGTTCTGCAGAATAACTCATTTTATAAAGTCTCCTTTTTCCTACGCTGCCTTAAACTGGCTCTTCACATAGTCAAAAATCCTCTGCTGATAAAAATCAATTTCCTCCGACGCAAAAGATTCTGGCAGTTCCCGCCACAAAGTATCCCGAATTAAAATATCGATTTGAGAAGTAGTTTCCGGCTTCTCAAACGGATTATGCATTTCTGCAAGTCGCTCTCTAATGTCAGAAAGAAGTTTAACCGAAAGTTCCTTGATTTTCTTAATATCCTTAGAAGAGAGTTCTTCCTTAAATAGCAAATCGTAAACAGCAAGTTCTTTGTTATCCTTAAAACCTTCACGAATATAACGCTTCTGTTGTTCAGTCAATATATCAGCTGTTTTTTGAAGCTCTTCAAAAACTTTACGGATTTCAGCCTTATCCTGAGCCTTATTATAGTTTTCAATCATTTCTTTATAATGCTCAAAGAATTGTATGGAAGTCGGAACTTCTTTACAAAGAGCTTCAATAGAAACATTCAATATTTCTGCAATATCATGAATGATGATTGCCTTTTCTTTTACCTTTTCAAACTCTTTCTGCAGAACCTCAAAATTGATGGAACTGATGTCTATTTTTACGGATTCCGTAGGCGTTGTAAAATCAGAATCCAGCATTATGTAATCATTCACAACCTTCTGCATTTCAATCATTACATTTGTAATGTCAGCAGGTGTGTGTTTCTTATTAAGTCGTTTATAAATCACTTCAATGCCACCTTTGTTTTTGCGCAGTTCACTTGAGATTTCAGATGGCAGCAAGTATTTATAAAGTCGTAACAACTGTGAACAAAGCAAACAGAATTTTTTCTTTGTATCTTCTGGTGGAGTAACAAGAATATTTACAGCTTCTTTTATCTTGCGGATTTTGAGATTCTTATCTTCGATATCTGTAAGTTCAGACAAAATGAACCCCTTGTCTGACAAAAATTGAACAATCGCCTCGCAATTCTTCTCAACATTCTTTATCAAAACCTCTCGGCTCACAGTCGGTTTTACACTCTTAGTCTTTTGCTTATTGATTGTATAATCTGCCAAAGCCTTTTCAAGGTAAGGAACAATGCCAATATAATCAACAATAAGTCCGTTTTCCTTACCTTCATTTATACGGTTAGCACGTGCAATTGCCTGCATCAACGTATGTTCTTTCAACGGTTTATCAAGATACAAAGAACCTAGACTTGGAACATCAAAACCTGTAAGCCACATTGCACAAACAAACGCAACTCTAAAGGAATTATCTTCATCCTTAAACTGTTTGTCATAATCAGTGGTCTTTTCCATGTAATCTTTATGAGGTTTTACATTAAGTCCCCATTTTGCGAAATTCTTATCATCATCTTTTGAAGAGCTGATAATTACATGCATTTCAGTTTTCTTCATCCAGTCAATTTTGTACTGTTCTTCAATTCGTTCCTGCTGGTCCAGATTCTTAGCGTTCTCTTCAACTTCTTTAATCTTTTCCTGCCAGTATTCCTGAACATAATTATACATTCTAACAGCGGTAACTTTATCTACCGAAACAAACATAGCCTTACCTGTTTGCCAGAGGTCAGAATAATGGTCTACAAAATCTTTTGCAATTTTTCTCAAGCGTTCTTCGCTACAGATAATATGAAGCTGCTTTTTTATTTGATTCTTAAGATTCTCAATATCCTTTTCATCAAACTCATTTTCTTCATCATCTTCTGCCTGCTGAATTATTTCCAAAAGCTTTTCGTCAATTTCAGGATTCTCTATCTTTAATTTTTCACCGCGGTTTTCGTAGTAAAGTGGAACAGTATTTCCATCTTCTACAGCTCTCTGGAAATCATATACAGAAACATATTCGCCAAAAGTTTTTACAGTTATGTTGTCTCGCTCAAAAAGTGGGGTACCTGTAAAACCGAGACGGCTCGCTTCAGGCAGCATCTTGCACATATTCTCAGCGAATATACCGTTGTTCGTTCTGTGTGCTTCATCAGAAATCAAAAGAATGTCGTGGTCTTTATGGATAGGACTAACGCCAATTGTTTTATTGAATTTATGAATAAGCGTAAAAACATAGCTCGGGTTCTTGTCTTTGAGCGTCTTGTACAAATCTTCACCGCTCTTTGCCATGTATTGAGAGGCCTTTAAATTGCCTAAGGCACCAGATGCTTCAAAAGTTCCGCTAATCTGTTTGTTCAGTTCATTGCGGTCTGTAATGATTACGATTGTCGGTTTTCCACTTGAAAGCTTGCGATGGATTTTCTGCGATAAGAATAAAATCGAATAACTTTTACCGCTACCCTGAGTATGCCAGAACACACCTATTTTCTTGTCAGTAAACTTATGTTCTTTATAAGATTCAAAAGCTTTGTTTACACCAAGATACTGGTGGTTTCGGGCAATAATCTTTATGTAGCTTCCCGTTGATTTGTCAAAGACAAGGAAATTCTCAAACAAATCCATGAACGTAACTTTGTTGCACGTACCTTCAATCATAATGTGCATCTGCGGCTCGTTCTCATCCACGTCATCATCTTCGCTCTTACGTTTCCATTCGCTAAAGAACTTGAACTTTGCACCGATTGTTCCCATTTTTGCTTCTTCACCATTAGAAAGAATGGAGAAAGCGTTGTAATAAAAGAGGTATGGAAAATGTTCAATGGAACGCTTGTAGTTATCCAGATAGGCTGTTTTTACTTCCACATCTACACGCTTGAATTCCGTAAACAAAAGAGGAATGCCGTTTACAAAACCAAGCAGGTCTGCGCGCATTTTTTCACCGTCAAGCTTACTTGTCATCCAGAATTCTCGGACAGCAACAAAACGATTTTTACCCGGCTCATTGAAGTTAAAGATTTTTGCAGTTTTAGTTTCAATTGAACCCGATTCATTTCTTGCCTCGACAGGAACACCGTCACGCAGAAGACCATAGAATTTTTTGTTCTGCTCAACAATCATATCAAGGCTTGTAACTAAAGGATATGTTTCAAGAACCTTGATTGCCTCCAGAGCGGTCTGGTCATCATTTATCCAGTCATTGTTATCTTTTAATGCCTGAATCAGATAGGGCTTCAAAAGTATGTCTTCCTGACTTTCGCGTCCCAAATACACATGACACTTATCAGACTGAAGACCGACCAACAAATTTTCCTTAGAAAAAATTTCAAGCGCTTCTTTTGTGGAGTTATCGTAGGCAAGGTATGCATCCCATTCCAGCTGCGCAAATGTTTCTGCGGCGTTTTCCTGTACAAGTCTGTCTTCTGAATAATCTGCATTCATAATCAAACTCCTTTTGACAAAGTTCCATTCTTTATATGATAATCTATTTTATTATTTTTGCAAAAATCAATAACAATCTGAGCCTGTTCATTATAAAAGACTTTATGGTTATTATACGAACTAATAGCCTTATTGTAATTTGTCCTTCCAAAGACAATTCTATTAACAAAGCAAATTTTATTTAATATATCATTTATATCTTGTTCAACGATATTTGGAGTTGGATAAGGTTCTATGCTTACCCAGGTTTTACATCCTTTTTCATGTAAATTTTGCAATGCTTTTATTCTTTTCTCTGAATCAGCTGAAAAAGGTTCGTAATCGTCATGAAACTTTTTAGACAGAGAAACAAGAGTTATTCCATAAATATTTTTCTTTGAATAATTTGAGAGTTCGCTAGGAAGAATACCTTTTGTTAGTAGTGAACAAGGAATATTTGCATCATTCAATTTCTTAATGGAGTTTAAAGACATTTTTCGAATTTCATTATATCCATACATAAACGGATCCGTTGTAAAACATAACTGAACCATTTTTATTTTATTTTTTAATTTTGGAATCTCTTTATCAAGCAATTCTAAAGTATTGCTTACCAAATATGGCCTTAACCAGTCATCATAGCTTTTTACTTTTCCAAAGCGTTTAGCCATTAAAAATGCATAACAGGGATAGTTGCATCCATGAGCACACCCTTGAACATGATTCATTGTATAATCACCGTATTCAACATCGGTTTTATAGAGCATAGATTTTCGTTCGATATAACCTGCAACTTTTTTATCCATTATATAACCTTTGAAATCTTTACAGACTGTCCATTTTTTTCATCCCAAAAAGTTGTTGGCTTTTTGGTCTTACTCGAAACAGAAGGTATTCTTGTTACTATTATTTTTTTCTGTTCTTCGAGTTCCTTTAAGGCATTCTTTAATCTGATACTTTACATAACATTCCATGACAATTAAAGAAATCTGCTATAAAATTTGTAATGTAAAAATCCTTATTTAAAAACTGTAATATTTTTTCTTTAATTTCAGATGTATTGATATATTCATTTTCTATAGTTTCACCAAATAATGACGGTTGACCTTTACCTTGAATATCAATAAACAGCTTGTCTTTCTGCCGAGATATATTTTCTGCCATAAGATAACATCCATCCCGGTGATTTGAAACATGTATCATTCTGTACTTTGGTTGAGAAGTAGGCTTTAATTTAATTGGCATGTTTAAAACGTATTTAAAGTTCTGTTTTAATAAATCTATATATTTTTGTGTAAATTCTTTTTCTGCATCCTTTGTTGTAATTTCTTTATTCTTGCATCGTAAAACAATATCTCGCCAGTAATTTCCTCCTGCAACAGCATCCAAACGCAATGCCAAATCTTCGTCTTTTTCAAAAGAATATATTGGTTCGATTGAAATAAGTTCATCGTCATCAAACAAAAATTCAAATTCCGAAATATTCAATGCACTAAAACCTGCTCTTAAAAAACCAAAAGAATTAAGATTTAATAAAAATTCGACGCTTTTAATTTGTGCAAGTTTTTTGAAAAAAGAAAAATCTAGTGTCTTTACACCATAAGGGTCTATATATAGAAAAACATTTTTTTCAGTAACACTATTTAAGATAGAACCAATCTTTTCTTCATACTTACCGTTCAGAACTGTTACATTAAGATTATTTTTTAAGTCAGAAATATTCCTTTCTAATTCAGTAGCATGTTTTTTCTCTATAAAATAAAACTCAATGTTTTTATTTTGACTTCTTGATTTTGTAATTGATTCCAAGCCTCTTTTTAATGCCATTCTTGGAGAACCATCTTCTCCCGACTTAAACTTTCCCATACCTGAAAAACAATCAACATAAACAATGGCCTTATTTGTCCAAAGAACCTTTGAAAAATATTCAGGCAAATAACCATCTAAAAGAGAATCTTTAATTTTTGACCAATCTTTTTTTACATCAAAGAAATCATCATTATTTTTTGCCATTTGTTCCTCCTCAATTCCCTAAGCAACAGTATTCCTATATATTTTTTTAATATATTTCAAGGTTATTAACAATCTCTTATAAAAATCATCATGGATTTTTATAAGAATATCGTTTACCTTTGTATTTAGTGAATAAAAATGTTTGCGGTTTTTTATTGCACAGAATCTTCCATCCTTTATATCTGGAAACAACATGTATCTTTCAACAATCTTATAGTTTTCAATTACTGCAAAAACTTTTGGAAAGTTTTCCCAAGTTCCATTATGTATGCATTCATTTCGTATAGTTTCTACAATTTTTATAGTTTCACAATCTTCTTCAAATATGCTATTAGAAAGTTTATTTATTGTTAATTTCTTTCTATTTCCCCATAACTTCTCTGAACATTTTAGTTTATTCTTTCTT
>CAMVEQ010000143.1:0-6849 GCA_947166545.1 uncultured Treponema sp. | reverse complement strand
TGTAATCAAGAGGACTGGGGAAATAAAAAATCAACAACTTGATATTGACAAAAAACATAGGATACTAAGACTATGAATAAGGATTCTTTTGAATTCGTAATCTATATTCTCCATGCATGTTCACAAAAATGGAATGAATTACCATCTACAGTTTATAAAAAGCTGAGAGATTCACTTTGCATACAGGATTTTCTTGTTCCATTTTATGATATTCTACACACACAGGGAACCCAATATGTAGTTGCAGATGTAGAAGATTATCTTCATACACGAGGTTATAAAATATGATTGTATATCACGGTTCTCTTGAAATTGTAAAAAATCCCGATATCCAGCACTCTTTTCGTCCACTTGATTTTGGCAAAGGCTTTTATGTCACAACAGTGAAAACGCAGGCAGAAATTTGGGCAAAGGAGCGTGCTATAAAAGAAATAAAAGCTTACCCAACTTATGACCAGATAGCCTTCATAACTCAAAAAGCAATAGACAAGCTTTTAAAATTTGATTCTTACGAAGAGGTTAAAAAATGGAAGAATCTATTTTAGAAAAAGCATATCAAGAGAGGCTTGAAGAAAGAATAATTGCATATATTTCTGAATTTAAAAAAATACCGCTTCAAGCAGCTATGGATTTGTATTACAACAGTCATCTTGCTGACAAAATTGCTACAGGCTCATACGGGATGCAGTATTTAGATTATAAAGTTCTGGCACAGCTAATTCTGCAAACAATACGACCTTCTGCTACAGAATGAAACAGGATACACTGTATTTAGTGTTTTCGCTAATACAGTAACAGTTGCTGTAGAATCTTTTGTAAAGTCTTAAAATATGACTTTTTTTTTATTAAAGTATATGTTATAATTTTTTGTATGAATGCTAAGGATTTTTACAGCCTTATAAAATATGTACCAAAGGCAGAACTCCATATTCATGAAGAGGCAGCAATCAGCAGAGGTACAATAAAAAAGCTCTATAAAAAATATAAAGGCTCTGTCATGCCTGATACAGAATTAAATAAGTTATTTGATTATAATGATTTACCAGGTTTTCTAGATTCTTTTATTGCTATTCAGAATATGTTTGAGAATGCAGAAGATTTAAAATACACTTTTTCTGACCTTGCAAGCTATCTTAAAAAAAATAATATTACATACTGTGAAACTTTTTTCAGCCCTACTTCACATCTAAAAAAAGGATTTTCATTTAAAGAACTGTCAAAACTACTTACTGACGGTGTAGAAATGATACAAAAGAAGACCGGCATTACAGTACGTATCATTGTTGATGTAAGCCGTTCTTTTGGTCTTGAAAATGCACAGCGTAACCTTGATTACGTTCTTGAAGATAAAAATCCCTATATTATAGGTATAGGTCTTGGCGGAGATGAAGAAAAAGGTCCTGCAAAATATTTTGAGAGTGTTTTTTTAAGGGCAGAACAGGCAGGATTACACCGTGTAACGCATGCCGGCGAGACATGTCTAAGTTTTTCCATAAAAGATTCCATAAATATCCTCCATGCGGAGCGAATTGGGCATGCTCTTTCAGCAGGATATGATGAAGAATGCATAAAAGAACTGAAGGATAAACATATTCCGGCAGAATTATGTCCTACCAGTAATACCTTTATAAAGAAATATATAACAAAAATTGAGCAACATCCAGCAAAAAAGCTTTTTGATGCGGGTGTTCACGTCATGATTAATACGGATGACCCTACATTTTTTAAGGTCTCGCTCATAGATGAATACTGGAGAGTCTACAAAGGACTCAAATTTTCGCTAGATGAAATAAAGCAGATAATAAAAAATGGATTTACAGCAGCATTTATTTCAGAGGAACAGAAAGCAGAATATTGCCGTCAGGTCGATTCTGCCTGGGATGAATGGTTTAAAGAACATCCAGACTGCAAAATCTAAAAATCTTGACATGAAATAAAACACCTCATGTCAAGAAATCTAAATCATACTATTTAAGACAATTTCTTTACAGTAAACGGAATCTTTACAGAATTTCCCATCCAGTCCGTTACAGTTAACGTACCTTTGCCCTCTTTACCTGTTGATTTTACATAAGTTCCTGCAAAACCGCCTTTTAGCGAAACTGCAGAAGGTCCTATCAGTTCAATATCGCCTTCGCAGCTCAAAAGCACAGCTTCCTGACAATACGGCTGAACATTTCCATTCTGGTCAACAACAGAAAGCCTTACGGATGCAACATCATAAGAATTATCTTCTACAAGTGTATTCCGCATAACAAGAGCCTTTACGCTTACTTCTTCAGAAGGAATCCTTACAAGAGTTTTTACAACCTTTCCATCCCTTATTGCTTCAAATTTATGCTGAATTATCGCTCCGCCCCATCCAGCTACATATTTACCGAATAAAGCTCTAAGTTTAGCTTCATCAAGTTTGTATGACGAATTTATTTTCGAAGCAAGAGCTTTTTCTTTTGGTGAAAGACGTTCGAAGTTTCCTGCATATTTTCTTAAAATCATTAGGAATTCTTTTACATCTTTAGCAGTATCTTTATTAAGACCATCTTCATCTACAAGACGGTTTCCAATAAAATCATCAACAAGAATAGGACCATGTGCAAGATTCTTAAATGGAGAATCCGCTTTAGAATATTCCTTTATAAAAACTCCATTTTCATAGAATTTTACGCTATCAGCATTAGTGTAAATCCATATATCGCCAATAGCACCAGCAGGATATTCACCAATATCTAAGCTGGAATTTACAAAAAGGACATCTCCCGTCACAGATGGCTTTTCCTGGCTCTGATATACATAAGCTGCAATCTTAGGGTTACGGAACATATCCATTACACCATGATAGCAAATCTTGTCACCGCTACCAAAATCCCTATGTGTATTATAATCAAAGGCACACCAACCGCTTGAACCTGCAAGATTGTCCATTCCAGCAGAAGCATCAAGCACAGTAGCATGACGAACAGCATGTTCAGTACGGTGAATTTCATCATCAAAAGTCTTTGTAGGATACATGTGACCATTGTACTCAGTAACCATATATCCCTTATCCGTATCTGTAACGTCTTTTTTCTGAGACAAGCCCTCGTTTGTTCCAAAATGGACAAAATCGTTATATGTATATACATCTTCAAACAGATGTGAATGTTTTATGCAACGTACTCCGCCAGTAGGTCTTGTAGAATCAAGCTCTCGGCAAGCCTTATTCGTGCGTTCATAGAATTCATCATCATCCATGCTTTCATTGATGCGAACGCCCCACAGGAATATTGAAGGATGATTACGGTACTGCTTAACCATGTCGCGCACATTCTGTACAGCAATGTCTTTCCATTCTGCACCGCCAATATGCTGCCATCCAGGAATTTCAGTAAATACCAGAAGACCAATTTCATCACAGCGGTCAATAAAATAATGGCTCTGAGGATAATGCGATGTACGAACTTCATTAAGTCCAAGCTCAAACTTAAGGATATCGGCATCTTCCCTCTGCATGTTTTTAGGCATTGCATATCCTACATACGGATAGCTTTGATGACGGTTAAGCCCGCGAATCTTTATTTTCTTACCATTCAAATAAAATCCTGTACTGTCAAAACGGATATCCCTAAATCCAAAACGTACAGTTTTGGTATCAACAACAGTTCCAGCATTATCAATAAGCTCTGTAACAAGATTATACAATGCAGGATTATCAAGATCCCATGCTACGACAGGCTGTGCAGCTGCTTCAGTCAAGACTTTTGAAGAAGATACTCCTGTAACAATTTCTGCACAAACAGTATCATTATTTCCAGCACTTACAACTTTCTGATGAATTGAATAACCAGAATTGCAATCACCAGAAAGAGAGATTTCTGTTTCAAAGTGATTTTTATTAGTCTTTACAAATACATCTTCAATGTAGACAGGATTTTTTACTTCAAGATAAACATCACGATAAATTCCACCATAAGTCATGTAATCTATTACAAAACCAAACGGAGGCTGATTAACACTTTCACAGCTGTCAAGCTTTACTGCAAGTACATTTTTTTGCGAAGAAGGAGCAAGATGTTCTGTTAAATCAACAGTAAATGCCGTGTATCCGCACGGATGAATACAAACGGACTTTCCGTTTATAAAAACCTCACTCTGATGGGCAGCACCTTCAAAAGTAACAAGAACTTTCTTTCCGCTCCATGACGGCTCTGTAACGAATTCTTTTCTGTACAGGCTGAGTTTTTCGTAGCGAGAAACAGAAAAATTATTAAAAGGAGTTACAGCAACAGTATGTGGCAGACGGATTTTTTCCAAAGAACCTGTATAGGAAGGTTCAATCATCTCTTTTGAAAATTCAGAGGCATAAAGCCATCCATCATTAAAATAAAGCTTGTTTTCCATAATTTTAAGTGTAAGTCAGTTTTTTTCAGAAAACAAGTTATTTTTGTACCGCAAAAATCAATGCCGTTGACATAAGAATACCAAAAAGATAAAATGCAGTATCATTTTTGAGCAAAGACGCTCATTCGACCTAAGGATACTATTGTCTTTAGGTCGAATGAGTGTCTTTTTTATTTTAAACGAGTTTTACATGAAAGCAGATGAAAACGAACTAAAAAACATTCTGAATAAATTAAACGGTACACACGAAGAAGAAATTCTAAAATCAATGCAAAACCTTTATTTCCTCATTGATGATGCCCAGAAAATATGGTATGAAAAATCAGGATTTACCTGCGTTAAATCCTGTGGAGAATGTTGCAGGAATTTTGAACCGGATCTTTTAGAATGTGAAGCACTTTACATGGCAGCATGGCTTTTAGAAAACCAAAAAGAAGTTGCAGGTGACATAATGGACGGCAAATTTCCTTTTCCCGAAAATACAGGATGCCCGTTTTGGAATGAACACAATGATTATCATTGTACGATTTATGGAGGGCGACCTTTTATATGCAGATTCTTTGGAGGATGCGGCTCAACGGATAAAGAAAAAAAAACTGTATTCAAACCTTGTAAATTTTATCCTACAGAAATTCTTAAAGCACATAATCCTCCGCTGGCACATAAACAGTATTCGAAGTCCGAAATCATTCAGATTTTCGGTGTACTGCCTCTTGTTACAACGGACATCATGGAAACAGCAGTTTCATTGAATCCAGACTATCATTCAACAGAATTGCTTAGAAGCGTTTTGCCTAAAGCCATAAAAAAGATTAACTGGATTTGTAATATGGCTGAAAGTTTACAGCAATCCAATTCACTTGATACAAAATAGGACACCGCAGAACTTCCAGACTATAGAAAACGGTTATCATTAGTAATAAAAAATATTATCTCAGAATATTTTTATCTCGTAAATCTTGTAAAAGAATTTCTGTAAACTTTTCTGCTCCGTAATAATTCAAATGATCTCCGTCGGCAAATAGTTTATAATTTGAAATAAAACGCTTATCCCTAGAATAATCAAGATATACAAGACCTGGGTATTTTCTGCATAAATCAGATGAAAATTTTTCAAATGTTTCAAAAAACTTTTCATCCTTTTCATAAACTGAATTAAGTACATCTGTTACGGGTGCTGTAATAATAACGGGAACAAGATATTTTGAAAGACATAAATCTATCATTTTAGATACGTTTTCTATATTTTTTTGATATCCAATTTCTGCATTATCCCATTCATAAGAAGTCCAGTTATCATGTTTTTCAACACAATAATCATATAATTTTTCTGTTTCAACAGAATCAAGAATCCTGTTATCTTTAGGTTTCTGCAAGAAACTTTTTATTAAGTCCGTTCCTGCAATTAAAATTGGAAATTCGGAGAAGATGATTTTTTCTTTCAAAAACCATGAATCCATTTCCTCTTTTGAAAGAATTCTGTAATATCGTTTTCGGAAACTAGAAAAATCAAAATACCCGGTAATATTAAAATATGAAATTGGAAATATGACTACTGCTTCTTTTGAGAAATGAACAATATATTTGTTAAGAAGTGCATAGTCATAAAAATAAGGTTGTCCCTTAAGTGCAAAATTATAGACCCTGATTCCAGGTGCAAAATCATAATTTATTCCATAAAGTCCGTGACTGCTTCCGAAATTTCCAAGTTCAATATCATATGGAACATCATAAAATTTATTCATGTCGTTTTCATATTTCCAATAGTTTGTATGTTTATACAAAATATTGATTAAACAAAAAACAAGTATAATAATTGATATTTTTAAACAAAATTTTTTCATTCTGGATTCCTAGAAGTTGTTATAAATAAATTTACTTGAAACAGTGCTTATCTTAAAAATAAGCATAACAAATAAGAAGATAAAGTATAAACTCCATCGGATAACAAGCTTCTTATTTTTTATCCATACGAATCCTGTATCCTTTACTGTAATAAGTTCACAGATAATTTCTGTAAAAAGTAAGAAGATAATTAATGCCATTCCCTTGAAACCACCACAGGCTGCATGTATTAGAGAGAACATTGTTCTTACGGCATCTGTTGTTCCCAATTCATTTTTCAATGCTGAAAACTGCAAAAGATTCTGAGGAATCTGTGTAATCTTTTGAATTATTATACCTGCTGTCTGAAGATTTTCAGCACGAAAGAAAATCCAGGCAAAAGTTACAAGACAGAATGTTACAATAATCCTTAAAATTGATGAGATATACAGCTTTTCCCAGAAAGATTTAGATGCACGTCCTGCACACTGGAATAAACCATAAATAAGTCCCCAGATTACAAAATTCCAGGTAGAGCCATGCCAGATTCCACTTACAAAGAATGTAAGTATCAGATTTAAATAAATGCGAGGAAGAGGACACCTGCTACCACCAAGTGGAATATATACATAATCTCTGAGCCAGCTG
>CAMVEQ010000142.1:0-6942 GCA_947166545.1 uncultured Treponema sp. | reverse complement strand
CCTTCCTTGTATTCAGCGATTATTTCCGTGGTTCTCTCCGTGTTGCTGCATTGAGTAAGTTGCCAAACATTTACATTCTTACACACGATTCTATCTATGTAGGTGAAGATGGTCCTACTCACCAGCCAATTGAAACAATAGCTTCTCTTCGCTGTATTCCTAATGTACAGGTTCTTCGTCCAGGTGATGCAGAAGAATCTCAGGTTGCTTGGGAAATGGCTTTGGAAAGCAAAGACCATCCTGTATGTATGGCATTCACACGTCAGGCACTTACTGTATATGAAAAGGATGATAAGGATTGGCGCAACACAGCACGTAAGGGTGCTTATGTTGTAAAAACAGGTTCAGACAATCCTGACATTACTATTCTTGCAACAGGTTCTGAAGTTGAAATGTCTTTGAACGCTGCAAAACTTGTTGAAGGCAAGACAATCCGTGTTGTATCTGTAACAGACAAGACTTTGTTTGAATCTCAGAGCGAAGATTTCCAGAAAAAGATTATTGGAAATGCAAAGCGTGTTGTTGTTGCTGAAGCTGGCGTTCGCATGGGTTGGGAAGGCTATGCTAAGAAAGAAGACCTGTTTACAATTGACCGTTTCGGTGAATCAGGTCCAGCAAATAAAGTTGCAGAATATCTTGGCTTTACATCTGCAAAGCTTGCAGAAGTTCTCAAGAAATAAAATCTGTGCTTGGTTCTATTGACTAGAATTGTTTTTAGTGCTATAAATAGAAACATGAAATATGTAACACTACAGCTACTAGCTCTATCTTTCTCTTCTGATAGCCGGAAATAGGTGCTGGGTGTTCTAGAATTTTATTAAGGAATTAACAGACCTGTTGCTTCGGCAGCAGGTCTTTTTTTATTTAAAAGTTAATAAGGAATAAGGAGTATTTTATGGCAGGTATGAATCCAAACGGCAAGTATGCCCCAATCGCAGACATCCCTCTGACTACAAGAGACTGGCCTTCTAAAAAGATTACGAAGGCTCCTTTATGGTGCTCTGTAGACTTACGTGATGGAAATCAGGCTTTGGTAGATCCAATGGGAATTGAAACAAAGCTTGCATTCTTTGATTTGATTGTAAAGCTTGGATTTAAGGAAGTAGAAGTAGGCTTTCCAGCTGCAAGTGATACTGAATATGAATTTATCCGCAGGCTCATTGAGGAAAAGCGTATTCCAGATGACGTAACAATTCAGGTATTGTGTCAGGCTCGCGAAAAGCTGGTAAAAAAGACCATTGAGTGTCTGAAAGGCGCTCCAAAGGCTATTTTTCACATTTACAATTCTACTTCTCCTGCACAGCGCAACTATACGTTTGGAAAGACAAAGGAAGAAATCAAGCAGCTTGCCATTGATGGCGTAAAATGCATTAAGTCTTGCCTTTCTGAAGAAGATAGGAAGAGAATCCGTCTTGAATATTCTCCGGAAAGTTTTTCAATGACAGAAATTGATTATGCTGTAGAAATTTGTGAGGCAGTAAAAGAAGAATGGGGATGTTCTCCAGACAATAAGATTATCCTTAATCTTCCTACAACTGTAGAATGTGCAACTCCTAATGTTTATGCAGATCAGATTGAATATTTTTCAAAGCACATTACAAACAGGGATTGCGTAATCATTAGTACACACTGCCATAACGACCGTGGTGAAGGCGTTGCATCTTGTGAAATGGGACTGCTTGCCGGTGCAGACAGAGTTGAAGGCTGTCTTTTTGGAAACGGAGAGCGCACAGGAAACCTTGACATTGTTAATGTTGCATTGAATATGTTCTCGCAGGGGATTGACCCAGAACTTGACTTTCATAATCTTCCTGAAATTGCAGAACTTTATGAAAAGTTTACAGGCATGTCAATTAGTCCAAGAACTCCTTATGTTGGAGAGCTTGTATTTACAGCATTCAGCGGAAGCCATCAGGATGCAATCCGCAAGGGCATGGCTGCTCGTGCAAAGATGCCAAAGAATGCATTGTGGGATGTTCCTTATTTGCTCATAGATCCGCATGACATTGGCAGACAGTATGAAGGTATTATCAGAATTAACAGTCAGTCTGGTAAGGGTGGAGCAGCCTTCATTCTGGAACAGGATTATGGTCTTTCACTTCCAAAAGCTATGCATCCTGCTCTTGGCGATGTTATTAAGCAGGCTGCAGATGAAGCTCAGCGAGAACTTAAGATTGAAGAAATTTATGATCTGTTTGTTAAGCAGTGGCTTTCTAAAAAAGGTAATCTTTCTATTGTTGATTTGGCAGAAACACATCTTGAAGGCTCTAGTGAGTCTGAAACTCAGGAAAATGCACTGTGCCGTGCTGTAGTTGTGTGGAAAGGTCAGCAGCATGCAATTGGTGACAAGGGAAACGGACCTATTGATGCCTTCTCAAATGCCCTTGCAAAGATTGATGTCCCTCGCTTTACAATTACAGCTTTCCATGAGCATAGCATTGGTACTGGTAACAATACTTCTGCTGTTGCATATATTCAGATTACTTGTGAAAACGGTAATCAGTACTGGGGCGTAGGTAAGTCTACAAACATTGGACGCGCTGGTATTGATGCGGTTGTAAGCGCAATCAATCAGATATAAGCAACAAGTTGCTTCCTCTGTAAAAAAGAAAACCTCACTTGCACAACGTGCAGGTGAGGTCAAAGGAGAGGAGGATGCAGAAAACTTGTATATGTTTATAGACAAGTAAAACTGCAGTGATTTGCCCTTGAGCATAATCAAAAAAATAAACAAAGAGCTGTAATTTTAAGTTACAAAAATTTTGGTAACTGTAGGGAGTTGCTCTCGGTGGAAGAAAAAAAAGATTTTTGGGAACCTGTTAAAAGGATTTTTTGCATTATACTGTTTCCTTTGCTGTGTGCTTTTTGTGTTTACATGGTAATAGGACATATAAAACTTTTGTGTAATCATTCTGAAGTTACTGCAACTGTTACTAAAATTAGCCATACAGGTGGAAAGGGCAGCCGTACTGTTGTTTATTATGAGTATGAAATAGATGGACGTAAACTTGTTGGTAGCACAGACCTTATTATGTTTCATTTTTTTCATAATTATTACAAAGGCAGGCAGATAACTATTTTTGTTGGTGCTGACGGAGATAACCATATAAAAAAAGAATTAATTCCATCACTTGTAGAAGATGGTTTCTTTTTTCTAATGTTTTTGGGTGTTTTCCTTTTTTGTGTGTTTGAAAGAGATGCCTTCAAATCTAATCAGCCGGTTTTGTCTGGCGGGGCGGTCGTGTTTTATGTTCAGAATAATGAACACCGCATAAAGAACTATGATGTCCATAGCGTACATATTGATGAATGGCTTGCAAAACTTGAAAATAGCGACATTATATGCTTTGGTTTTGCTTCGGGTGGCGATTTTCGTGAATTTTCTTTTTCTGACGGAAAATATTTTTTGCGGGTGTGTCAAAACGGTGCGGAAAAGGAAACTGAGTTTGAAAATAGAAATGAAGCCGAAACAAGAATGACTCGCGAATGGCGCACAGCCTATTTCCGTGCATAGACTTTCCTGTCTTTTTTCTATCTATTGAGTAAATTGGTACATATCACTATAATATTTTAATCATTTTTTAGAGGTATTATAATGTCTGATGAAGTAAGAGTCCGCTATGCACCTTCTCCAACAGGAATGCAGCATATCGGTGGTGTTAGAACTGCACTTTTTAACTATCTTTTTGCACGTTCTAAGGGCGGAAAATTTATTTTGCGTCTGGAAGATACAGACCGCACCCGCTACGATGAAAAATATGTAAAGAATTTGTATGATACAATGGCATGGCTTGGTATTGATTGGGATGAAGGCGGCGATAAGGGTGGCGATTTCGGTCCTTATGTTCAGAGCGAACGTTTTGATCTTTACAAGAAATATGCTCAGGAATTGGTAGAAAAAGGCGAGGCTTACTACTGTTTCTGTGATGCAGAGCGTCTTGAAAGAATCCGTAAAATTCAGACAGAAAATAAGATGGCTCCTGGTTATGACCGTCATTGTCGTCTGCTTACCCCAGAGGAAGTAAAGGCAAACCTTGAAAAAGGGCTTCCTTATGTTATCCGCCTTAAGGTTCCTCTTGAAGGTGAAACAAAGTTTTCTGATCATCTTCTTGGTGACATTGTATGGAAAAATGAAGACATTTCTCCTGATCCTATTCTGCTTAAATCTGACGGATTCCCTACATATCATCTTGCAAATATTGTTGATGACCATTTGATGCATGTTTCTCACGTAATGCGTGCTCAAGAATGGATTCCTTCTACACCTCTTCATGTCCAGATGTACCGTTCTTTCGGCTGGCAGCATCCTGAATTCTGCCATCTTCCTATGGTAAATGGTTCTGACGGTAAAAAGCTTTCTAAGCGTCATGGTTCTACAAGCCTTAATGAATTCCGTGCAAGAGGTTATTTGCCAATGGCAATTGTAAACTATGTTGCACTTCTTGGCTGTTCTTATGAAGACGGTCGTGATATGTATACTCTTGAAGAGCTTGCAAAGAACTTTAAATTGGAGCATTTGAATAAAGCTCCTGCCGTATTCGATTATAAAAAGCTTGAATGGTATAACGGTCAGTACATTCGTATGCTTTCTGATGAAGATTTGTACAAATGGACACTTCCATTCATTACTGGTACTGGGGATGCAACTCTTGAAATTAATCCTGACAATCCTCAGCCAAAGCCAAAGGTTGGCCCTGAATATTCAGGTGTTGCTCTTGGCGATGATGGCGAGCCTGTATGTGTGGATAAGAACATGAACATGTCTTCTGCACAGGTAAAAGAAAGCCTCATGAAGCTTATGCCTCTTATAAAAGAACGTCTGCATTTCTTGTGCGATGCTGCAGAAATGGTTCACTTCCTGTTTACAGAGCCAGCTGTTCCTGCAAAGACAGACATTATTCCTAAAAAGCTTGATGAAGCAAAGACAAAGGAAGTTCTTGAAAAGGCTATTGACTTTGTAAAGCAGTTGCCTGGTCTTGACCATGAAGCAAGCGAAGCTTTGGCAAAGAAGTTTGCAGAAGAACTTGGCGTTAAGCTTGGCGACTTTATGATGCCTATCCGCATGGCTGTAACTGGAAGCCGTGTTTCTCCACCTCTTATAGGTTCAATTCTTATTCTTGGAATTGAAAAGAGTGTAGAGCGCATTCAGCGTACTTTGGCATCTTTCTAATTTAAGGTGTTTATTTAATATTATAGAAAGGAAAAGCTCCGTATTGCTTGTTTTGGCAGGCAAACGGAGCTTTTTTTTGGGTTGACAAATTTAAAAATTGACTTCTATAATTTTAATTATGAATATTTTCAGAAGTTTTTTAAAATATGTTATTTCCTTGACATATTGTGGTGTATTTTTTCTACGCATTTTTCACTACGGCTTTATTTACCGCCGTCCTAGTAGCATAATTTTTGATTGTGCTCCAACTGTATGTATTACTGCTTTTTTAATTCTTATTGTATGTATCTGTGAGTACAGAATACTTGCTCCTTTTGAGAAATTAATTGAGCAGGCAAAAAAATCGGGCAATAAGATGTCTGAAGAGGAGTCTGTAAAATGCCTTGAAGCATATAAGAGGTTTGATCTTGCCATTGCCATTGGAGAAGGCACAGGTTTTTTCCTTGGCTCTGGTTCTACAGCTGTTGTAGAAGCCTTGGTTGGCTATGAAAAATTTAATCCTTTGCTGTTTGTTATTATTGTTGCTCAGTCTGTAGGAGTGGGCTTTATATGTTACACTTTGATTGTATTCAGGGTAAAAAAAGTGCTGATGGCAAAGGCTTTGCAGGATGTTGGAATTCATGTTACCAATGATTTGTCTAAAATTCTTACTGTGGCAATAACTGCCAGTGTGTATATTTCCATATTCAACATGATTACTGTTCCTATCGGACTTTTGCATGGACGTGCATCTGGCGATTTGCTTTCTATTTTTATTCGCGACTGCATTATTGGCGGCGTTCTTACTGGGGCTGTCTGTTATGTAACTTATTCCCTTTTGGTAAAAAAGATTAGGGAAACTGAAAAATATATCAGTAAAAAACTGTATCTTGAAACAATGAATCTTGCGGTTGCAACAAAGGAGTCGGCCGCTACGAGTGTTGATCAAAGTACGGCTGTTAAGGAGATTGTTTCTACTATTGAGGATACCAATAATCTTTCTTTGAACATAAAGGAAAAACTTCAGAACGTATTGGATACTTCAGAAAAGGCAAAAGAGGATGTTCTTATTGGTGTTGAATATCTTGATAAGAACATTAAAGAATTGCTTGCCATTATGGAAACCAACAAAATGACTATTGAAGGCATAAAGGATTTGGGTGGCAAGATTAATAATATTTGGGAAGTTGTAAGCCTTATTAATGACATTGCTTCGCAGGCAAAGATTATTGCCTTTAATGCGGAACTTGAAGCAAACAGTGCTGGGGAATATGGTAAGAACTTTCACATTGTAGCAACGGAAGTCCGTCGTCTTTCAGATAACATTATTGACGGAACAAAAGAAATTAAGGAAAAGATTACTGAAATTCAAGGTTCGTCAGATTCCCTTATTCTTGCCAGTGAAAAGGGAGCTGAAAAGATTAGTTCTGGTTATGAAAGCATAAAATCGCTACAGGGGCAGTTTTCAAGCATTAAAAAATCTTCGGAGGATACGGCCCGAAGCAGTAATGATATAACTGACTTTATAATACAGCTTTCGGCTTCGCATGAGCAGATTTATTCTACAATAAAGCAAATTGCCGTTGGAATTGAAAATTTCAGTCAGACAACTGAAAGCATTTCTTCTACATCGCAGAATGTAAAAGAAATTGCAAAACTTTTGTAAAATTTATTGGAAAATTATAGAATAGCTGTTGACACAATTTCATCAAAAGTGTATAGTATATTCACATTCGAGATGCGGGGATGGTGGAATTGGTAGACACGCTAGCTTGAGGTGCTAGTGGCGCAAG
>CAMVEQ010000141.1:0-6949 GCA_947166545.1 uncultured Treponema sp. | reverse complement strand
CTTCCCTACTCTTCATGTCTGTAACGGTAACATATGCACCATGCTGCAGGAAAAACTTAACGCAAGCTTCCCCGCCCCCGTTCAAGCCAAGTCCCATAACCGTAATATGCTTGTCTTTAATATCTGCAAGAGACTTAAAATAGCATCCCTCAGGATATACGTGTGGTTCATCTGACATAGAAATCCCCTTATCTGCTTGTTCTAAGTGTAGTTACGGATTCAAACCGAGCTTTTGCCTGAGCAAAAAGCAAATCAATAAGACTAGTGTAATCAAGCCCTGCCGACTCGCACATTTTCGGGAACATGCTTATGCTTGTAAATCCCGGAATTGTATTTATTTCATTAAGGTATATTTCATTTGTATCCTTATCAATAAAAAAGTCCACACGGCTCAATCCCGAAGCATTCACTGCTGTATAAGCTTTTTTTGCAGTCTCACGGATGTATGAAAGCTTATCTTCTGGAAGGGCAGCAGGAATTTTTAATTCTGCTCCATCAGGGTCATTATATTTTGCATCATAGTCATAGAATGTATGCTTTGGAACAATTTCCCCAGGACCGTAAGCAGTCAAAATCGTCTCAGGCTTGTCATAAGAACAGGTAACACTGTTTCCTGTTACAGAACATTCAACTTCACGTGCATTTATTGATTTTTCAATCAAAACTTTATTATCCCACTGAAAAGCTTCCATCAATGCAACAGACAATTCCTTAAAATCCGAAGCCTTTGAAGCTCCATCACTTGAACCTGCACAACATGGTTTTACAAACAAAGGAAAACCGAAAGCTTCTATTGCCTGAGAAACTTTTTTATCATACACAATACTGTCGTTTACATCTGCACGGGTAATGCAGAAATATGGCACAACAGGAAGCCCCGCATTCTTCCACAAGATTTTCGTAATTTCCTTATCCATTGTTGCAGAAGAAGAAAGAACACCGCAACCAACATAAGGAACCCCTGCCATTTCCAAGAGTCCTTGAATTGTACCGTCTTCACTGTAGGTTCCATGCATTACAGGAAAAACGACATCACAAGGAATGTAATAGCCGTCTACATAAAAAGACTTTTCCCTTCCGCCACCAGGCACAACAGAAACTCTATTTTTTTCCACTGCATGAACAGAAAGAACAGCCTTTGGATTTGAACGGATTTCTTCCTGTACCTTATCATCTTCCAAATACCATCTGCCGTCTTTACTGACAGAAATAAGAGTTACTTTATGATTTTTATTTATGTTACGAACAACGGATGAACAGCTTATCAAAGAAACTTCATGCTCTCCGCTTTTTCCTCCATATAAAAGTACAACATTCATTTTTTAATCCTCCCAAAATACAGTACTTTATTTTATTTATAGCCTAATTCTGCAAGAGCCTTTACCGCTTCTGATATTTCATCATACTGCATTACATGGTCTTTGTAGATAATAGAATTTTCGTGAGATTTACCTAAAAGCAATACAATATCTTCTGCTTTTGCAAGGCTAAAGGCTTTGCGGATTGCTTTTGGCCTGTCTGGAATTAAGAACAAATCTTCACCGTCAGTCTTTCCAGCCTTACGAGAGCCTTTTGCAATCTGCTCCAACAATTCCATGCTGTCCTCACCGCGCGGATCTTCATCTGTAAGAATAACGGTATCGCAAAACTTAGCAGCAATTTCACCTTGAAGCGGACGCTTTTTTAAATCGCGCTCTCCACCAGAACCAAAAAGACAAATCATCTTTCCAGTACAACGCTTTTTTACTGGAGGGAAAATTGTTTCAAAAGAAGACGGGGTATGAGCATAGTCAACAATCACTTCAAAAGGCTGACCTTTATCAATAACAGTCATGCGGCCTTTTACTGGTGTCATCTTTTCTGCAAGGGCAGAAAGTTCTTCCAAAGAAATATCCGACATGCAATGAACAGCAATCAAAGCAGCCATAATGTTATAGGCATTGAATGCACCAGGCAAAGGAGCTTTTACATGGATAACACGGTTTTCGTTTGCAAGAGAATTATGATTTTCAAAACGATGAATGCTGAACGAAATTCCAAAACGTGCAGAAGCAATATTGCGTGCAGCAAGATACGGCATGTCAGAAGGAATAAGAGGCAGAGGCTTTGCCTCAAGTTCTTCACCAGCCTGTTTGCCTGCCTTGCCTTCTGTAGTAAAGCCAATTACTTTCTTAGAAGTGCAGGACTTAAAGTATGCAGCAGCAGGATCTTCCAGATTAACAATGCCTACAGATGGTACATGAACTTCTTTGCCATCAATAAGCTTAACATGGTCGTGTGCATCAAGTGCACGGAACAGATTTGCCTTATCGCTCTTATACTGTTCATAAGTTCCATGAAATTCAAGATGTTCAAGCGTAACATTCATAAACAAAGCACAGTCAAACAGTACATTTCCAAGTCTGTTCAACTTAGTGCTTAACCCATGCGAAGAAGATTCTACAACAGCATACTTACAGCCATTTTGCAGCATCTCGTAAAGTTCACGCTGAACAATAGGAGCTTCTGGAGTTGTCTGATGTTCAGGATTTGCAACCGCATCACCACCAAGAGAATACTGAACGGTAGAAATGAAACCTGCCTTAAAACCAGCAAGTCTAAGCAGCTGCCATATAAAAGCAACTGTAGAAGATTTTCCTTCTGTACCAGTTACACCAAACACAATAAGCTTTTTTGAAGGATTATCGTAGAATGCTGCAGAAAGCGGAGACATTACAAAACGTGCAGACTGAACATTAATAAAAACAGGAACGCACTTACCGCCAGCAACTCTTTCCTGCACAGCTGACTGAATATCAGCCTTTTCCTGCTCAGAAACAGTGTCCTGAAAAACAATTACAGAAGCACCGCTTTTAATTGCAGCTGCAATAAACTTATTGCCAGTTGTGTGTGTGCCAGGAAGTGCAAAAAACAAAGAATTTTCTTTTACATCTCTACTGTCAAAAACAAGAGATTCTATAACAGCCTTGTCAGGCTCGCCCTCTGTTCCAAAAGAAACCGTTGTATAATTAAAACTGCCACCATTTTGCAGGTCTTTTACCTGTGAAAGCAGTTGTGTCAAAGTCTTTTTCATACCAGCATTTTACCTATTATATAGTAAATTTTCAACTGCACTTTATTCGGTTAAATTTTAACTCAAAATGTTGACACTATATAATACTATCAGTAGAATTCAACACCATGATAGGAATCGTTGATTACAATGCCGGTAACATTCAGAGTGTAAAGCACGCTCTTGAGTTTCTAAAGACCCCGTTTATTCTTTCTAAAAATCCGTCGGATTTGGAAAATGTAGATAAAATCATTTTCCCTGGAGATGGAGATGCAACTTATGCAATGGAACAACTCAAAGCTACAGGATTTGATGTGTTCCTTAAAAACTGGGTTAAAGCAAAAAAGCCTTTGGTTGGCATCTGTATTGGTGCACAGATAGTTTTTGACTACAGCGAAGAAGGCAACACAAACTGTCTTGGGTTCATTCCAGGTACAATCCGCCGATTTTCATCTTTGTGGAAAGAAAGAAAGCCAGATGCAAAAGAAGAAGATGCTTCAATCATGCTTGAGCAGAATCTGAAAATTCCTCACATGGGATGGAATGATGTTACTTTCTGCAACGGCGGAACAAAGCTGTGCAAAAACATTGACGACCACAGTGATTTTTATTTTGTACATTCTTACGTAATGCAGCCAGATGATCCGCTTTTAATAAAAGGCTACGCTCATTACGGCACAATGGTTCCTGCCATTGTTGAATATGAAAACATTACAGTATTCCAGTTTCACCCAGAAAAATCAGGCAAGGCTGGTCTCCAGATATTAAAGAATTACATTGACGGAGTAGAATAATGCTAAAGAAAAGAATCATCATCTGTCTTGATGTTAAAGACGGACGCACAACTAAGGGTGTTAAGTTTAAGGAAAATAAAGACATCGGCGATCCTGTAGAGATGGCTGCAGAATATTACAGACAGGGCGTTGACGAGCTGGTGTTCTATGACATCATGGCAAGTGCACGCGGTAAAAAGCCTATTCTGGACTTAATTGCGTCCGTTGCAAGTCAGGTATTCATTCCGTTCTGTGTAGGAGGAGGCATTGCCACTCTTGATGACATCCGTGCAATCATTCTTGCAGGTGCAGAAAAAGTTTCTTTGAATTCTCAGGCTGTAAAAAATCCAGACCTTATTACTCAGGGAGCAAGAGTTTTTGGAAATCAGTGCATTGTTTTGGGCATGGATGTTGCAAAAGACAGTTCCTTCCCTAGCGGATATGGCGTATACATAAACGGTGGTAGAGTAAAGACTGACCTTGACGCACGTGAATGGGCACAGAAAGCAGTACAGCTTGGAGCGGGAGAAATTGTCCTGAATTCAATAGATGCAGACGGTACAAGAGACGGTTACGAGCTCACCCTTACACGCATGATAAGCGAGGCTGTTGAAGTTCCTGTCATTGCATCTGGTGGTGGCGGAAAACCAAGCCACCTTGTAGATGTTCTGACAGAAGGAAAAGCAGACGCTGCTTTAGTTGCTTCAATGGTACATTCTGGTGAATATACCGTTGGCTCAATCAAGCAGGCTTTGCAAGAACAGAACATTCCTGTCAGACTATAGGAAGTTTCTAATCTACAATATACCGTGCGCGGCTGGTGTCGGTTTCAAAGACATCTACCGCGTACAAGAAAGCTTTGCCGTCTCCATTCTTTTTAAGGAACGGCATTCTTTCCAAAATCTGTGTTGCAATGTATGTTGCAATGCGCTCCGCACTAGGATTTTGTCTGAAATACTCAAAATCATTCAGATTATAATGATCCAAAAGCGAACAGACCTCTCGCAAAGTATGCTTTAATTCTGAAAAATCCAAAAGCATGCCGCCTTCATCAAGTGCATTACCTCTTACATGTGCGTAAACTTTGTAATTATGACCGTGCAGGCGCTCACATTTTCCATGATAATCCTGCAAAAAATGTGCGGCACTAAAACTTGTTTCAACTCTAACTTCGTACATACCCACATACTAGCTGTTCTTTGCGCAATGAACAAGTGCAATCAAGAAATTCAGGTTTTAAGCCGATATGTACACTATGAACATGGATTTTATTACCCTGATACTGGGTGTGTTAAAAACCCCTCAGGTAATTTTTATTACAATACTTATGATTTTCTTTGTTTCTCTTGCAAACTATGTTGTTAAATACAAGAAAAGGAAAAAGATTATTGTAAAGAAAGCCGCTCCAGCTCCAAAGCCAGAAAAGAAAGAAGAACCAAAGGAAGAAGAAGGCGAAGAAGCCGCTGCAGGAGAATAATATTTAATAAGGAATTTATTATGGTAAAACATGTAATTTTATGGACACTTAAAGAAATGAGCAATGAAGAAAAAAAGACTGTAAAAGCTGGTATAAAGACAGGGCTCGAAGGTCTTAAAGGTAAGATTCCTGGTCTTATTGACATTGCCGTTCATACAGAAGGTTTTCCAAGTTCTACGGCAGACCTTATGCTCGACTGCTCTTTTGAAAGTGCAGAAGCCTTAAAGAATTATTCTGTAAATCCAGCACATGTTGCTGTTGCAAATGAAAAAGTAAGACCATTCACTGCACACAGGGCATGTTTAGATTTTGAATTATAATTTGAAGTGTAAATAAAAATAATTTAAATATAGCCAATTAATAGAACAAAAAAGGCGTGTTTCCAGCTCGGGAACACGCCTCTTTTTTTATCTGCCTAAAAGCAGACTTACATTGAATAATAAATGCTGAAAAAGTGAAGTATACAGCCAGTCAAGGTAAAGATGTGGAAGATGCAGTAGGTCCATTTGTATCTTGCAAGAAGGTAGAATCCACAGCCTACTGTATACGAAACGCCACCTGCAAAAAGTGTTGCACGGCTTAAATTTGAAAGGTTATCATCTAGTGGAGCAACAGCAAAAAGAATTGTAAACATCCATCCTAAAAGGAAATAGGTTAAAGTTGCAGGAGAACGGAGTTTTTTTCCGAATACGGAGTAAAGGGATATGAACACAACCGCAAGTCCCCATATTAAAAAGAAGATAATCCAGCCTGCGGTTCCGCCAATCTTTGTAAGCACAAACGGTGTATAGGTTCCAGCAATAAGAACATAAACAGAATCATGGGTAAGGCTTGCAAAAACTTTACGGGCAGTATACGGCGTAAGGGCATGATACAATGTTGCCATCATGTTCATTAAAAACAAAGATGCACCAAAAATAACGTAGCTGCCCATATACAGCACGTACTGGTCTGTAGGTGCATGAAAATAAGCCTTGATGCACAAAAGGATAATAGCGGTTACGCTAAGAGCAGCCCCGAGTCCGTGACTGACAGAGCTGAATACATTTTCACCGAAGGTATAATTTCTTGGGTGACGTTCAGAATATGCAATGATTGCATTACGCTTTTGGGCACGATGGGCACGGTTCATTTCGCGCGATTTCTGCTTAAACACTGCTTCTTCTGGATTTTCTGAGTTTTGGAGTTTAATTTCCTTTATTTTTTCTTTTGTCTGCTGCTTTATTGTGCGGATTGCAGCTTTCTGCTTTGCTTTTAAAGACTTACGACGTATTATTCCTGAAATATCTGCCATATTTTCATTATGACACATTTTGCATTTTTGTAAAATAGGTTTTTCTGCAATATCATCAAACTTTTCAAAATCGATACTGTACAGTATTTAAAATAAAAAAGGCTTCGGTATAGTAAACTGCACACAGTATGCAGTCTCCACAACCGTTATTTCTGCAATGTCGGTTATGGGGTAATTACGAACAAGCATCTTTCATTTCTTTTGCCAGCTCTTCAATCTTTTCAATCGGCAACTCTACAGCTTGTGCAATCTGCTCATGATTAAGCACGTTCATTGTTAGTAAGTTTCTGGCAGTTGCAATTTTGTTTGCATTTATGCCCTCTTTTCTGCCTTCGATTATTTTGTCTTGGTCA
>CAMVEQ010000140.1:0-7095 GCA_947166545.1 uncultured Treponema sp. | reverse complement strand
TTCGGGGTATGGATGGACTGCTTCCGGAGGTTTGGGACTTAGAGCTGAGCATATTGGTCCTAATGCCAGTGTATCCGTGGCGGAAAGCAGCAGTCACGGTTCCTCCGAATACACATGCATGCCGTGTGATGTAGACGGAGACGGACTTACAGACATACTCATAACTGGACGTGATACATACCTTCGGAATACCGGGACAGGAGGCAGCATCTCCTTTACCCCTGCAAGGCTCAACATAAACGGAAAGATAAAGAACGCTGAGCGGACACTTACGGAAAAAGATAAAAAATCATATAAGGAAGCGTTCTTTGAGCAGACTCCGTTCCGTGCCTGGAAAGCTCCGTATTCAGGAACAATTCATATAGAAGAAAGCGCAAGACTTACTGATACAAAAAAACACGAAGGAAAAATTTACGCACGTACATATATTGGAAATTCTTCTGTCGATGAAAAGTCTCTTAGAATTGACCTAAGTTCTGGCTCTTCTGTAAATGCTTCAGGAAATGCCTCTGTTACACAGGGCGGGTATGCTTGGTTTGTCCTTGATACAGGAGGAGAACCTGAGGGAACTGACAGTGAGTGGATTTCAACCATACGTTACAGTTCTGTGCGACCTTTCTCAGACTTAAAGGGACTTCCTGTGCCTGCGGGTGAAGGAAATGCTGTAAGCCTGATAAAGAGCGGAAACTTTCTTCCAGGAAGGATTTCTGAAAAGCAGATGAAGGAACTTACGGCTTCCCTTGCTACTGCTATAAAGGCAAAGGCTGCCGCTGCCCAGTCATCTTCTCAATCGGTACAGGGGCAGACTGAGCCTGTCGTAACGGAATCCATGCTGTGGAACAGGCTGGCATCTCTTTATGTATATGACGGAACTGCACATGAGTTCATTGCAAGGAATGGAATAAGCCGTAAACAGGCTTCTGACGCATATAAGGAATTCTTTTCTTCGGCAGAAGACATAAAGAATGCATCCCTTGAAGGTCTTGTTATATTCGGAATAAAACCAGAGTGGGATGGAAATGATCTTGTATATAAGAGCGAAGGAAATGTTCCTGCAACATCAAATCCGCTGACTGGAATTACATCTCTTGGAACCATAGATGGAAAGACTGTTACAGTAAAGAGCGGAAAAGTTTATGAGGACGGAGAACTGAGTGACACGTATACCGTCTCTTCTTCTGATGGAAAGACCGTCCTTACAGGAAACGGTTTCAAGGCTGAATATGAGGGTACGTTATGTACCATAACATACAATACAACCTCGTCATATCCTGTGGATGAAAAAGGCTGCATAAAGCTTCCTGAAATTTCAGCAGGAGGCATAGCATTCAGGGAAGTAAAATTAGGAACATGGAACAGCCGTAATGATTATTCCTGCGAAGATCTGTCCTTAAGCTGGCAGATGTATTCAGGAGACGACGGTACCGCAGAAGTCCTGGCGGCAAGTCCTTTGTATGGAGGAGCCGGAGGCTGGTATTACGGAATTTGGACGGGAAGCCTTTCTGACAATCCTTTTGACGGCTCTGTAATAACAGGCATATACGATACAGACGGCATTGATGCCCAGTCTCTTGAAAAGAAACTTTCTCCTGAAAAAGATGAAGACGGAAATGAAAGTTATGATTATGATGAACTGAAGGAAACTTCAGAAAAGAATAAACAGAGATGGTACAGACCGTTCCTTCATGCAGATGTAGTTGCAGGAACCGAGTCCGTCATGCCTGTACAGGACATGAGTGCAGACGGAATGCTTTCAACTCATACGGAATATACAAGGCCTCACCTGACAGATGTTGCCGTTCACGCGGAGCGTGCAGGAGGAAGGGCTTATTACAACATAGACGGCATACGTCAGGTTTCTGCTGACGGCGGAAGCATGACCATTCCTGTAATACGAAAGACAATCTCCAGCGGAAATGACCGTACCATATCAGGCGGAATCGGCATAAGCGGAGGCAGTGATCCTTCTGAGCCTGTAAGTGGTGGCGGTGGCGGTTCTGCCGGTATGAATGTAGGTATAAGCGAGAGTGATGCGGAAGTCCTTCAAACTGTACAGGATGTTACAGGTGACGGAATTCCTGATATAGTACGGCCGTCCGGTGGTGTTCTTGAAGTCATAAAGGGAAGCCGTAGCCGTGACAGCTGGGATGTAACTTTTGATGCGGAAAAACCAGTTTCTGTTAATGCAGGAAAAGTTTCTCACAGCCATACAAAGGTAACTACAATTGGAGCAACAGCCAGTGCCTCTGGTTCTGTAACTATAAAGGTTGGAAAAAATCCATCTAGAAATGATATTTCGCAGAATGTAACCCCTTCATCCGGAAGGGATGGAGGTATCTCGGTAAGCAACGGCATTACGAAAGAAGATTCCGGTTTCATTGACATGAACGGAGACGGAATAGCAGACCGCTTTGACGGCGGCTCCGTTAAGCTTGGTCTGGGAGACTCTCAGACAGGCAATGTTTCATATTTTGGAGGACTTAACCTTCTTAGCATTACGGAAAACCAGATTAAGGGATTGAACTATTCTTTATCAAATGGAATAGGAGGTGGAGATGATATTGCAAAGGGCCTGAGTCTTTCTACAGGTGTTAGTGGCGGCATAGGTGCGAATACAAGTATGTCTGCTTCATATTCTACCCAAATGATGCTTGATGTGAATGGAGACGGACTTCCTGACATTGTAGAATGTAACGGCGGAAATTATACTGTTCGCCATAACCTTGGAAGTTCATTTTCTATTGCGGAACGTATAGCTGTTCCTTCATGGGGAAGCCTTACGCCTGGTGGAGAAAAATCTCCTCTGGGATCTTGGGATAATGGAATTGATATAATTGGCGGGCTTCTGTCTTCTGCAGTGCCCGTGGGAGAATGTCCTTCTTATTCCGAAAGTCCTGACTGGACTCTGACAAAAACCGTAAGCGTAAGCGGAAACATAGGTGCGACCGTAGATTTAGCTATACCGATTGGTACAGATATATTCTTTCATATAAATGCAGGCATCGGCGGTACTATAAATGCCAGTGCCAGTACAACAGCCGCACAGGTGCGCATGACTGACCTTGACGGGGACGGACTTGCAGATCAGGTGCTTACAACGGATAGTGGAATGTGGTGGAAGCGTAACCTGGCAGGAATTGCGGACATGGTGTCCGTCGTTCACTATCCGTGGAATGGAACATGTGAATTGGATTACGGTCTTGTACTGGGTACTGTGGACAGTCCGCACTCCCGATACTGCATGACGGAGCTTGTACTTGACGACGGATGCACCGGCATTACGGCAGGACAGCACCGCATAAAGACATGCTACTCTTATGCAGACGGATACTTTGAGAGGCTTCACAGGGACAGCTACGGCTACGGAACCGTAGAGAGTTTCAGGGATGATGAGACTACTGTACATACAGAATATGCAAACAGGGAATTCTATTCACGGCACATACCTGTACATACCCTTACTTATGGAAAGAGAAATAAGGACGGAATGACGGAACTTCTTTCCGAGACCTCCGTGACATTGCGTCCTGCTCCTTACGTACAGCCTGTAAGGGAAGACTCCCTGCTGTACGGAAGTTCGGGTGGAACCTCAGCGGTTCGTACTGAGTATTCCTATGGGGAATACGGCAACGTAACGAAAATCGTTCAGTCCCAGCTCAGGAACGGAAGTGCTGATGATGACATGACGCTTACGGCGGACATTGAATGGGATGACTCAAAGTCACGCTACCTGCACTCGCTTCCTACATCGATAGAGGTGAGCGGAGGCGACGGAACTCTGCTCAGGAAGCGTACAGGCTCTTATGATGACTACGGAGCACTGACATCGCTCAGCCAGTACCACAAAGAAGGCGAGGCGGCTGAACATTCCTTTACTTATGACTCTTACGGCAACATGCTGTCAGTTACTGACGGACTTGGAATCTCAACGGAATACACATACGACAGGCAGCTGCATCAGTATATGCTTAAAATTGTCCGCAGTGGTGGAGGAATCTCATACACCAGCGGTGCGGAATGGAACTATATTACAGGAACAAAGACCAGCGAGACTGACATAAACGGAAATAAAATGAGCTACACTTACGATGGATGGCAGCGTGTCGCCACCGTAAGGAGTCCTTACGATACAGGCAGTGTTCCGGCTGTAAGTTACAGTTACGGCATTGACGGAGCCGGACGCTGGTATGCAGTTACTGACAACAAGGTAAGTTTTAACCCTTCTGACCGTCAGGTAATAAAGACCGTGATACAGTCGGATGGACTTGGAAGGGCTCTGCGGACAGCAAAGACCGGAGAGGTCTATGACAGGAATTCTGATTCCAAAAAGATAGGATGGAATGTTGCAGGAGCCGTTGAATATGATGCTGAAGGCCGTGTAGCGGCTCAGGGGCAGCCTTATTTCATTGAGGGTGGATTTTCAGCCCTTAATCTAGATTCTGGAAATGTAACTGCAGTAATGATCCGTCCTACGGTTACGGAATACGACGGTCTTGACCGCATGATCAGGACAGAGCTTCCTGATGGCAGCGTCCAGAGCGTGGAATATGACGTTACCGCTTCCGGTGAGCCTTATACAAAGACCACAGATCCTCTTGGCAACAAAAGCCTGCAGCAGACAGACCCTGTCGGAAACATAATATACGTGGAACGTCTTGACTCTGGTGAAACCAGCCTTACGAGTGCTACATACACATACAATGCCATTGGCGAGATGCTCAAGGCAACGGATGTAAAGGGCAACGACATAAAGGCAACCTACGACATGCTCGGAAGAAAGCTTACCCTTTCGAGCGTGGACGGTGGACGCAGGGAATATACATACAATGCATATCAGCTCCTTGAGGAGACAAGCCCGAATTTAAGACGTATAGATCAGCGTATTGTTTATTTATATGATGGGCTTAATCGTCTTGTAAAGGTTGACTATCCTGAAATTGCAGATACAGAGTATACCTATGGAAATTCAGGTGCTTCATATAATGCTGCGGGAAAGGTTACTAAACTTACAGATGCCAGCGGTACTATTTTATATAAGTATGGAAAACTGGGAGAGACTACAGAAGAAACCAGAACTTTGTCTGTTTTAAATGGAAATACCGGCGAGACAATGACTGCTACAATGGGTTATCAGTCTAATTATCTTGGTCAGATGGAAAATATAACTTATCCTGATGGAGAAATCGTAGATTATGGTTATGATGCTGGAGGTCAGGTAAAGAGTGTTACTGGACATCACTATGGGCATGATTATCTTTTTGTATCTGATATAGGATATGATGAGTTCGGTCAGAGGACTTACATACGTTACGGTAATGGAGTTCGTACTGATTACGAATATGACGAGAACCGCAGGTGGTTAAAGTCAATTGAGACTGCAAACAGCTATAAACACTTTCAGAATATAAAATACTCATTTGATGCAGTAGGAAACGTCCTTGGTTATGATAACGACTGCATGGGGCATGGAGGCTATACAGTCAGTCAGAGTTACGGCTACGACAGCTTGTACCAGCTTACGTCCGCACATGGAGAGACTAAATACGATCCTCATCCGGGAGGACTTCCTGAGCATGTATCCTCATACGATCAGAGTTATGCTTTTGACGTACTTGGTAACATGACAGAAAAAACAAGTAGTGAAAAACTTGATTATGCTAGTAGAATAGGAAAGGATGATCTTGATTATTCGTTAAATTATTTCTATGCAAAGGGGTTTTCTCACCGTATCGATCATATAGGTGACATATATTATAAGTACGACCTTAACGGTAATGTCACTATGACTCATAAAAATCCTATTCCGGGGTACGACAGCTCCAACCATGAAGATGAACAGTCAGGCTCTGTTCCTGGGGATGACTACTGGGATGATGAAAACTCAGGTAATGCTTCATCTGGAACAGTAAGTGGTGATGATGATGATTTCTGGGATGAATGGGACAGTGATCCTACAGATGGACATTCTGATTTCGGTTGGGGATTGGGCGGACAGACAGGAAATAATCCTCCAGATGTACAGATGGTTGCTGAATATATGTGGGATGAACGCGATAGGCTTAAAGCCAGCATTGTCGGAGATAAGAATGCATTCTATGTATACGGCGAGGATGGTCAGAGAACAAATAAGCGTACTATTTATGAAGAAACTCTTTATTTTAACCGCATGTGGACGTGGCATGACGGAAATGCAAACAATGATCAGACTGCAAAGCATATATATTTGGGATCTGAACGAATAGTTTCTCAGATGAATAGTTGGAAGGGTGCTCAGAACTACAGTCAGGAACATTCAAAGACTTACTATTACCACTCAGACCATCTAGGTTCAGCTCATCTCATAACTGACTATAAGGGAAATGAGTATCAAAGAATAGAATATACTCCGTATGGTGAAGAATGGGTTGACAAGTATCAGGATGAAAATTACGTCTACATGCAGTATAAGTTTACTGGAAAGGAACGTGATGAGGAAACAGGCCTTTATTATTACGGAGCAAGGTACCTTGATCCTCGAACTTCGGCATGGATTTCTACAGATCCAGCTTTAGGGGAGTATTTGCCTACAGCAGGAGCAGATAATTCCAACTTGCCTGGTATGGGTGGAGTGTTTAACACGACAAACCTCCATTTGTACCACTATGCTGGAAATAATCCGATATGCTACATAGATCCTGATGGAAGATATTCTTTGTCACAATTCAGATCTGATGTGGATCCTGCAATAAACTTTGATTTTGGATCTGATTATAGTCGATTTGCACAACAGTCATGGTATGATGGAAAGTATTTAAATGCTCTTATTTATGAATTAGATTCGACTTGTGAATTTGCATATGATTTCATTTTTATGTATGGAGGTATAAAATTTGTCAGAGCCTTCATAAAAGCAATTCCAATGATATATGGAACTTTAAGAGCTTTAAATTCGAATTCAACTGTTGTATTAGGTCGTTTTGAAGAGGGGGCTTGCAATGGCTATACAAAAATGGCATCAAAAATTGAAGTTGATAAAAAAGCGGATTTTGTAATCTATGTTAAAAATTCGCTCATTGCTTATTTAAAATTGGCAAGCCATATAAGAAAAAAAATCAA
>CAMVEQ010000139.1:0-7186 GCA_947166545.1 uncultured Treponema sp. | reverse complement strand
CAAGAACTATAACGAAAAAACACGTGTTCAAATGCCTGCAATGGTTCACCTTACACGACTTGGCTACAATTACATTGGCAAAATGTATGAAGAAAATGCTGGAGAAACTTTTGATTCTGAAACAAACATCCTTATAGATAAATTCCGCGCTGCTTTTGAACGATTAAACCCTTCAAAAAAAGCAGACTGGCTTTCTGTATTCTCTGATATAAAAAAAGAGCTCAACGATGATGATTTGGGAAAACAGTTTTACGAAAGACTTATTTCTATTTCTCCTTATAAACTTATAGATTTTGATAATCCCAAGAATAATGATTATTACTGTACAGCTGAATTTACCTGCCGCAATGGTGAAGATGAATTCCGACCGGATATTACGCTCTTTATAAATGGACTTCCTCTTGTTTTTATCGAAGTAAAGAAAACAAATAATGTTGGTGGTATGGTTGCAGAAGCAAACCGAATGACATTGGACAGATTCCCAAACAAGAAATTCCGTCGCTTTATAAATATCACACAGCTGATGATATTTTCCAACAACATGGAATATTCTGCTCTTGGTGGAATTGTTCCCATCGAAGGCGCTTTTTATTGTACGGGCAGCCGCAAGAAAGCCTTTTTTAATTGCTTTAGAGAAGACAATTTTTCATCTCAGCCTATCCCTCCATTTAATGCTAACTATCCTTATAAAGCGATAAATCAGGACGTTGAAAAGCAAATCCTTACTGATTTCAATTGTCAGGTAATAAAACAATCTCCTGAATATCAGACAAATCTTGATTTTTACACGCCAACAAACAGGATACTTACTTCAATGTGCAGTCCGGAACGCTTGCTGTTTATCCTCAAATATGGAATTGCATATGTAAAAAGTGAGCGCGAAGTAGATGGCAAGATTGAAGTAACTGACCAGAAGCACATTATGCGTTATCAGCAGATGTTTGCTGCTCTGGCAATTAGAGATGCTCTTAAGAGCGGTAAGAAATCAGGAATCGTATGGCATACACAAGGTTCTGGAAAAACGGCACTTTCGTATTATCTTACTCGCATTCTTACAGATTTCTTTGCAGCGCAGAACAAGGTCACTAAGTTTTATTTTATTGTGGACCGTCTGGATTTGCTGGAGCAGGCAAAGCAGGAATTTGAAGCTCGTGGACTTTCTATAAATACTGCAAACAGCAAATCTGAACTTATGGAACAATTCCGTACAAATCAGAGTCAGCAAGGCGTAAGTGGAAAAGCTGAGATTACTGTTGTTAATATTCAGAAGGTTGAGGAAGACCAGAATAAGGTTGCTGTAAAAGATTATGCAACAAACTTGCAGCGTATATTTATAATTGATGAAGCTCACCGCGGATATAAACCGGACGGCTGTTTCCTTGCAAACTTGTTCAATGCAGATAAAGATTCTATAAAGATTGCTCTTACTGGAACTCCTATTCTCAAAGAAGAAAAATCTTCATGTTCAGTCTTTGGAGATTACTTCCATGCATACTATTACGATAAATCAATTCAAGATGGATATACTCTAAAAATCCTTCGTGAAGAAATTGAAACTTCGTATCGTAAGAGACTTACTGAAGCATATCAGAAGCTTGAAAAGCTTGTTACAAAAGGCGAACTTAAAAAAGAAGATATTATCAATCATGATTCTTATGTAAAAGAATTGCTTCGCTATATCATAAAAGACTTGGTAACCTTCCGTCTTTTACAGGGAGACCCGACTCTTGGCGGCATGATTATTTGTGAGACAAGTGAACAGGCAAGAAAGCTCTATAAGTATTTTGATGAGATTCAGAATGAGCTTAAAGAAACTGAGAAGATGACTTCAACATTGAAGCCTGGGCTCATTCTTTATGATAGTGATGACAAAGAAACCAGAAAACAGATTGTAAAAGACTTCAAAAAGAATTTCACAATAGATATTCTGATTGTCTATAACATGCTCCTTACAGGTTTTGATGCACCCCGTCTTAAGCGATTGTATTTTGGTCGCAAACTCAAAGATCATGGACTTTTGCAGGCAATTACTCGCGTAAACCGTCCATACAATTCTGAATATGGCGAACAGCGTTACGGAACTGTAATTGACTTTGCCGATATTAAGGCAAACTTTGAAGAAATCAATAATAAGTATATAAAAGAGTTTCAGAAGTTCTCAAGCGAAGATGAAACCGGACTTGAGAATCTTCCCGATATGTTTACTCAGGTTCTGGAACAGAAAGAAGACATTATCAAGCAGATGAAAGAAACTCGCCAGACTCTTTCTAACTATGATATAAGTAATGCTGAAATTTTTGACCAGGAAATTACAGAAATTGAAGACAAGAAAGAACTCTTTGAACTTCGAACAGCTTTGACTAATGCAAAGAATATGTTCAATCTTGTACGCACTTTTGGTGATGAAGAATTAAAAGCGACCTTTGCAAAACTTGTAATTGAAAAACTTCCTGACATGCTGGCTGCTGTTCAAGCCCGCATTACTGAAATAAATGCAATGGAAGCCTTTACTACAAGTGATGAAACAAAAATGCTTATCAACGAAACAATGATGAACATACAGTTCAACTTTTCAATGATAAACAAAGAAGAATTAAAGCTTGTTGATAACGGTTCTGAATTACAAGAGAAACTTTCCAAAACACTTCATGAACTTCGTGATTATTACGATCCGGAAGATCCGCAGTTTATTACTCTTGCAGAAGCGTTCAAACAAAGGTTCAAAGAACACAAGTTTAAGCCAGAAAGTATAGCCCAATATAATGAAGAAAATGCTGCAATGGATGAAATCTACAAAAAGATTAGAACACTACGTCGTAAAGATGATGCTCTGCTTTCTCGCTATAATGGAGACAAAAAGTTTGTTCGCGTTCATAAAAGAATTGTAGAAGAAAATACAAGAAGAACAGAACGACATGTACAACCAATTATTTCAACAATGACAGATGATATTGTTGAAGCAATGATGACAGTAAAACAAATAATAGACCAGCAGGTTTATGACAGAAATGATATTCTTAAAAAGGATACTTATTTTGCCCAAACAGTCTGGTCACTTATCGATGACAGTCTTTATAAGCTGAATATCAAATCAGAAGTTGAAGATTGTGATTTTATTCAGACGAGAGTTAGTAAACAGTATTTAAATCAATACCACGATTATTATACGGTATAAAAAAGTATTTGAGGGGAAATATGAACATCAGAGAAAAGACCGTTGCTCTTATTGATGAATTAAAAGCTACCTGCCAGAGTGCAGGACTTGGCAACGATGGAAACGAATTCAAAATTATTACACAGGTATTTTTGTATAAATTTCTGAATGATAAATTTGGCTACACATTAAAAAACAAAGAATCTCGCTACCAGGCTCAGTTTAAGAATGCAAAAGATTGGGAAAGTGAATACGCAAAGCTTAGCGAAGACGAGCAGAAGCGTGTTTGCCGCGTAATGGGTGCCGACTGTCCAAACCTTTATTCAAGGCATCTTATTACCCAGCTCTGGAACCAGCAGACTAAAGGCGACTTTGATGTAATTTTTGATTCTACGATGAAAGATATTGCTGCAGAAAATATGGAAATCTTTTCTACTTTAACTGTTGCAAATACAAAGATTCCTATTTTTGAAGCACTTACACAATATGTTACTGATGACAGCCAGAGAGCAAACTTTGCCCGAGCTCTTGTTGATAAGCTTGTAAAGTTCAGTTTTGAAGAAGCCTTTGCAGAACACTATGATTTTTTTGCAAACATCTTTGAATACTTGATTCAGGACTACAACACAGCAGGCGGCGGAAAGTATGCAGAATATTACACACCACACGCAATTGCAACAATTATGGCACGACTTCTTGTAGGGGATGATTCAGATTTACACAACATTGAATGTTACGATCCTTCTGCCGGAACTGGAACACTTTTAATGGCTCTTGCCCATCAGATTGGAGAAGACCGCTGTACAATTTTTAGCCAGGATATAAGCCAGCGTTCAAACAAAATGCTCAAGCTTAATCTGATTCTGAACAATCTTGTTTCAAGTCTAGACCATGCAATTCAGGGAGATACGCTTGTAAATCCATATCATAAATCAGATGACGGAAAAGAACTGCGACAGTTTGATTTTGTTGTTTCTAATCCACCGTTTAAGATGGACTTTAGCGATACAAGAGAAAAGATAGCGGCCATGCCTGCACGATTCTGGGCTGGGGTTCCTAATGTTCCAAAAGCAAAAAAAGAAGGAATGGCAATTTACACCTGCTTTATTCAGCATGTAATAAATTCTATCAAAAATAATGGAAAAGGCGCAATCGTTATTCCAACAGGATTCATTACTGCAAAATCTGGAATTGAAAACAAAATCCTTCATAAGATTGTTGATGATAAAATTGTTTGGGGCGTTGTTTCAATGCCAAGCAATGTATTTGCAAACACAGGTACAAACGTCAGCGTTCTTTTCTTTGATAAATCGCATACAGCAGACAAAGTAATTCTTGTAGATGCAAGTAAACTTGGTGAAGAATACAAAGATTCCAACGGCCTTAAAAAGCGTCGTCTCACAAACGAAGAAATCGAAAAGATTGTAAAAACCTTCCGCAATAAAGAAGCTGTTGAAGATTTCTCTGTAGCTGTAACTTATGATCAGATAAAAGAAAAAGGCTATGTTCTGAGTGCAGGCCAGTATTTTGATATTAAAATTGAATATGTAGACATCAGCGAAGAAGAATTTAATGCACAGATGAAGGCTGATACAGAAGAACTGTCTGCTATGTTCAAAGAAAGCCATGAGCTGGAAGAAGAAATCCAGAAGCAGCTTGCAAGCCTTAAGTTTGTAAAATAGGAGAGACCATGGAAGACGAACTCATAATCTATAATACAGACGACGGCAAGGCAGATGTAAAGCTTTACTCAAAAGACTGCGTTATCTGGATGAATCAGCAGCAGATGTCATTGCTTTTTGACACCTCAAAACAGAATATCAGTTTGCATATTCTTAATATACTAAAGGAAAAGGAACTGGAAGAAAGTTCAGTTGTCAAGGATTACTTGACAACTGCCTCAGACGGTAAAAACTACAATGTAACTTATTATGCTCTTCCAATGGTAATTGCTGTAGGTTTTAGAGTAAGAAGCCCAAGAGGTACTCAGTTTAGAAAATGGGCAAACGAGAATCTTTCTGAGTATCTTACAAAAGGCTTTATCCTTGATGACCAGCGGCTTAAGAATCCAGACGGAAGGCCTGATTATTTTGACGAACTTCTTGAAAGAATCCGCGACATTCGGGCCAGCGAAAAAAGGTTTTATCAGAAGATTAGAGATTTGTTTGCCCTTAGTTCTGATTATGATAGCACAGATAAGGCAACTCAGAACTTTTTTGCAGAAACACAGAATAAGCTTGTTTATGCCGTAACCAAAATGACTTCACCAGAAATCATTTTAAGCCGGGCTGATAGTTCAAAGCCAAATATGAATCTTACAAGCTGGAAAGGAAAAATTGTCCGCAAGCAGGATATTTATATTTCAAAAAACTATCTTACCCAAGATGAGATTGATACTCTTAACAGACTTGTAACTATCTTTCTTGAAACTGCAGAACTTCGTGCAAAAATGCGAAAAGATCTTACATTAAAATTCTGGGAAGATAATGTAGACAAACTTATAAGTGATAATGATTTTCCTCTGTTAGATGATAAAGGCAGTCGTTCAAGAATTCAGGCAGATAAAAAAGTAGAAGAAATCTATCTAGAATTTGACCAGCGAAGAAAAGACTTTGAAGCAAAAGAAGCCGACCGTCAGGATGCCGAAGAGTTGAAACTTTTGGAAGATGCTGAAAGCAAGTTAAAGGGAAGAAAAAAGTAATGACTGAACAAATTATGTTTTGGGCAACTGTTTTAAGCCCCATAGTTGGTGTTATAGCGATTATTGTCGCATTGATTATTGCACATGGTTCTTCAAAAGATACGAGCAAACAAATTAAAGGTATCTATAATATGCTTGATATTTATATCGCATCACAGAATCCCATAATGATTGAGTTAAAAAGAAATTATAAGATGCAATTGGAAGAATTGAATTCACAGATTCGCAATGCGGAAGATGATTTGAATACGGTTCATTATCCATTTTATGGCAGAGGTGCCCGCATAGAAGATATAATGGCAGATGAAGAAAATGCAAAGCGAAGAGAAAAATTGAATAGTTTGCTGAATGCTAAAAAAGAAATAGATAACCGTCTGAATTCAATAAATTTATATTTGCAAAAGGTTTCAAAGTAATTATGAAAATGAAGAAATATAGACTTGATGAAATAGCAATTGTCGAAATTAGTGGCGTTGATAAGAAAACAAAAGATAATGAAATACCTGTAAGACTCTGCAATTTTACAGATGTTTATCACAATTGGGCAATTACTAAAGAAATGACCGATTCTTTCCTGAAAGCGTCCGCAAATCAGAAAGAAATAAATACCCTCTCTCTTAAAAAAGGGCAAGTTGCTTTTACAAAGGATAGCGAAACTCGTGATGATATAGGAATTCCAACTTACATTGCTGATGATTTTGAGAATGTTGTTCTTGGTTATCATACTGCATTGATTACTCCTGATAAATCAAAATTATCAGGGAAGTATTTGAATGCCTTTATGAATACAAGATACATTCAAAAATATTTTGAAAACAATGCTAGCGGAAGCGGACAAAGATATACTCTTTCAACCGAAACATTAAATGCTATTCCAGTAATTGCTCCAGATTTACAAGCACAAGAAAAGATTGGCGATGTATTTAGCAATATAGATAAGAAAATCGTGCTGAACCGCCGCATGAACGCAAAACTGGAGCAAATGGCAAAACGGCTTTATGACCACTGGTTTGTGCAGTTTGACTTCCCTAACGCAGACGGCAAGCCATACAAGGCAAGCGGCGGCAAAATGCTCTGGAACGAAACACTCAAATGCGAAATTCCAGAGGGGTGGGAAGTAAAGAAACTTGGTGAACTATTTACAACTAATAGAGGTGTTTCTTACAGTACAAAAACAATAACTGGTGATATTGGAATCCCAATGATTAATCTTGCATCATTTTCTCCAGATGGTTCTTATAAAATCGATGGAATCAAATTATATACAGGCGAATATACTCAGGAAAAAGTTTTAAAACCGTTTGATTTGGTAATGTGCAATACTCAGCAAT
>CAMVEQ010000138.1:0-7528 GCA_947166545.1 uncultured Treponema sp. | reverse complement strand
AAATTAAAATGAATAAAAAAAAGTTTGAAAAATAAAAAAAATTAATAATAACTATTTCTAGATCGTCTTACATCAAATCCGGAATCATTTTCATTTAAAACAACGGTTCTTGAAATCTTATCAAGAATTCTTGTATTTCCAGATATCTTGCCAAGAACAACATCAATGATTATCGGGAACCAGTAAACCTTGGAAATGGATCTGATTAATGCTTGTGTATAGGTCAATGGAGCGCGAGTTCTTCTGATAGCTCTAGCCTGTCTGGTAGAACGCACTTCAATAAACATCAAGCGTTTTCCCACAGTTGCGCCAATATTCTTTTCCAATATTGTGAAATAGAGAATTGTGACGATTGGAAGTATCCAGATTAAATAGTTGTAAATTGAAAACATGTTGTAGTAATTGATTCCAAAATATGCAAGATATGAGAAAATCCACATAAATGCAGAGACTACAAAGAAATCTAAAATATAAACAGTTATTGAATTTGTAGAAATATAATATGTATTGAGGAGAATTATGAAAAAAAGCGTTTGCGGATTTTTTCTTGCACTTGCGTTTGCTGCAGGGCTGTCTGCCCTTGAGGTAAACAGACCTGAACTGGAAGTATCTGGAGATGTAGATGCTATTCAGTTTGAAAACTACGGCGGACCTCATGCTGTCATAGACAGTGCTGCTGCCATTGTAAACATTGGTACTGAACTTGGTCTTGAGGTTGCTGAGGATCTTGAGAATTTTGCCGTAATCAGACCTGGTGCAAAGTATTCTCTTATACATGCTGTTGATTTGTCTGCTGCTGAAAAGCTTGATGCAGATATTCTTATTTTGAATAAGAATGCCGGTGTAGACCACATTAAAAACCTGCGGCGCATAATTACGGGCTATTTACAGGCTGCCTATGGTTACGAGACTGCTGATGCAGAAGTAATTGCAACGTTTATTACTGTATACAATGCTGTTTATAGAAAAGACATTGGTACTTTTGAAGAGCGTTACAAGCAGGTTGTTCTTGATAACATTACAGAGGATAAGGTTGGTTTGAGTACCAACTGGGCAGACTGGGCTGGCAATACACAGATTGTTATTCCTTTGAATGATGTTCAGGGCGGCATTTCTGCGGTAGATACAACTGTTATATCTGATGAAAATGTTGTAAATGCTCTGCGTCAGGAAGAAGACAAAGCTGTAGATTTGCGTGAAGACATGCTTGAAATAAAGGAAAAGGAAACTGCAAGCGCTACAGAAAAGGCTCAGGAGGCACAGAAGGCTGCCGCCCAGGAGCGCAAGGAAGGCAATCAGGAAAAGGCTGCTGAATATGCTCAGGAAGCTACGGCACAACAGGAAATTGCCGACCGCAAGAATGAAGAGGTAAAGGAAGATCAGAAAGTTCTGGAAGAAGACAAGAAAGAAATGGGTAAGTCTGTGCCAGAACTTGAAGATACATCAAGTTATCTGACTGGTGTTTTTGTAGTAAATGAATCTGGTAATCTGTACACTCTTATTACTGTAAACGGTATTACTGGTGAGGTTATCCGAAAATCTCCTGTAAATCAGATTAGGGGCAAGACTGTATACATTGTTTCTGACATAACACTTAATCAGGAAGGCGATGTATATGAATTTTATGATGATATGTATCTTGCAATGTGTGGTGTGAATGATGGACATTCTGCTATTCGCCTGTGTCTGATAGACAGTTCTGCTCTTGAGCTCAAAAAACAGAGTGAGGAAACTCTTTCCGATTCTTCTGAATTGATTGAGCGTAACGGCGATTATTATGTTGTTGTAAAATCAAACGGTAAACATTTTGTTGCCTGCTATTCAAAGGATTTAACTCTTAAGAACATGAGTTCTTTGGAAGTAAGTCCTTCTACTCCGCTTAATATGCTTGCTTCTGGAATTCTTGTAACTGATTCTCAGGGAAAACCTAGAATGTTGGATTCAAGTCTTAATGAGATTTGGTAGGATGATATAAAAAAAAGCCTTGAAAGACTTGTGCTTTCAAGGCTTTTTTATTTTCTGTATTTTAATAGCCCAAGGGTTCGTTTACTAGAATTATTTCGTATTCACTTCCGTACGGCTTTGACCAGAGTACTGCAAGTCCGTTGCAAATTCTGTCAGGGCTTGAACAGTTGTAGCATTTGTCTGCTTTTATTGCACATGGGGTTTTGAGTTTTAGGCGCTGTGCATTTTTTGGAGCAGCTATGTTTCTGGCTCTGTAGAGTGCAGACTCATAATCTGGGGCAATTTTGTTGCTTCCTGCTATGAGATATACTTTCTTGTGTCCGTAGAAAATCTCTGAGACTCGGTTGCATCGTCCGTCTATGTTAATGATTTCTCCTGTTGCGGCAAGGCCGTTTACGCTGGAAATGTAATTTTCGGCACAGGAGGCTTCCTGTATTATTTGTGCAGCAGTCTTTCCTTCTGGTATTGGATGGTTGTGCCAGAATACTTTATTGTGTTTCTCAAGGCGTTCATAAAGGTTCATTTCCTTTATAGTAACCGACCCTCCGAATCCGACGGATGAACCGTCAATCTTTGAGTCGATGTACTCAGTAGCCTGTTCCTTACTTTCAAAAACTGAGACTGTGTAGCCAAGCTTTTCCAGCTTTGTCTTTATGTCGTTTAAATTTACCGTTGTTTCCATAGTTTCTAGTATGAAGTCATTTGTGCTGTTGTGTCAAGTTTTTGCTTGTTAGGTAAAAGAATCTTTGCTGAAAAAATTCTATACATCTTACACCTTTAAGATTTCATACTCCGCATTTCTTTTATAATAAATGTAAGTACTATGAAGAACGAAATTAAATCTGAACATGGGCCTGCGTACATTGTGCCGTAAAGCCCAAAGAACAGTGGTAGGATTATTACAAGCGGTATGAATGAAAATACCTGTCTTGTCATAGAAAGACATGCTCCCTTAACAGGTTTTCCTATAGAGGCAAAGAAGTTAGATGATATGATGTGTATTCCTCCAAGTGGGAAGAATATAAGGAACGTCCGCATGAATCTTACCGAGAACTCCATGTAAAGCTCATCTCCCTTTCCAAACAGGGAAAGAACTTGAGCAGGGAACAACTGAAACACTAATACGCCAAGCAGTGTAATTACAAGCTCACAGCAGACTACCAGTGCGTAAGTTGCCTTAACTCTCTTGAACTGCTTTGCTCCATAGTTAAATCCAATGATTGGTTGCATTCCCTGTGTAAGTCCAATGATTACAGAGAATACGATGCCGTTTATCTTCATTACTATGCCGCTTGAAGCCAGTGGAATTGATGCACCGTAAATAGTCAAGGCACCGTAATATACAAGCGAGCGGTTGAGTATTATCTGCACCAGTGTTACGGCAATCTGCGTAAGTCCGTTACTCATGCCCATCTTTGCAGTTGTACACATCTGAGTCCAGGACAGTTTGAAATATTCTTTTTTGAGCGTAATGCGTTTGAAATTCCGCATGTACAGCAATGCCATTATGCCAGAAGCAATCTGACCGATTATTGTTGCCCAAGCGGCGCCAGCAACGCCCCAATGGAAAATGAAAATAAATATTGGATCGAGTATTGTATTAACAATTGCACCGAGCAACATTGTTGTCATTGAATAGAAAGGGCTTCCGTCTGCTCGTGCAAGATTGCTGATGCCGTTCATTATGACAAGGAAAGGCATGCCCAGTGTTGTAATGCGGGTGTAAGTTACGGCATAAGGAAATATATCTTCCGTTGCACCGAAAGCTGTAAGCATTGAAGGCAGGAATAGTTCTACAACAATTGCATAAACTGTGCCGAATACAAGCATCATGCAAAAACCGTTGCCTACAACTTTAGATGCTTCTTCTTCCTGTTTTCTTCCAAGATAAAGAGAAAATCTGCTTGCAGAACCTATTCCAATGGTGAGCGTAATAGCCATGCAGATTGTTACAAGAGGGAACGCTACGTTTGTTGCCGCATTTCCAAGATATCCAACTCCCTGTCCTATAAATATCTGATCAACAACATTGTAAAGGGAGCTGACAAGCATTGCTATGATGCTTGGAATTGCAAACTGCTTAAGTAGCAGAGGTATCTTTTCATAACCTAAAGGATTTTCTGTTCTTTCACTACTCATAGAGTGAGAGTGTATCATGTTTACATGGAAACTGGAAGAGTAAGCGTTAATTTTGCTCCCGTGCCAGTGCCAGAAGATATATTTTGTGCAGATATGCTGCCGTGCAAAGCTGTCATGATTGTCTTTGCAATGGAAAGTCCCAAGCCAGAACCTCCAGCCTTTCTGTTGTGAGAGCTGTCTCCTCGATAGAAGCGATCAAAAACATGCGGTATTGTTTCTTCTGCAAAACCAGGCCCGTTATCGGTAATTGTAATTCTGACTGTATTGCTTTCTTTGTTTTGCTGTGAAATAATTTTTATCTCAGTTTTTTTATCTGTGCTTTCGGTAAATTTTATGCTGTTTGAAATTATAACCGTACATACTTGATGGAGTAGTTCTCTGTCTGTGTATATAGAGCGATTACATTCATTTTGAACAGATAATAACGTGTCTGGGGAATAAGAGCGGGTTTCTTCCTGTAAAAGCTGGAACAAATCTTGTAGCTTTAGTTCTTCTATGACAGGCTTTTGTTTTCCACATTCCAGGCGAGAAAGTTGTAAAAGATTTGTAATTATAGATTCCATTGAGTGAGCTTCTTTTATGATAATTCCAAGCGATTTTTCTAGCTGTGTAGCGTCATTTTTTCCCCATCGGCGCAGAAGATTTGCCTGCCCCAAAATGACTGCTACAGGGGTTTTTAGCTCGTGCGATACATCACTGGTAAAATTTTTTTCGCGGTCAAAGTCTGTCTTTAATCTTGCAAACAAATCATTAAATGTAAGGGCAAGCTCATCATTTTCATCAAGCTTTGCTCTGCTGTGCTTTATAGGCAGCCGCTTGCCAAGATTTTCACTGCCAATATATTTTGCCGTCTGTGTCATGCGTACAATCGGACGGATTGTGTTTCTTGTAATGATGAATGATGCAAAGAAAGAAATTATTAGCACTGGAATTACAGCTCGAGCGATTGTTGCTGGTAATTCCCGAAGCAGCATTGATGATGCGTCAGTGTCCATGTTCAAAGCTGTTTCTACGATGTAATTAGTTTTATCTTTTGAAAATGTAGATGCATAATAAAGAATGTTGAGGTCTCCATCTATAAAGAAATTTTTAATTATGTATCGTATGGATTTTTCATTTGTGTCTTGAAGTAAAGGCAGAAAAGGATCATTTGAATAGACCGATTCTTTTGTGTCTGAATTATACACTACATAGCTTATAAAATATGGGACATTAAAATAAGTGCTGTTATTTTTTAATTTGTTTACAATTTCTTTTGTAGCGTTCTGCAAATCTGCATGTTTTTGCAGGCGTATTGAATGATGAAGTACAAGTGAAAATAATACTGACAGCGAAAGCACTGCAGCTGTAAGCATTATCATAAATCGCAGTGAAAGCTTTACTGGTACAGAATTAAGAGGTTTTATCATTTTGCAATGCTGGTGCTAGTCATCATGTAGCCAGCACCTCTAACGGTTTTTATGTATGTTTCTTTTGCGGTCTGGTCTATTTTTGAACGTAAGTAGCCTACGTAGACATCAACATTGTTTTCATCAATGTAGTGATCTTTCCCCCACACAGCACTGATGATGGCATCTCGTGAAAGAACAGTATCAAGATTTTCCATGAAATATTTGAGCATAAGAAATTCTGTCTTTGAAAGTGTGAGCTGTACACCAGCAAAAGATGCAGACATGCTTTGAGGATAAAGTTCAAGCTCTCTATTTTTTATGCAGGAAGAAACTGTTATTCTCTGAGTACGACGTAAGACAGCTCCCATTCTTGCAAGCAGTTCTTCAATTTCAAATGGTTTTGCAAGATAGTCGTCAGCGCCTGCATTTAATCCGTTGACTTTATCAAATGTTTCACCTCGTGCTGTAAGTAGAATTACTGGCACATCAGAGGTTTTTCGTATGCGCCTTAAAACTTCCAGACCGCTTAATTCTGGCAGCATTATATCAAGCAAAATTAAATCTGGCTGGAATGATTCAAACTGCTCAAGGGCTTTTCTTCCTGTTTCTGCAACTGCAGTGGAATAACCTTCATGTTGTAATTCTAGATTTATAAAGTCAGAAATGCCTTCATCATCTTCTACAATCAGTACTTTTTCCACTGGTTTGTCTCCCTGTTATATTTTAGCGTTTCATTATTGTTAATGTTTTCTACTGTTACGGATTCTAGCATTTTTCCATTATATGACTGTACGTTTGTAATGTAAAAAGTGACAGGAAAAATTATCTGATCTTTTACAGTTATCTGTGCTTTAGTTCCTTCTTTATTAAAGGAAATTGCAGTTGTTTTGTATGGTTTGGAATTTTTAATGCAGACGCTTTCAGTAGTGATTGATTTTGGATTTAGCACCTGATTAAAAATGAGTGTAATAATAAGGGTTTCTTCAATATAGTCACCAGTAATCAGTTCCTGCATATAAAAATCTTCCGATTCAACAGGTTTTCTTTGCCCTCTGTAGTTTAAGAAATCATTTGCGCCATGTGGTGTTGCGTCGTGATTTTGCTCATGATGACTTTTTTGAGGTCTGTTCTTAGGTCCTGACTGCTTCATTGGTTGTGCATGGATGCTTATGCAGACAAAAAAGAGGAAAATACAAGATGCTAGTTTTAATACTGCATATTTCTTCATGCTTTCTATAATATATCATAATTGAATAAAATTGATAGAGGAAAAATATAAGAGTTTTCTTATGTTTAATTTATTAATATTTCATGAACGGCAAGTTGTAGTGTTGTATAGTGAAATCATAAGGTTAGAAAACCTGCTACACTGATTTTAGGAGATATAACTGTGATGAATAGAATTTTTAAGATGATTACTGTTGGAACTGCTGTTGTTCTTGCCTGCGGAGCAATGGCTTTTGCGTGCCCAAAACATGGTGCAGGGCCAAATGCTTACCATTATGGAACGCCTGGAATACATAATGGTTGGACAGGACATGCACCTCATCATGACGTTAAGCCAAATGAGTTTAGGCATAATCCGGGATTCAATCACAATCCAAACTTTAATCATAACCATGATTTTAAGCATAATTCTGCAACAAAGCCAGAAGGATTTTGCCGTGAGCCTGGTTTTAGCCGTGGGCATAGTCCTGATTTTAAGCCGAATGCTTTTGGGCACAAGAATGGCTCGAACCATGGGAGTAACCACGGCTTCAAGCCAGGTTTTAGACGTAATCCAAATTTCGCTCCTGCACCAGCTTCAACAGAGGCTACCACAACAACAGAAAATGCTACAGAGCAGACTGTAAAATAATCTGATTGGAGTTGAGTAACGGAGTCTATGCCGATATAATTGCCGTGAGGTATTACTATGAAATGGATGATTGCATCTGATATTCACGGCTCGGCAAAATACTAGAAAAAAAGCGATTAAGAAAAAAGAAAAGTTTTATAAAATAAAAGAAGAAGAAGAAGTTTCAGATTATGTT
>CAMVEQ010000137.1:0-7668 GCA_947166545.1 uncultured Treponema sp. | reverse complement strand
CCAACTTACCTGGTATGGGTGGCGTGTTTAACACGACAAAAAATTCCCATTTGTATGGCTACTGCTCGAATAATCCTATTAGGTATGTTGATCCAACTGGATTAGAAATTGAAGAAAAAGCTTCAATTAAACGCCAATTAGAATATCTGAAAGATTATGTGGATAGAGCAAATAAACTGACTAAGTTTAATCGTGCTTTAATGTCCGCTCGATTAAGAACTGAAATGAGAACAACAAAAAAGTTTGATATAGAAGAATTATTTTATGCTATTGATGGTGATGAAATATTTATGAATGAAACTCTTAGAGACTTTCTTAATTTAAGTGATACAGGAAATGATTATACTATAGATGATATGGATAATAATTTAGGCTGGATTCTAGTATCTCCACCTGGAGATTCAGAACATCAAAATGAACGTTCAGAAGAAGAACGTAATAGAAAATATGTAAATATTAATGATGGTCGTGAGGCTGTTTTTATGTATATAGGTAATGATACATGGACTTTAAGTTCTAATCCTTTAGATAAAGGTACTTATAATTATGCAAGAAATTTTAAAGGTAAAACATGTTGGATGGCAGGAACTGAACATGCAAACTATGATATGTTACCATATTATAGACAATTTGGAAAAAAGTTTCCGCTGTATTGGATGGGGTTAAATAAAAATGCAAATCCCGCATCTTATGGAGTTAATTCAAATCATTAAAAAAATGAAAAAAAAATTTTTATCAAGAAGAATATATATTGGAATCATTCTCTTTTTTCTATTGGCTGTAGTTATATATTTATTATGCGGTGTAAAATATCCAAATTATTATTTTCTCTCCCCTGATAATAAGTACATTTATCAAATTGAACGTAATGAAGAATCTGTAAGAATGATAAAAGATAAAGGCATAATTATCTATGTAGAATTTTATCATTTGACGAATGATTCATATGCAATACCTATTATAGATATATTCACAGAAAATAAATATAACCGCATATATATCCATGATTTTGAATTCTTTTATAAGGACCAAAGAAAGGCTGTGAAAATCAATAAGGTATACGATTTGTCGCAGGAACAGTATGGATTTAAAGTTGACGGATTTGAGGAAATATATGGCTATCTTACTTATATTGGTTCAAAGAAGTCTGATATAAAAATTTATTATTCAAGGATTTTTGACAAATCTTTTGTAAATATAGGAGATGTTTTTCCAGTTCAATTAAAAATTTCATATTCTTTGGATAATGATGCAAATATTGAAACTAAAATTATTACATACAATGTAAGTGCTAAGCCTCATATAAAACAGGTTGCACCATCATGGATGTTTCACATATTCAAAGGAATGTAGATGATGTTGTATGATAAGGGTTCATTCTCAAAAAGCTGGAATCCCTCTGTAAAAACAGCAAAAAACAAAATAAAATGGAAATTTACCCCAACATGTTCCCATTTGTACCACTATGCTGGGAACAACCCTGTGAAGTATACTGATCCGAATGGAAAGGCGATTCTAATTGAATTCAGATATAAAAGCGATCTATTAAATAGATCTACGCATAAGACGTATATTTGGGATAACAAAAACAATTGCTTCCGTACACAGTTTACAAGGAAAGTTATAAAAAATAAGACCTTTGTTAATGACATTACAGCATGTATTGTTTATTTAAAAGATAGTAATCATGCTAATGAAATTATAGATGCACTAAATGAAAATGGGAAAACAACTATTGTAAATAATAAAGGATTTTCTAGAGTTGATTATAGTGACAAGGGAACTGTTACTATTTTCTTTGATTCTAATCAATGGTTAGATTTAAAAGATTGTTGGAAATCAAGGAACAGCACAGCTTTGAATTTGGGGCATGAATTTGTCCATGCCTATGATCATGTAATAGAAGGGACGTATGCAAATAATTTGCATGACGAGAATGTTCCAGAAGGTTTTATTAATAAAGCCGAACAGAAAGCTGTTAAAGACACAAACAAAATGGCTATTGAACTGGGAGAAGCTATCAGAATAGATTACACATCCGCACAAACTGAAAATCGATCTGAAAATTCTGTTACAGACTTTGTAAATTCCCAATGGAGATGGTAATATGAGTAAAAAACGTTTTATAATAACAATTGTTGTATCTACCATACTGTTGATTGTGACATGGCTAAGCTGGTTTGCCCAATCTTTAGTTCCCTATGATTGGTTCTGGACAATCAGAGAGGAATTAAGAATCCAGTCAAATTCAAAAATTGACGCAGAGGATTCCGGAGATTTGACGCTATTACAAGAAGAGTGGGATAAAAGGATCCGCCCTTTTATTGATATTGATAATTATAGTTTTATTGAGTCGATAGAAATTCATATTATTCATCCTCTAAAAAGAAAACATATATTTCCAGTCTCTTGGAGGAAAACTGAAAATTATGGCATGGACTCATACTTACGTGATAATGCTGATTACATAATAAAGATAACGGGAGCTAAACAGATAAATTTTATGATCCTCTTGTTAGCTACAGCTCCTGTGTATGAGAAGCCGTATGATAAAAATTATGATCAGGCGGATGTAAGTGGAGTTGTAATTGATATGAATATGAGCTTCCCAAAAGGAGAACGGAAAACCTATATCATGGTATATGACAAAGAGAATGTCTTTTATGAGAAAGGAACGGATTTAAGCAATAGAGTATACCGTAAAATGCCAGAAGTTTTATTAGAAAATTTTACACTAAGTTATAGTGAGGCTGTAAAACAATTTAGAAAGAATCTAAAAAACAGTGAGAAGTTTCGATGATTTTTATTTTCTATAAACTTCAGTTTTCTGCATCAAACTCGACTTGTCACATACTTTGACAAATCTCTATTTAGAATATTCTTGGTAGTAGCAAAGGCAGAAAAAGTAGTGTATACTTTAAAGAAAAATAATAGATTTATAGCAAATGTATAATTTGTATAAAACAAATAATGTTATATCCTCAAGATTCTGGATCTCCACAGCGAAAGCAATAAAAAACAAGAGAAACTGGAATATTAGTCCAACATGTTCCCATTTGTACCACTATGCTGGAAATAATCCAGTGAGATATATTGATCCTGATGGAAATGATATTGCAGAGGTAACATTGTACTCTGCTTCTATTGCAGCATTGGCAGCCGTTCGATTATCTATTGGTATTGCGATAGATAGTAGAAATAATGTAGCACTTTTCCTAAAAGAAGAAATAGGAGTCGGTGCTGGTACTGATTTTGGAATTGATAAATTATTAAAAAATTTTGTAAAAGAAACCAAGGTTCTTTTTTTTGATAATATCAGTAAAACAATTTCTTATACGGAATCTGGCATTGAAATTATGGGGAATCTATTGACTCCACCTGAAGATACAGGAAAAGGAAATTTATCTGGAATTTTTACTAATAAAATAGAAACCACAAAAAATTGGAAGTCTGCACCTGTCGATGCTGCAATTTTTATAGGTGCAGAAGGAGATAAAGACGGTAATGTGACCATATCTTTTGGCTTGAAAGCTATAGCAGCAGCATATTTAGCCTCTAATACAACATATGTAACAGTATTTAGTCCAAATGCCATTAATGATTTCGCTTTAGAAATTGATGCATATGAAGAACAGATGATTTTAAATCTTTTTCAGCAGATAATGAAATCCTATAATTATTAGGCAGGAATACATGCAAACAATAACTTCTATTATAAAATTTTTTCTATTTCTATTATTTCTGAACGGAGTTGGAGTATTATTTTTTACTTTTTACTTACAAAAAGAGGCTTCTTATCTTTTTGAGGTATATGAAGATGTTTTCGACCTCATTGGTGCTGATAAATATCTTTTTGCAATCTTTCCCATAATTTTTCCGACTAAAACTTTAAGGGATAAAATGCAAGAACATTCAATTATAAATGATGAGATAAGTAGATATTTAAAGATTATAAATATCTGGCGATTAGATTTTGTAATATCAGTATTACTGCAATTCGCATTAGGTTTTTTATTGGAAAAACTAAAGTAAATGATTTTACCGTAACTTATTCTTCATGTTATTAATACATCAAAACTTCCCATTTCTGCATTTATAAATGGAACGTATGAACAATACTTAAGCGAAGTAGATTTTGTTTTTGATGAATTCTTCCTTGATATAGTCGGTCTAATAACATCAGCTGCTCCTCAAAAAAGTTTTTCAGGAGCACTAAATAGGACTTACAAGTTATTCGGTTATCTCAGATTTAATAAACGCTGCTGGTCAATTTTCGTCAGGAAATATGTTAAGTGGTATTAATTACTCTGCAGACATGATTATAGATGCTATTGGATATGGTGGTATTTCTGGTGCAGAAACTATCTCTAAAAGCTTGAGATCATAAATTTTTTGAATAAGTGGCAATTTTTTACTATATTTTATACTTAAGGAAAGAATTTCCTAAAAACCCATATTCCATTTCATAGAATATGCGGTATAATATCAAAAAGGAGCTGTCGGAATGGCTGAAGCAAAAGAAAAACACAACGTAAAAGACAGCGTGTTTGTAGACCTGTTCGGAAAGGACAAAACTGCACGGAAGAATTTCATCTCGCTGTACAATGCCCTGCATGGAACAGACCTGAAACTGGAAGAGACTAATCTTGTTCCAGAGATTATAGAAAATACACTCTACATGGCTTATTCCAATGATGTAGCCATGCAGGTGAACGGCAGGCTTGTGGTCCTGATAGAACATCAGTCCACGATAAATAATAATATGCCGTTAAGGCTTCTGGACTATGTGACAAGGATTTACGAGCACACAGTTCCTGCGAAGATGAAGTTCTACAGGAAAATGGTGAAGATACCAGTACCGGAATTCTACGTGCTCTACAACGGTACGGACAACTATCCTGAGACTGGAGAAATGAGGCTCTCGGATGCATTCATGTATCCCGAGGGAGAAGCCAAGCCGGGTGAACTTCCGCTTGAGCTTGTAGTAAAGGTATACAACATAAACATAGGCAAGGGAGACAGACTCCTTGACCGCTGTGAGGAATTGAGGCAGTATTCAAGACTGATGGAACTTGTACGGAAAGCCTGCAGGGAAAAGATGGAAGAACCCTTAACGTGGGCAGTGCAGGAAGCAATCAGGCAGGGAATACTGGCGGATTACTTGAAAAGAAAATCAACGGAGGTAATAAACATGCTGACGATGGAATATGATTATGCTGTAGATGTGGCAGCCCAGAAAGAAGAGTCTCTTGAAGAGGGCATCCGTATCGGTGAGGAACGAGGACTGGAACGAGGCCGTGAAGAAGGTCTTGAAGAAGGTATATCTCAGAGTTTGAAAAACTTGATTCTTAACATGAAGTTGACACCGTCACAGGCAATGGATGCTTTGGGAATACCTCGTGAAGATCAGGATGTGTTTTTATCAAAACTGTCATAAAATGAAATAATTCCTGCATAGACGCAGAAAATGTAAGTGACTATGCAGGAATTTAATTTAAAATATAAAAATATGAATGCCTATCAATTTAGAAAATCAATGCCCGTTAGCAAAACATGTTCCCATTTGTACCACTATGCAGGAAATAATCCTATTAGATATATTGATCCTGATGGTAATGCAGATATTTTGATTTGCATTGCCATCGATAATAAAAAGAATTCTGGTCAACATGCCATGATGTTGTATAGAGATCAATATAATCCATCTAGAAATCTTATGGTAGATGCAAACGGATCTTATGGGTATAAATATGGTAGAACACAAGGATCACCTCTGCTTGGTCCAAGTAAAGAAATACCAGTTACTTTATCGAGTTATATTTCTTATTTTCAAGGAATCAAAAATCAATCTCTTTATGTATATAAAATTACTGGTTCTGAAGAAATTTTAAATAAATTAAGAAAAGAAATGCAAAAGGCTAGTTTTCAAATACCATTTGTATCATGTGCCGCTACGGTATCAAACGTAATAAAGAGTTCTGAACTATTTTCTGATTTTGAAGAAACAATATTTCCAAAAAAAATAAAAAATTATTTTGATAAACATATCGGTAAAAAAGAAATAGAAGATTCTGATAGTAATATTTACGAGCTAGATATAAAGTTATCGATATATGATTTGAGTAAAACTGAAAATGCAGGAGAAGATTATGGGGATTATTAAAAAAACTATAATAATATTTTGTTTGAATTTCATTGAATTTATGTTTTGTTTATATTTTTTATCTTTTAGTAATATCGATCTAATTGTTTTTTGGATATCATTATTTTTATTTTCTTTTATGTATCAAATAATGATAATAATAAACAGAAGATTTTTGAGATATTTTCTTATTAAAATTATGATTATTGGATTTTTAGGTTTTATGGTACCGTTTCTACGCGTTTGGTATTATGATTTTATAGCTTTAATAAAATGGTTTTCGAAAATTGAAACATATTTTATGATATTAATATCTTTAGGAATTTCTCTTTTTATATTTTCAATAAATTATTTTATTTTAATGACTATAAAAAAAATCCATCAATTAAAATATGATCACAATAGATATAATAAATAAATTTGTCATTTTTTAGTTATTAAAATTGGTATTTGCTACATCTATCAAAACCTGTCCTATGCCCTGACAAACGGATATTTGTCGGACTTGGGAGACTAAATTTCTACGATTTCTTGAATTTAATTTCCATGCTTACAAGTTTCTAAAAGCAAAGCATTTAAAAAGTTGTGTTGCATTTTCCAGTTCATATTTTGCAAGTACCCTGCTGCAATATGTGTCTACAGAACTCTTTTTTAAGTCCATCATTGTTGCAATTTCCTTGTGACTGTACCCCTGTAAAATTCCCATGCAGACAATGCGTTCTGGAATTGTAAGAAGTTCAAAATATTCCTTAAATGAAGAATAAACATTAACTTTATGTGCCTTCAGACTTTTTGATATGTAACGCTGATTTTCATTTACAGACTTAATACATTCGTTCAATTCAGCTTCATCCTCAAGGTCTGCAATGATTACAGGAACCTCATTCTTTTGTACAATTGCAAGGCTTGAATCTTTAACTGCTCCTGTAAAAATGCAGGCAGCAACAGCAGCCCCTTTTTGTTTGACAAAATAGAACACCGCATCAAGTTCCAGAAAATCCTCAGAACCGTTGCACACTACAATTGTGTTAGGGGTAAGCATATCTTTTAAATTGCGTAAGTCGGAACAGATGTTAATGAACCGTACAGCAAACATCTTTCTAAAAGCAAACGAAAGCATGACTGCATCAGTCCGCCCAAAACCGACTGTAACTAAATCGCACTTAGATGGCACATTGCCAGAATTATTATTAATTGTGTTTTTCATTTGAATGGCTCCTTTTGTGGCGAGCCATTCTAACAGAAAAAAAGGTTCAATTTTGTAGATTAAACTTGATTTTTACACTTATTTTGGGCTTTTTCGGGCATAGTTTTTGTTTCAGTACTAAATGTTTTTCAATTCTAGTAAGTAACGGAGTACCATTCTAGTAAGTAACGGAGTACCATTCTAGTAAGTAACGGTGTACCGTTCTAGTAAGTAACGGTCTTCCGTTCTAGTAGCATCGGAGTACCGTTCTAGTAAGTAACGGAGTTCCGTTTCGGTAGCATCGGTGTTCCGTTCTAGTAGCAACTTTTTTCCATTCTAG
>CAMVEQ010000136.1:0-7693 GCA_947166545.1 uncultured Treponema sp. | reverse complement strand
AGAGCTGAATAAACTTATTACAGCAATAAAAAAAGTAATTGCTGCCAATTTTTCCAAATTCATTTTAATTTTTGTTGTTTGCATGTTATTTCTCCTTATTTATAAAATAATGCATTATTAACATAAAAAATTTTTACCAGAGAATTACTCTTTGGCCAGGTGTAAGATAATATTTGTCACCAGGTTGAACATCATATAAATCGTACCAGTCGTCCATAAGACATAGACAGCCATTTACACGGAATAGTGGTGGTGCATGCACTTCGTTTTGTATGTAACTTTCAAGCTCTTCTTCATCATAAATATGCGACCAGCCAATTACAAAAGACTCAAAAAACATTTTTTTCTGCTTTATAAGTTCTTGTCCCGAAAAACCCTCTGCAATTTTTTTGGCAACAAATAAATCATAAGCAACAGACAGACCACCAAAATCTGCCATGTTTTCTTTTAATGTATTTTCACCATCAACATTTAGAAAACTATTGGAATCAAGGGTAAACATAGAATATAACTGCGAAATTTGCGACATTTTATCTTCATAACGTAATTTATCGGAAACAGCCCACCAGTCTTTTTTTTGTCCATTATAATCATATTTTGAGCCATTTTTATCAAAGGCATGACACATTTCGTGCCCAATAGTACTTGCACCTAGTACCGCATAGTTATATGCATCGGGATAATCAATATTGCAAATTGGATCAAATAAGTTAGTAACTAATATTGTAAATAAATTAACAGTTAGATTATAAAAAGCATTTGCATCCAAAGGAAAATAAATTAAAATTTGTTCATTAATTATCTGATCTTTTGTAACTTCATTTCCATTACTTGCAAGCCGTTTTAAACATGACAGTCTGGCATGCCGGTAAATCGCTTCATATAACTTTAAGTAAGAATCAAAAGGGGCAAAATCAAAATTTGTAAAAAGCATTTCTTCAGGAAATTTGTCAATATCAGGATACCCACACAAAAAATACATTTCATCCAGTTTTTTGATTGCTCCTTCCTTGGAGTATGAACTCATCCATGTATTATTCTGCAGGCGTTCTCTAAATTTTGCCCTGAATTCTTCGCACATATTTTTAACATAATCTCTTCTTTTTCCATCCGCATCATATTTGTCTACATAGGCTTTTAAAATCGGGAACCTATATGGCATTGACATATAAGCAATTGCCTTATTATAAATTAACTCTAAATTAAACTTTGCAGTCCAGAATTTTAAGAAAGTTTTTGCATTTTCCAGAGAAAGAGCGTCATAACCCTGAACACCAATATAATTAAGATTAGAGAATACATTCTGTGAAGTAAATCTTAATAAGCTTGCATCAAGGCCTTCTTTTTCAAGATAAGCTTTTAGAGCATCCTCCATTGCAGTATCAGGTGCTTTTTCTTTATAAATCATAAGAGTTCCATAAACAAAATCACATATTGCTTTTACATAAGCGGCTTCAACATCCTTGTTTGATTCATCAAATCCTAATAGTTTCCTTAATTCTGTAATTTCAACTCCATCAAAATAGTCTGTATCATCTAAATAATATAAATCATTTAAAGTTAGAGAAACCTTTTTTTCTAATTTTTTAGCGACCTTTATATACCAGTCTGTAGCATCAACTGTATATGCCTTTTCTTTTCGATTTAAAATTTGAGAATTTATGCTCCAAAGAGGTCCCTCGTAGAAAATAGATTCGATGAACTTATTTCTAAAAGACTCTACATCTGATATTTCATCCAGCTGTGCAAGTTTGTTTTTTATAATGGCAAGGTTTTTATCCAGCTTTTCTTGTTCATCTTGCAAAGGATATAATTCTATAGAACGTTTAAACAACGGATAGTTTTGATTAAAAGTATTTGGTTCTTTAACCATCTCTCTTAAAAATTCTATTTCAAGTTGGTACTGGTTATACATAACCCCCATATCATCCGTTTCTTTTTTCTGAACCGTTTTCCATACACCTACTTCGTTTGGATTTTCAAGCCAGCGGCCAATACTATATTTATAAAAATTGTTTCCGGGACGAAGTGAATCATCTTTGTAACTATCAAAAACCCATGTTTTGCTTTCGGTTGCAGCTCCGGAACCTTCATCCATTTTCCAAAGAGCATAAAGTTCAAGATTTCTGGTAACTTTTATATACTGATTGTCATCATAAACTTTTATGCCGCTAGTCTGGTCTGTTGCCCATCCTGCAAAAACTCTGCCAGATGGTGCAATAAAGGCATTTTTAGAAAGAGCCTCTTCTGTATCCTGCGAAAAAGTCTGATCTTCCATTTTGCCAGTTCCGCCGTTTGCATAAAATGTAACGGTGAACGTGTTGCGAAAAATGTACTCCGTTATGTTCGTACAGGAAGATAACGCAATTATTACAAAAAGCAGCGGGAAAACAGCTTTTGCCAAGACTGATTTTTTAAGGAAAGATAGTTTGTCCATTATAAAATCTCCATTTTATAAGAGGATTTTAAACGCACAGTAGCACAGAATCAGCACAAAACCTAAAAAAAACTAGCACATAAAGAGCACAAAGATAAGAAAATTTGTGTGGTGAGAGGGTGCGAAAAAAACAAAAATCCATGCCATTGTCTTACTTGATACGGCACTCTTTTCTAGGAAAATCTATTCTTCTTCAATCAGCCATTCGGTAAACTGTTGTTCTTCACTGGAATAATTTGCTGCAATCTTTATGATTTTTTTTCCATTCAGAGCGTCGTTTTTATAAGCAATAGGATAATCCTTACTGTTTATTTGTTCCATCGCTTCTTTTGCAGTTTTATTCAATTTAAATTCAAAAATATAAATGAAATCTTTTTCCCACACTACTGCATCACTTCTGCCTTTTCCATTCTGAACTTCGCAAAGAACAAATTCTCCCATCAATTTAAAAATAAGCCATATGAATGCCTGACAATTAAGTTCATATTGTTTCTGGTTTGTTGTTTTTGGAGCAGCAATAAAAATATTGTTAATTCTTTGCATAAACTCATCAACTTTTCCAGCACGAAGGGCCTTTAGAAAATTTACAATTTCGATTTTTTTATCATCATCAAAGTAGCCAAGGTAAAGAGGAAGCAATCTCTTGTAAAGTCCAAATTTTACTTCTTCGTTTGGCAGCCCAATTGTGTAGCTGTCGAATTCTTTTTCGTAATTCTTGATTGTCAAATAGCCTGTCTGGTAAAGCATTGGTATTGGTTCATTTGAATTAAGCCTATACTCTTCCAGAGAACGTGAATCAACATCAATTCCTTCTTCAAGTAATTTATAATCAAAATTAGCATCAAGAATCATTTTTGTAAGAAAAGTAGGCGTTGCAGTAGAAAACCAATAACTTCCAAACGAATTTCTGTAAAAAGCATTTAAAAGACTAAAAGGATTGTAAACATCAGTTTTTATGTCTTTTGAAAAATGATAACCATCATAGTTACTTTTGAGCTTAATAAAACATTCATCTTTTGAAAGCTCATTTTTTTCTTGCATATTTTCTATTTCGGGAATGAAATGATTTTCAAGCTCGTCCTGTGTAATACCACAAATAGCAGAATACTGTTCATCCATCGAAATATCATTTAAATTCTTTAAATCAGAAAAAATGCTCACTTTGTCAAAACGGGTTACGCCAGTAATAAAAACAAACTGAATATGAGCATCTTCGCCTTTAATAACACCATAAAATGATTTAAGAATTTGAAGAATACAATTATTAAGTTCAGGTTCATTCATTGTGTTTAAAAGCGGTTTATCATATTCATCCACTAGAATTACAGCTTGAAGCCCTGTTTTTTCGTGAACCTGCTGAATCAAATTACTAAAGCGGTCAGCAGGACTTGTTGCATTTACATTCCTTACGCCATAGTTTTTTTCATAATCATCAAGCTTAAGTTCAAGGGATTTTCTAAAATTATCTTCGTCTCTGGAATCTCCAACATTAAAATCAAAATATAATACAGGATATTTTTTCCATTCTTTTTCTGTTTTTGCAATTGCAAGTCCTTCAAATAAATCCTTGCGTCCTTCAAAGTAACTTTTAAACGTAGAAACTAACAGCGATTTACCAAAACGACGAGGGCGGCTTAAAAAATAAGGTTTGCCGGCACGAACAATCTTTTCTATGTATTGAGTTTTATCAACATAAACACAATTTTTTGTTCTAATTTCTTCAAATGTCTGAATGCCAATCGGCAAGTTTCGTGTTTGAATCATAGAATTATTATAACATAGGAAAGAAGTTCGTGCCACTAAGAGCTGGTGCTATAAATTAATAATAATTTTTTTCATCCATATTTGTATCATTGCTAAGCATATAGCCTATTGAATACTCATGCTCTATTGTGTCTGACCAATGCCAGAAAGCACTGTAGAGAGGATTTCCCAATATAGTCAAATTAATAGTCGGAAGAGTAACTTTGACATTACCTTTTCCATCATCTACTTTAAATGTTCCAGGAACAAACCAAGCCCATGATTCATATGTAAATATGGTAGAGTATAAAGCCGTTGCTCCTTCAGAAAATTTTTTATTTTTGGCTGTATCATCACCCCATTTTGGCAAATTATTCACTTTTAAAACATAGTTTAAATAATCTGTTCTAGAGTTAGAAGTATTATCAAAATCAAAATTTGCACAATTTCTTAATTCATAATCTTTTATATCTCTTTTGTATTCTTGCCCCCATTCATGTTCCCAGCCACCACTTAGTTCACCACCTACTTCCCATTTAGTACCTGATTGAGATTTTGTTTTAACAACACCATTTATTGTTTCAGTCTGTAATCCTGTCTCTCCAGATTTACTTCCATACACTTTTGCTCCAAAATGAATCTTGTATTTATCACTGTAACTATATGAGGTATTCTCATTTATTGTTTCCGGCTTTGGTGTATAACCATCTGGAAATAAAATACTAAGCCGCTTTTGGGTAGAATCATAAACTTTAGGATATATATTTATATCTAACTTCTTAAGACATAATCCTGCAATATATCCCTTGTTTCCTTTGCCATCTTTTACTTCTTTTATAGTCATCAAATCTTTATTAGCAACCCAAATTGTAGCTTCAACAAAAAAATACATACCGTCTTGATTACTACCACTACTACCACTTACAATAATAGGAGTATAGCGCATTGACACTGTCCATGATCCACTTCCTATAAAGTACACATCAGTTTTTTTTCTTTGAACTGCTTCATATGGATAATATTTACACCCTCTTGTTATAGTATATGTCTCAGATATTTTAGAAATATCTATTGTGGATGTTTTTGTTTCCTTTTCAATTGCCCGAATAGCAGATTCGGCACGATTAATGTCATTCTCTGAATAATTCTTCTCAACTTCCAGAATCCAATATGCTACATTACTAAAATCCATTAAACATTCAGTTCCTTTATCATCATTAGCCTCTTCATCAGAAGCAGAAATTTCTTCAATTTCAGGAATATCATCAAAATCGGTAAATTGAGGAATTGCATAATCTTTCACAAGCGATTCTGGCAGATTGCTGTTATAATACTGTCTTACTGCTTCTAATTCTGAATTACTAGAAACCGAACTTATGTAAAATGACGCATTTTTATTTGGATTGTAGCCTATAAAAGTATAAGGACATATATTCAGTTCTTTTTTAACATTAGCTATATTTTCTTCATTCCAGACATTTTCCCAGTATTCATCATCCTTGTCATCAACAACATCTTCAATTTCATTTTTTTGAATTTCATAAAGGATATAATAAGCATCGTCTGCAATGTTGTCTGGCAAATCTTCGTAGTCATTAATTACAACCTTGTGGGATTCGTTTACAGCAGAAAGCTCTGTTGAAAATTCCGAATTAGGGAAAATCTTTATAATTGCACTTTTTTCCTGCTCAGAATATTCGCCAATCGCAATTGTTTTTAAAGAAACTACAGGAATCTCTGTTTTTACTTCCGTTTGTTCCTGCTCATTCTGAGCTCCTGCATCACCACTTCCATTTTTACATGCCACAAAGTTAGTACAAATAAAAGCAAGGGCAGCCAACACCAATAAAATTACTGTACGTTTTTGTTTTTTCATAAAAAATCTCACATTTTTATATAAAATTGCCGGGACATTTAGATAAACTTAACATTTTGGCCCGACAATCTCATTTTATAAATTAATCTTTATCCTCAACAAAAAGCTCATCCATAACTGCCTGCAAAGCTGCATCATCATAGAACTGATCGTAAGTAAGTTCCTTTGTGATTGGTGCACCATTTTCTACACTATTTCCATTAAGATCTGAAGTACGCATGTTAACAGAAAACTGATATGGTATAGCATCTACTGTACATGCCATTCCAACAGCACAACTTCCACCACCAGAACGTTCTCCTATAATTGGAATTCCAGCAGAATTACAAGCACATGGAAACAAATTACCGCAAGAAAATGAATTAAAACTTGTAAGAACCGCAAAATGCAAATTTCTGCCGTCTGTTTGAACTTCCCCATCTTCGTTTGTATACGTCAAACTGGTTAGTCTGTTATAATATTCTTTATCTGCGTCATCAATTTTTCCATCCAGATTCAAATCGGCTGTTACATACTCGTGGACTTTTGCTCCAGTTCGGGCATCGTAAGTTAACCAATCTCCTTTACCTGTTATATACGATAAAGCTTTCTGGCAGGTAATAACTGCTCCACCACCATTACAAGAAACATCCACTATTACATTTTTGACGTTAGCATATTCCGGTTTGTTTAAGATGGTATAGAATGAACGATAAAATAATCCCATTGTATCGTCTGGAACTGCAACCTTTCCGTTTTTAATTTCTTCATCCGTTGGATCTGGATTTGGATTTGCCGTAAGATTCTTTTGTGCGTAATAATTTTCCCACCCTGAAGAATCTAAATCAAAAACGTCAAAACGGATAATTGCTGTTTTTCCACCAGGAAGAACTTCAAGTTTAACTGGTTCTTTATAATCCTCTTTTATTTCTACTTCTTTTCCTGCTGCAAAACGCTTTTCGTGTAATAATTTACTAACTTCACTTAGTTTTAGTACTTTTTGGCTATCACAACCGTTGTAATAATAATCTAGTATGTCAGTAAGCTGTTCATCTGTAAAAAGATTTTGATAATAAATAAAGTCTACAAAGGCATGACAATCACCATAAGTAAAAAAATTAAGCCGCATTACACCTTTTAAATAATCAAAATACGAGGCAGATTTTAAAAGTGTCAAAGTTTCTTCATCATAAGTTTTTAAAAGGTCATCAAACTTAAGTTTATCGGCAGCAGCAACAATTTCCTGATTTGCATAACCATTTCCATCATCAGCAAAACCGTAATAACCTGGTTCTCCATAAAAATAATCGTGGGTAAAGCAAAGCATATTGTAAGACAGTTCAATAAGTTCTGCAGGTCGTTCTTTTACCGAACCATCTTCATTTCTAAACCAGCTGCTTTTAGTATAATTTTCGTAAGGACATTGATATTGACCAGTAAGAAAATAAACTGCATCTCCGTTGTACACATATCGAACATAGTCATAAGCGAGAAAAATCTGACTCATTACACACAAAGGAACATAAGCATCATCAATTCCACCGTAAATTTTAAGACCGTAAGCAGATAAATCAAAAATCTTTGGTTTTAGTCCTGAGAAAGTTTTTATAATGCGAAGAAATTTACTTAAAAACTCCTCCTCCTGTTTAGACGATTCA
>CAMVEQ010000135.1:0-7749 GCA_947166545.1 uncultured Treponema sp. | reverse complement strand
CCTCCATGTATTTTTTATTTCGAATTTCCAGAGAAAGTTTATCGTTTGCGTTCAAGCCTGTCATTTCCAACCTGAGCAAGCCACATCTTGAACGGCTCAGCCTTTGGAGAAGGAATTGACTGAATTAAGCGCAGCACATTTTTTGTGGAAAGAACATCGGTTTCACGCATTTTTCCATCGGCTGCCTGAAGTTTCAACTGTACGATTTTATCGTACACTTCACTTCCTTCCTTGACTAACTTGATTTTCAAGTCGCTCCAATACCGCCGTGGATTCTGACTTCCCGAAAGCACTTCCACAACATCAATAACCGAGAAATACCATTCTTCTTCCTCGGCATTCCATACATAACGGATTTTTTTGTTTTCAAACAGTTTGAGTTTGTTCTGAGCGTGAGAATTTTCCATACCTTTCCTCGTTTTGTTTCGATTTTCGGCGCCAGTCCAACATCAGGCCCGAATTGCGGTAAAGAAAATAAAAAAAATACAAAGTGAAAGTTTCTGGAAATTGCCAAAAACTAAAATTAAACGCACATATAAAAAGGGAGATGGTTAGTGTTGGAGATAGATTTCTGTGCGTTGTGCTTTACGAGTTAAATATAGTGGATTTTTTAATAGATGGCAAGAATTTTGATTAATGCTCATGATGCTCGCCGTGGTGATGGTCACACTTCGCATCAAAATTGCCTTTTAGCTCACCTTTGGCAAAAAGAGCGGCTGCTTCGTCAGCAGAGCCTGTAATTCCTGGGATTTCTTTGAGTCCGGAAGCCGCAATTGCATCGATTGCACCCTGACCGCGGTTTCCGAGAATCAAAGTCTCTACTCCAAGACTTTTTAAATATGGAGGAAGCGCATGGTGCCCATTTCCGCCGTTATTAATTACTTCCGAAGAAAGAATTTTTCCGTCTTCAATTTCATAAATCTTAAAAAACTGAGTTTTTCCAAAATGCTGGAAGACATTTCCAGTCTCTTTTTCATACGTAGCTGCGATTTTCATGTGAATATTTTATAGTAGGGTAGGGGATGATGTCAAACTTCCGGGCAAGCTTTCTACAAATCCATCATATAAAGCACTTCATCTTCAACAAGCTTTCCCATAACCGTCTTCGTAAAGGCTTTTACAAACTTCATGCCAGTGCCTTCTGCCACATGACGACTTGGACGATTGTCAGACCCGGGAAAAAGGATGGGGATAAAACTTCATCGATTCAGGATCACTTAAAACAAGGGCCAGCGTGTCCGTATCTTCCAGCGTCATCTGGCGAAGAAAAAGCCGTTCTGTTTCTATTATCATTTTTCTGCGGAAAGTATACTGGATTGTGGAAAACATTTCAGCAGGTGGGGGAAAGTCTCCCCCTCGCTCCAAAGCCCACGGCTTTTACGCTACCCCTTCTCCTAAGGGGCTAGCCCCTTAAAATCCCCAATATAATTCCCGCGAGTTTGCTTGCAAACTCGGTAAGCACGCTTGCGTGCGACCAACGCCCCGGTGAAAGGTAAATTGCTGTCGCAATTTGCTATTTACTTTTGTACTCTCTGCATTTTTCTTCAAGCAATTTAAAATTATTGCATCGTTGGCTTAGCTTTGATTTTCCGTCATTTATAAGCTTATGGTCATAAACTATTCTTGCATTACTTACAATTTGTTCAGATTTCTGTTTAATGATACGGTATTCGGCTCTTATAAGGTTTTTATAATGCTCGTTCTTTATGTCAGAAATAAGAACAGGTTTACAGATATTTAAAGGAGCAGGAAACATATTATTCAAATTGATAACGGCATAGACACCAATCTTGATAAAATCGTCAGTTTCGCAAAGTCGTTTGTGTTTGGGTTTAAAAGATGAAAGGGGGGGGCAAAATATTTGAATCCTTCAATTTCAAGTATAATTCCAATATATTTTCGAGAGAAGTCTTGTGTTACCTTTTTGTTCCTGAAAAGATGCTCTTCAAATGCAGAAAGATATTCAATATAAGCTGAATCGATTTCGTAGATTTCTAAGTCTGCCATAAAAAAAGCGCCGAAGCAATAAAAACTGCCTCGGCCGTATAAATTTCGCAGTCAAAGGTGCGATATCCTTATGGTTAGAATATAATGCAGAACCAGAGAGAAGTCAAGTGAAGGTTTGAAGTTTGATGTTATTAACATTCTCAATCAAAAATCCCATTAACTCGTTTCATCATAGCTTCTACCGTCAATTTCCAGTTATCAACAAACCAATCTGGAGAAATAGGAATAGCATGAGAGCCTTGTGATAGAAGCCATTCCATAACTCTGAGAGTTTGAGTTGAAGAAAACTTTACACGAGTTTTCTCTTCTTCTTCAAAATTCGTGACTTTCTGATTATCTGCTAAAATCCTTTCTTTGACGATTTCTCTGGCGTCATTATATAAATCAATTACAAAATCTACAGCTTTATTGCTCATAAAGATTCCGAACTTACCGCCACCACAACGAGATGAGAAATCAAAATTTTCCGGTAAATCAAAGTGTTCTGAAGTAACTTCAAGATTTTTGATTCTGCTTAAAGAAAAAATCCTCTCTGCATTTCGTTCATAAGAATATCCAAAAATGAAGCATGAACCGTCATCAAAAAGAAATTGATAAGGAGCAAGTTTTCTATGAGATGTTTCAGTATTCCAGCGACCGTTATAATCAAACTCAACTACATAGTCATTGCGGATTGCTTCAAGAAATTTTTTCCAGACTATTTCATCAATATTTACTTTGGGAACTGGGGCAACAGCAATTCGTTTTAAAAGTGAACTTTTTCCAACTCCCTGTGTATCTGTTACGAAGTTGATAGCATCAGAAATCGAGTTGTAAATCGGGCTTCCCTCAAAACTTGAAAGAAGCGTCTTGGCGGCAGAAAGATAAAACACATCTTCCGTGGAAATATTATTCAGGGCAAAATCCCATTTTTCATCAAAATAATAATACCCGCCTTTCTCCCTGTCAAAGTCGAGCGGAGCATGAAAATATGTTCGGAGCAAATCAATATCACGGTAAATTGTTGCTTCTCCAACCTTACTATAACCAGTCTGTTCACAGTATAGCTTTTGAAGCCTTGGAACATCCGGATACATTCCAGCCTTAATTGCGTTGTGAATGATAATGAGGCGTTCAAGCATTTTTTTGTTAAGAGTACGTTCTGGGGGATTTAACTTCTGCTTCATGATTAGATTATACCACGATTTACTATCATTTAGTGATAGTGGAAATTTTTTATTAAAATAAAGATTTGATGGAAATGTGTGGTATACTTAAACTATGGATTACAAGAAGATTCAAGCTATATTAAATGAAGTTAAACCAATAGTAGAAAAAAATAAAAAATATAGAATTGAAAAATGGAAGAATGGTGATTTTTTCAATATCTTTTCAATTCTAAACATTGAGACTGATGAAGTAAAAACTCATTCTGCTTTTTTAGCAGAACTATTAAATCCAAAAGGTTCTCATGGACAAGGTAATATTTTCATTGATGAATTTGTTAAAAATATACTGCATATTAATAATTTAGATACAAAAAATGCAGAAGTTACGGTTGAATATTCTATTGGTCAGATTACAGAAGACTATAAACAAGGTGGAAGAATCGATATCTTAATAAGATTTCATAAACCGGATTTTTTGATACTAATAGAAAACAAAATCGATGCCGGCGATCAACCTTATCAATTATTCAGATATAATTCTTTTGCTATTGAAACAAAAAAAACATCTAAAGATGGGCATAGTCCATCTTTAGTATCGATTGGTGAAAAGTGCGAAAAACAATATTGGGATTGTATTTCTTATTCCAGAAACATAAAAAAATGGCTAACAGATTGTCTTGTATTAATAAAAAGTTCAGCTGTCGCAGAAATGATAAAACAATATGTTAGTCTTATAAATAAAATTACAAATCAGGATATGGAGTCTAATATGAAAGAACAATTATTAAACTTAATGTTAAACAACATAGAAGAAACACTTGCCATTACAGATAATAAAGCGATTTTAGATGATTATATTTATGACGAATTCAAATGTCAAATGAACAAATTAGCAAAAGAATGTAAATGCAAATTAAAATGGGATGGAGAAATCTGGAATTCTGGGACTAATCAATTCATATATTTTGTGCCAAATTCTTTTCCAAATACGAAAATATATTTTGGAAAAGAAAATGGACATGAAGTATTTTTTTCAATTGAAAACAATAAAAACGAAAATGCACAAAAATTAAATTGTTTTTCAGAAGATGCTGATCAATATTACCCATATGGTTGGGAGTGGTTCAAATATAAAGAATGGAATTCTGAAACAATAAAAGCAATTCACAATGGTGAACTAAAGAATTATATGAAAAAATGTATTGAAGAAATATTGAATGATTCCAATTTTCCTAAAAAATAAATAATTTTCCTCTCCACTATCGCGAAATGATAGCAGCATGTGTTATAAGTGAACTAACAATGAAACATTGCTGCTAAAAAGTAGCGATAGGAGGAATTATGAAAAAAATTATTTCTTTGTTGGTTTTGCTGTTTATAGTAGCAGCAGTCTTCGCTCAGTCTTTTACACTAAAGACAGCTGATAAAACGCCTTGCACGGTAACTTTAAACGGTGACTTTATTGTAATTGAAGAGACTTTACTGGGCGGATACATAACCCGCATTACAATTCCAAAATCAAAATTCACTTCCACTGGTACAAAAGTCACTTCTGATGAAGGTGGTAAATCTGTAATAAACAATAAGCCGTTCATGGAAAGTGGTGATGTTATTTACATAATTGAAGATCAGAAAAATACTTCTATCGTTGGTTTTCTCTCCGGCAGAGCTTATTATCAGCAGAATCCAGTAATGGGTATTTGGCTTTACAAAAAAGACATTCAAGCTATAGCAAAAAAATTAAAACTCTAAAAACGAATAAACTCCAGGTCAATAATTGTCTTGGAGTTTTAAAAATTTAGGAGACTGTCATGAAGAAGGAATCTGTCATAGAAAATATTATGGTCTTTTTGTTTGTTTTGCTTTTACTTCCATTTTCCAAAATCGTTGAGGAAATTTTGGTTGGAAGCATATTTATATTATGTTTCATTTATTGCTTTTTTGTTTCGTTGAAGTTCATCAAAAAAAGTAATGAGATTCTTTTGTATAACATACCGTACTTAACGATTATAACTTTAATTTTGCAAATCCATTCTGTCCGTTTCTCTTTGTTAGCAAGTAATATTCAGGAACAACTTTTTTGTGTTCAACTCTACAAACGACTTACAGACCGATTGCCTAACAAAGAAGCCTTCCTTATTGGATTCCTTATCTATTTTTGGCTTTTGTTGTACATCTTAATTCTTTTTCTGGAAAATGGAGTAAAAAGAAAAATTGAAGTAAGTAATAAATTCAATCAAGATACGTTAAATGTACAGAAGCAGGATATAGCATACAATGAAGATGCTGGAATTATTTCTGATAAGCAAGCCGTTATTGAAAATGATAATTTGGTTACAACAATCGAATTGAACAAAGACATTGCTTTTGAAATCAAAAAAATAAGAAATTATTTGGTTGGTAGTCTGGTTGTATGTTTATGTCATTTCGGAAGCGGAATGGTAAAAGATATGATGTTTGAAAAATTATGCTTTGAAGAATCGTTTTTCAATAACGCAGAAATTGCAGTCGGAAGCACCATTCCTTTTGTATGCATTTATCTAATGATGACAAGATTTCTTTATGGAAGAGGCAATGAAAATGAATAAGATTTTTCTGGAATATATGGATATTGAAGGCTATAAGAATTTCTACAACCGGGTACATGTGGATTTTTCACCTCACTTGAATATTGTAGCCGGCCCGCCAAAATTTGGAAAATCAAATCTTCTTAATGCTATAAATTGGACTTTGCTTGATACTGATGGTACGGACAACACTCCTGAAACAATCATTTTTCACGGTAATAAAACAAGAAAACCGTATGATTTTGCAGAAGTCACTCTCTGTTACGGCAAAGAAAATAATGAAGGATCAATCATTATTAAGCATCGGCTTGAGAGAAGTGGGAATAATTTCTGGCAGATAAACACAAAGCAATACGATTCATTTGAAAGTTTTAAGAGTCACCTGCAGGAATTCAAATTTCCAGAGTTATGCTTGATTAAAGATTTTAATAAATCAAATAGAAATGTTTCAAATCATTTTGAAGGATTGTTAAAACAGGTGGACGAAAAACAATGCATTGTAGAAATATGTACAGAGATTAATTGGCATAAGATTTCTAACAAGAAGATTCCAAACTGTCTTATCGGAATTTATCCAAGTGAGAATGATGTTATAAAAGTCATAGCACTAATTGATAGAATGGGTGACTAATTTGCAAGACAGGCAGTCGAAGATGAGTAGTCGGAAGAAAAAGAAAAAAGTACAAAAACACTGTATGTATTTGTGCATGAACGCTTATCTTGTTTCGTTTGGTAATATAGATTTTTGCGGCTTTAAAGTACCACAACTAATCAGCGGATATGTAAAAAAGATGCCGATGTTTTCCAATTTATCAATAAGAAACATTGAAAAGCAGTTCAAGAAAGGACTTTTGATTTTTTATTGTAAGAATAGGAAACGATGCATTATATGGGAACATAAGTTGCAGCTGTTAAAAACTGAAAATCTGACAGAAGATTTAATCAATCTCGTTGTTGAAATGTATAAACTGAGATTGACTGTCTTAAAAGCTTTTGTAGAAGAGTTATTCAGTTTTGAAGATGTTGGATATATAGAAGTAATGAGCCATGACTTGGGACTGTCTGAAAAAGAAATTGACAATGTGATAAAAAGAATTAATTCAGGCCTTAATTTTAAATAATCAGCTATCGTTAAATGATGGTAAGAAATACTAGAATTAAAAGCATCTGGAGAAAATTATGAATAAAGAAAAATTCTTGAAAAGCCGAACTGAATGGAAAAACTTCCACAGTGCAATATTATTTTCAATGTTGAATCCGAATCACGAATCAAGTTCGCCCGATGTTTTGAAAGATTTCTTGGATTTTGTAAAAATGCCTGAAAAGATTCGTGATTCATTCCTTGCAGATTTTTCTTTTCTTGATTTTTCAACTAACATTAGGCAGACAATTCTCTTAATCAAAAATAAAGAATATGGCATCTTAATAGAAAACAACCTTGATTGCGAAAGAAATGACAAAGAATTGAAACGATGTTTTGATAAATGTCTTACTGAATGTTATATAAAGCCGCCGATGATTGTAAGCATTAACTGGAGAACTCCAGATGAACGAAAAATTCCTCAAGGCATAAAAGAATTTGTTCACAATATCACAGCAAAAGAATTAGCCAACTTTTTTAACAAATGGTGTGAAAAACAATTTGAAGAATCTCTGACAAAAGGTATTCTGTCTCAGTATGCAAAGAAATTCGCTAATTAAAAAACGCCAGCCTCACTCAAAAGCAAGACCGGCGTTCCTTATGATTTTAACCGCACTGAAAGTGTCGGTTTAGAAATTGATTTGGCACGCGAAAGGTTTTGAAAAAGCCTTGCGTCGTGCACATAGTGTTTTTGGCGGCTTTAGTCCGCTAAAAACTATTTTATCATAGCATGATATTCCTGAAGCGACTTAACTCCACCTTCACCACCGTTACCATTCTTTACAGCTTCAATGCCCTTAACCGCAGCCAGCGCACCTGCAATAGTCGTGATGTAAGATACCTTGTATTTGAGACAAGCCTTACGTATCGTCTTCCTGTCCTCAGC
>CAMVEQ010000134.1:0-7759 GCA_947166545.1 uncultured Treponema sp. | reverse complement strand
TTGAAATAGAAAAAGGAAATTAATAAAAATGCTTCACACAATGATTCAAAAATCATGCAAAAAATGGTTCTCTTCTAGTGATTGCAAAATAAAAAATTTGATTTCCTATATGATTTCTACTGGGGAACTTCGTGATGCACAGATAGAAGCAATAAAGACATATCTTTTTTTGAAAATAGCCTGTGACAATAAGCCACTTTATGAACTCTTTTGTAATGGTGCATTTAATTCACTTTCGGAAGAAGAATTGAATGGCATGGAACTTTCTACGCTTACTCGTGAAACTCTTTTGAGTAATAAAGCTGCCCTGGCATTGTATGAATATGCTTCACAAAAAAACGAAAAGGGCGAGCAGGTTTCTGTAAAACTTACAGATGAAATAAAAAAGAATCCACAAAGCATTGATTATGAGGACATTTTCAAAAAAATCTTTTATGGTGTCACATATTCTGATTATCTTTTCAGTCTTCCAATGGGTGCCGGAAAAACATTTTTGATGGCAGCTTTTATTTATCTTGATTTGTATTTTGCAATGCAGAATCCAGCTGAAAAACGATTTGCTAGAAATTTCATTATTTTGGCTCCCTCTGGCTTAAAAACTTCGGTTATTCCAAGTCTAAGAACAATACAGGAATTTAATCCAGCATGGATTTTGCCTGAACCAACAGCCAGCGAAATAAAAAGACAAATGATTTTTGAAGTGTTGGATGAAAACAAATCTGCAAAAAAATCAAATAGAACTAAAAATCCAAATGTACAGAAGCTGGCTTTACATCAGCCATTTGAGGATTTAACAGGCCTTGTGGCCGTAACAAATGCTGAGAAGGTTATTCTTGACGGACTTGTTCGTGCAGATCAGGGAGAATTATTTGAAGAAAGTTCGGAAACAAAAGACCGTGAGGCAAATGAACTTCGTTACTGGATTGGGAAGCTCCCACAGCTTTCTGTTTTTATCGACGAGGTTCATCATGCAACAGATGGTGACATAAAACTCCGCTCTGTGGTGAACCGTTGGGCAAATGGTGAAAAGAAAAATGTGACAAATGTAATCGGCTTTTCTGGTACACCATACTTGGATAAAGCAGAAAAAATACCTGTTACAGATTCTCTTTCTGTTGCTTCGTCTGATATTTCTAATACCGTTTATTATTATCCGCTTGTAGACGCAATAGGAAACTTCTTGAAATATCCAACTGTAAAGGTTTCTGACAATAAAGACAGTATGCAGATTGTTGAAAGCGGTGTGCGTGAATTCTTACAAAAATATAAAGACACCGTTTACGACCGCTCGCCACGCACACTGCAGGCTAAACTTGCGGTTTATTGCGGAAAAGGAATAGATTTTCTTGAAGAAGAAGTTTATCCATTTATTTCAAATCTCATCATGGAGTACGGACTGAATCCTAATGAGCATATTTTACGCTATCATGACGGAAATAAAAATCATCCTAAGCCACAGGATAGTGATTATCAGTTCAGGATCCTTGATAGAAGTGAATCAAAAATACGAATAATTCTCCTTTGTCAGATTGGAAAAGAAGGATGGAACTGCAGGAGCCTTGCAGGGGTGATTCTTTCGCAAGAGGGGGATTGTCCTACAAATATGGTTTTGCAGACTTCATGCAGATGTTTGCGTCAGGTTGAGAGAGGGAAAAAGGAAACTGCTCTGATTTTTCTTAATGAATCAAATGCAGAAAAACTTAAAAAACAGCTTGAACAGCAGCAGCATATCAATCTTGATGAATTCCAAAAGGGCTCAAGAGGTGCTACCGAAACGCTTAACAGATATAATCGTACTGAGCATTTAAAGCTTCCTCCAATACCGCTGTATCAATATTCAATCAAATATGACACTCTGCTTGTGGAAGAGCCTGATACTGATAATGTTATTTCAAATGCTGTAAAAAATTCTGAGCAGAAAGCAGTTATAAATAAACAGTTTGATGTCAGGAAAGCAGATTTCACAAATATCGATATTGATTCTTCTGAGCATGGAAAACTTCCGGCACGATACAATACTTGGCTTTATGAAATAGCGAGAGAGAGTTTTGGTTTTGTAACAATTGCAAAACTCCATGAACATGACAAGGCATTGCGCAAGGTCTTTAATGAAGTCTCATATAAAGCTGATGGCGAGACATATTTCAGTTCTCATTATGACATACAAAAATTAAATTCACTCATCAGAACTGCCTTTTATGAAAAACGAGATTTTTCTGTCAGGGAAGAATTTATAAAAGAATCAGTAAGATTGCTGTGCATAGAACAGTTTTCGCCACAAGTCGAAGTTGCGTCATCTAAAATTAAGGATTATTATCCTGAAGAAATCGAAGTTCAAAAGATAATTGACGCAGATAAATCTGGAAAAACTGAAATTGATGAAAAGACAAAAGCTGCCGTTACAGCTCTCCGTGCAGCAGGTTTGAATAAAGAAGCTGATGATATTGAAAATAAGGCTTGCCCTTATCCAAATAAAGACCGAACTTTCCATTATCTTCCATATAAAACAGACAGCTCTTTTGAACAGAAATTCCTTGACGAAGTATTAAAGGAAGAGTGTGTATTAAAATACAATCTTGAAGTTTATTATAACGGAGACCGCACGCTGACTGATTTTAGGATTCACTGTTATAAAAAAACTGAAAAAGATTGGTCAAATGTCGGTGAATATACACCTGATTTTATCATCTTGCAAAGGAAATCAGAAAACGAAGTCGGAAAAGTTTTAATTGTTGAAACAAAAGGCAGTTTGTATGCAAATGACCCGAATTTCATTGACCGCCGGGAATTTGTTGAGCAGTATTTTATAAAACTGAACAATGAAAAGGAAGGTAGTGAAAAATTCTCATATCTGTATCTCCAGGATAATGAACCGGATGAAGAAAGAATCAAAAAGACAATAAGCCATGTCAACGCGTTTTTTGGGGAGGAAAAGTAAATGGCAAAAAAGCAAAAAAAAGAAGTTACAATTCGAAGTTCCGCAGCTGAATATCTTACTTACATTGCAGCAACAGGTGATTCTCCTGAAAGTTATGAAATGAGATATGAAGACGAGAATATCTGGCTGACCCAAAAAATGATGGCAACTTTATATGATGTTGATGTTGCAAATATAAATTATCATCTTAAAAAAATCTATGACGATGGAGAATTAACAAAAGAGGCAACTATTAAAAATTTTTTAATAGTTCAAAATGAAGGAAAACGAACTGTTTCTCGTGAGGTTGTGCACTATAATCTTCAGATGATTATTGCTGTTGGTTTTAAGGTAAACAATGAACGTGCTGTTCGATTCAGAAAATGGGCTGGTCAAATTGTCAAGGATTATACAATTCAAGGCTGGACAATGGACAAAGAGCGACTGAAAAAAGGACACATGTTTACAGATGAATATTTTGAGCGCCAGCTCCAACAAATCAGGGAAATAAGGCTTTCAGAAAGAAAGTTTTATCAAAAGGTTACTGACTTATATGCAACGGCCTTTGATTATGACAAGGATGCTACTACAACAAAAGAATTCTTTAAGATGGTGCAGAATAAAATGCATTATGCTGTACATAGGCATACGGCAGCAGAACTTATTGTGGAGCGCGCTGATGCAAAAAAGGAACACATGGGTCTTACAACTTGGGAAAATGCACCTTCTGGAAAAATCATAAAAGCAGACGTAACTATTGCAAAAAACTATTTATCAGAAAAGGAAATGAGTTTTATGGAGAGACTTGTTTCTTTATATCTTGATTATGCCGAATTACAGGCAGAGCGACACATTCCTATGAGCATGGAAGATTGGGCAAAGCGTCTGGACGGTTTCTTGGAATTCAACGGAAATGAAATTTTAACAGGACCAGGAAAAATAAGCGCGGAACAGGCAAAGCTTCACGCAGAAAGTGAATTTGAGAAATACAGAATCGTACAGGATAGATTGTTTAAAAGCGATTATGATTTGTTCTTAGAGGAGTTTGGAGAATGAAATATATTGATTATAGAGAAAAACTTGGTATAGGTTTTAATGATGAACAAAAAGTAGAAGCCGTAATTAATAAAATTAGATCTTTTTTTTATAGAAATCGAGAAGCACTTGAGCTAAAAATACACTGCGATTTATCAAACATTACAAGATTATATGCAGATGAAACATGTGTAGAGATATATGATTTTACATTACCTGGAGTAATTGATGAATTAGTTGAAAGTTTTTTTGATGAAGACAATAATTTGAAAGGAACAATTGCAAAGTTTGTTATATTTACAAATATATTAATTAATGAGCAGGAAAACAATTCTTTTGTAGAAGAGGCAAAAAGATTAATACCAACGACCTTAAAACAAATCAAAATTCCATATGAAATTATAAAAGATGAAGATGGTGAATTCTTATTTCCGAAAGGTGCAGGAGAATTAGATTCTGCATTAGTTTCAGAACCATTAGAATGGCTAAAAGATTATCCTCAGACAAAGAAAACTTATGTAATTGCTTTAAAGCAGTATTCAGATGGGATTTATATCCGAGATGTTGCTGACAATCTAAGAAAAACATTGGAGGCTTTTTTTCAGGAATTTCTTGGTAATAAAAAGAATTTGGCGAACAATATAAATGAAGTCTTTAAGTATTTTGGGGCTCATAATGCAGAGCCAGAACTAGCAGGATCGATAAAAGATTTATTGTCAAAATATGACAGCTTAAATAACAAAATTGCAAAACATAATGATAAAGTTGATGCAAGATATTTAGAATTCCTTTTATATCAAACAGGAATTTTTATTCGGATGTTAATAACTGTAAAAAACACTGATGCAAAGGAGTCCTCAAATGCCAATTAAATACATCCCATACACCCCAGAGCCGATAGAAGGGCAGGCTCTTTTAGATAATTTTACTCGAACACTCCGTTATAAAGGAAACTACGACATAAAAGGTAAGCTTGTGCGCGGAATGCCCTTGTATGAAATGCAGCCTCTTGAAACTGTAGGAGAAGCTGAAAAAGCAAAGCAGAATCTTGTGATTCGCGGGGAATGTGTTTCTGCGTGTGCCTATCTTAAAGAAAAAGGCATTCTTGTTGATTTAGTTTACATTGACCCGCCCTTTGCAAGCGGAGCTGATTATTCCAAGACCGTTTACATCCGTCAGAATCCCAAGTTGGCAAAGGCTTTGAAGCAGGCAGAAGAAGAACTTGAGATTGAAGATTTGAAAAGTTTTGAAGAAAAAATGTACGGCGATGTTTGGGATAAAGAAAAATACCTGAACTGGATGTATGAAAACCTGTGCGCAATAAAAAGCGTGATGAGCGAGACCGCCAGCATTTATGTGCATCTGGATTATCATATAGGTCATTATGTAAAGATTTTAATGGATGAGATTTTCGGAGAAGATAATTTTAGAAATGAAATAATTTGGCGACGGAGAAGTGGTGCTCTGAATAACTATAAATCTTTCGGACAGCAAACTGATACAATATTCTTTTATTCAAAAAATGAAGAATATTGCTTCAATCTTCAGAAAACGAAAGACAGTCCTGAAGCCTTGGAATATATAAAAGAACGATTTATATATGATGATGGGGATGGTAAATTATATAGTAGGGATCCAGTCACAAACCCTTCAGCGACCGTTACTCCAACATTGGTTTATAATTATAAAGGATATGAACCACCTGTAAAAGGGTGGGCATTTGCTCGCAAAACTATGGAAGAATGGGATAAAGCTGGAAAACTCTACTTTCCAGAAGACAAATCTCAGAGAATTCGACGAAAAACCTTTTTAGATGAATATGAAGGTCAACCTATTCAGAATTTATGGACTGATATTTATGTTATCAATTCACAAGCAGAAGAATCTGTTAATTACGCCACACAAAAACCTGAAGCCCTGCTTGAACGTATCATTAAAGCATCTTCCGATGAAAACATGATTGTTGCAGATTTCTTCGGCGGCTCAGGTGTAACGGCGGCTGTGGCAAATAAACTTAACCGCCGTTTCATTCACTGCGATGTGGGCATCAATTCTATCCAGACCGTGCGCGACCGCTTGATTGCTCAAAAAGATACTCCGGCCTCTTTCTCTGTTCTTGAAATAAAAGATGGTATTTCCCTTTTCCGTAATCCCGTTCAGACTATGGAAAAACTAAAGTCTCTCGTGCCCGGGCTTGGAAAAATGGAAGGACTTTCAGATTTTTGGGCGGGCTGTATAGAAAGCGTGAAGGACGGCTCTGTTCCAGTTTATCTTCCGGATTTGAAAAACAGCGAGTGCAAGATTTTAGACAAGCCGTTTATGAGCCGCATTCTGCATGAGCATCTGGGAAATCTTCCTTTCACTCCGATCCGTGTAATCATTTATTATGTTGATGTAGCGGATATTGCAGAAATTGAAGATTTCGTCAAAGCAGACAAATCAACCCTTGCAAAAATCGAATTCCGCGACTTAAAAGAACTGCTTGATGAAATAGTGATTGAAGACACCGCAGATTTTGAAGTAAGCGAAGTTCAGGAAGAACTAATACCGGAATATAAACTAGTCATAAAATCATTTATGAGCGACCGTGTTATGCGCCATATAAACGCCTACAATCAAAAATGCGAACTCAACTCAAAAGGTAAAAAGTTCAAGCCAATCATCATTTCAGAAGAAGGTTTAGAACTCATTGAATGGCTCAGCGTGGATTGTACTGCAACAGAAGGTGAGTGGCATTCAGATTCAGAAATCAAAATTGATAAGCTTGGTTTTATTATTAAGAATGGCATAAAGACAAAAGATTTCTGGGACGGCACAATCAAAAGCGAAACAAAACCGCTGCGTCTGAAAATCAGGAATATCTGCGGCGATGAGACTGTCTGGAATGTATAAGGAGAGATGTAGCTTATGAAAAAGTTTCTTTTAGGTGTTTTTGGCACTGTTATTGCAGGCATATTTGTAGCTTTATTTACTTTGTACATAAACAAAGAAAAAATAGATGTAAAATATAATCTTTCAGCGCCAATTTCTATCCCATCTGAAAAAGATTATGTGCAACAGTTAAGAATTCAAAATGTTGGAAACGCAACTGCAGAAAACTTAGTAATTACATTGAATGGTAGTATTCAAAAATATGAAATAAAAAAATATTCAGAACAAGATAATATTCAAGAATTTGAACTGACTGATAGTAATGGGAAACAGATTTGTTATTCAAAACTTCCAAAGGACGGTTCTATCATTATAACAATGAATATTAATGGTTCAGATTCCTTAAAAATAGATATTAAGCATGATAAAGGAAAAGCAACAGAAGTTTTTTCTTCTCAAACAAAGGTTGGATTTGTATTGATTTTTTTTGCTGTATCAATGTTGTTTTATTTATTATTTGGTGTAAAAAATCTTATCGACGATTATTGGATTACTTCTATTTTACAATATCACCGAAAGAAAATATTTTCTTGTGACAAACCATTTTTATTGTCAGAATCGCGATGGAAAGAAATACGAGGAATGGCAATTGAGAATGAAATAGCATCTATAAAAAGAGATTACGTCATTTCTGCAAAAGTATTGCAAGAGTCATCTGCCCTAAATTACTTGAATAATGATAAAATAAATAAATTAAAACTTGATAATGAGGAACAGAAAAAAATTATTTCAGCTGTAAAAGACTATTTTCTCAACGAATTTCGAAATTTGCGTAATATGTTGTATAGTAAAAATGATTATGTGGAAATCCTTTCAATTTGTAAACCAGATTCAGTAGAAGAATCTGATTGGCTAACAGAAAGAGAAAAAATATTT
>CAMVEQ010000133.1:0-7897 GCA_947166545.1 uncultured Treponema sp. | reverse complement strand
TTTTGTCAGTCTAATTGAAAAAGAGACTTGTCGAGGAACTCTTTGGACGAAAATTGCAAAAAAGGCGCTTTTTACAGAAAACGATGTTTTTCCGCCTGAATCGATTCACTGTTGGGAAGATGTGATAATTTCTGCAAACATCTACTACCACTCCCAAAAAACAGTTCACATTCCTATTTATACTTACCATGTGAATAACATGAATCAGAATTCCATCACACGAAGCAAGCAGAATTCGGAAAAAAATATGCATGATAAAATCGATGTCGTAAGATATTTCGAAGAAAATGAGAAATTTAAGAGACTTGACCTTACATACATGAAATATGACGTAAAATACTATGCCCTCTTGCGAAATTTTATAGCCCAGAAAGTCATTCCGTCCGAATTTTACAAGCTTTACTCAGATATTCGAAATTACAAAGTTTTAAAACAAGTTCTTATAGACGAGAATATTGATTCTAAGCTGAGGTTTATTGAGTTTTTCTTAATTCTCGCAGGCATTAAGATATTTGCAGTTCCCCTGCACTTTATATTGGCCGCCGCGCGAAACAGGAAACAGGAAACAATAGTCTAGTTCTGATTCCATGTCAAGAACCTCTGTACAAGGAGGCTGCTTGATATGAAAATCGGACTTTATATAAAAACATCTTGTACGCCACAGGTGGAACGGAAAGTTACACTGTACGAATGGCACAGGCACTTCAGGCAATTTATCCTGAAGCAAGCATTCATTTTCTTTCAGAATGTTACAACAAAAAATCAATGCCTCCACAAAATGAGTTTGTCAAAACACTTGATTCCAAATATGGAACAAAACTGAATGTTCAAAATATTTGTTTGGATGCAATATACGGCTCAAATGAAAACAAAATTTCCTGCTTTATCTTGCGGAAAAAAATTGAAAATCGATCAAAAGGCTTTGACATGTTCTTTTACTGTTCCCGCGGACACTATATATTCAAGGCAAAAAAGAACATTGCCATAATCCACTTTCCAATGGAAAAGCTAGAGACAATCAAAGGAAATTCGAGCTTCCTGAAAAAATGCCTTATGAAAAGCAAGGACAAGAAATACAGCTCTTCTTATGATCTTTTCCTGCCAAACTCGAATTTTACAAAAAGTCACTTGCAAAAGCTCTGGCCGGAAATCCCGGAAAGCAAAGTAAAGCTTCTCTACCCGCCTGTACTGCCCATTCCGCAGCTTAACTTGCAAAAGAAAAATCAGATTTTCGTATGCTCACGCCTTGAGCGCGACAAAAATCTTGAGTCTTTGATGCAGGCATATAAATCATCGGATTTTCTTGTAAACAACTATTCTCTCATTATTGCCGGGGGATCGGACGAAGGAAGCACCTATCTGCCAGAACTTATTGAGCATACAAAAGGATATAACATTTCTGTCCTGGACAATAAGCCTTTTTGCGAAATCGCAAAACTCTACAACGAGTCAAAATTCTTCTGGCACTGCAAGGGCTATGGTGTAGACGAAAACAAAGAGCCTTACAAGTGCGAGCATTTTGGAATTACGACGGTCGAGGCAATGAGCGTAGGATGCATTCCAATTGTTATAAACAAGGCCGGTCAAAAAGAAATTGTCCAGAATGAATGCGGTGAAAAATGGCTTACTCTGGAGGAACTGACAGAAAAAACTGAAAGACTCGCAAAAGATGAAAAACTGCAGGCTGTTTATGCAGAAAATGCGAAAAAGCGGGCAGAAGAGTATTTTCTTGACGCTTTTACAGAAAACCTAAGGAACATATTAAATAATTTGTAATTTTATGCTATAATTTGTTTAATGCAAATTTTTCACGGTTCTGAAAAGACAATAGAAAAGCCTCTGTATGGACTAGGTAATCCTAAAAACGATTACGGGCTAGGCTTTTATTGCACAGAATCAAAAGAACTTGCAAAAGAATGGGCCTGTCAGAAAAACAAAGACGGATTCGCAAACTGCTACGAGCTTGACACAACAAATCTCTCAATTCTTGATTTATCTGCCTCAAACTTCAGCATTCTTCACTGGCTTTCAATCCTCATGCAGAACCGAGTATTCTCACCAAAATCACCATTAGGAAAACGAAATCTTGTTTTTTTGACATCCCATTATCAGATTAACTATGAAGATTACGACATTATCAAAGGCTACAGGGCAAATGATTCGTATTTTTCGTTTGCAAGCGATTTTCTGGAGAATATAATTCCCATTCAGTCTCTGGCAACATCAATGAAGCTTGGAAGTCTTGGAATTCAGATTGTCTTAAAATCCAAGAAAGGTTTTGAGAGTCTTGTCTTTACAGGAAAAGAGAAAGCTGATTGCAAAACATACTTTCCAAAGTATATCAACCGTGATACAGATGCAAGAAAATCATACCTGGAAAACCTTCGAAATCAAAAACCAGAAGATTCTATTTACTTAATTGACATTATTCGAAATCCGGAGCTTTTAGATGAAATACGCCTATGATGAAATGTACCTGCCGGATGTCCAGAAAAATCTAGGCTTCTTTTTTCAGTTTATGCTATTCAGTTTGGGTTATAGTCCTAAAGAAGCTCAAGATATCTTCCTCAATTCAATTATACCGGCGCAAATTGAAATCGCGAACCCTGATTTTTTATGCGGAAAGTCCGGTTTTGAATTTGCGATGCTCGCTCTGCCCAAAAAAAACTTAACAGAGAAAATAGAAGAAGCCTTAAAAGAACCTTTTTATCCCCAGGCAGAATATTGGTCAGGCTTTGTTCTCGCCTACTGCCAATGGAAAAACAACATTCCCTTTAATAAAATTCTTAACACTTTTCCTCTTGAAAACATACTCAATAGTTATCATCTTTTGCACGAGGCCGATGTGACCAAAACAGAGCAAATCATTATGGAAAAAATAAAGTAAAAATTCCATTAAAATTTCTCTTTCTCTGAAAATTTGAGGAACATATTAAATAATTTGTAGTTTTATGATATGATTCAAGTATGAATATCTCAGTCTATAAAGAAAATGCTGGTACAGCAGAAGATAATATTGTTACTCCAGATGTAGTGCAAAACAGATTTGGCATTGTATACGGCAAATACACCATGCTTCTTTTGGAGCGTGATAACAAAGAAAAAATCTATATCCCGCTTCATCTTGATGGAAAAATTGCAGCAATCGGAATCTGCCTTACTCAAATTTCACAGTCAGAGCTTATTGAAATCAAAACTTTTATTCTCAAAACATACAAACAAATCAAACAGATTTCCTGTGAATACAGTCTGAACAAGGCAAAAGGATTTGCAAAAAATTATACTGCAAATCAGTGGCACCTAGTTCTCCCAAAAACAAGCGATGAATTATGGCAAAGAATGTCTTCAAAATCGAAGCAGACTCTCAGACGAAAACATAATCATATGGTTGAGCAACTTGGTCAAGATTTAATCTTCGAACATTACACGATGAAGGATGGTATTCCTGATGAATTAGTAGAGACATATTTTTCTTTTAAAAAAGAATTAATGAATAGAGACTACAATATGCAGCCTCAGGAATATCTAAAAAAGTATTATGTGACAGATGCCTATGTATGGAAAATTAATTCACCCATCAAAGGTATAGAGCAGGGATATATATCAATGGTATTCACCTGCGAACAAGGTGAAAATGTCTATCTAGAAAACTTAAGCTACAATCCTGCCTATCAGAAAGAATCTCCAGGTTTTCTCCTTTACTGCAAAGTTATAGAAGAATTAATAAAGAAAGGCAAAAAAGAATTTTTCTTAGGACGCAAATACCGCGATTACAAGCAAAAATTCGATTCTCAAAACACGAATTGTTATGACTTGATAATGTTCCGTTCACTGTCCATTTATGCAGGTTTTATCTGCAAGAAAATCATAAAAAAACTGCTTAGGAAATGATATAATATGCTTGGAATAAAAACAAAAATAAAAAGGTTCATAGCCCATTGTATTGGAGCAAGTTTTTACTCTCCCAGAAAGAAAACGCTTGAGCAACTTCCGTTTAATATACGAATCAAACTTTACATTCCGACCTATGACAATCGCAATCAGATCGTGCATCCAGATATTCTGATTCAGAATCAAGATCCTCGCTATGTTCTTGCATTTACCCCCTATCCCAACACAAATGACAAATATGAAAATCCATCAATCGTGGTATCTGGTGACGGCATCCATTTTCATGAAGAAAAGAAAGGCTTAAATCCACTTGTGCCAACGCCGGAAAAAGACCACAACGACGATCCGGATTTGACATTCCACAACGGAATTTATCAGATGCTTTATCTTGAAACCGTCCGCCCCGATTACCAGAATCTTATGCTGCTTACAAGCAGTGATCGGGTAAATTGGAAAAAAGAAATCTTGCATCACGAACCCCTGAACGGCAGAAAAAATGACGGATTCATGCTGTCCCCGGCCCTTGTTTACAACACAGATGGGTGCTTTCTGTTCGCCGTCAAAAAAGATTTGAAAAACGGTAATTATCTTTTTGCCGTAAGAGGAAGTGACTTAAAAAGTATTGATTTTGAAAACAGAGTTAGCCTCAATCTGAGCGGAATTACAAAAGAGTTTCAGCCCTGGCACGTTGACATTTTTAAGGACGATAAAGACGGCTATGTAATGCTTTTGTGCATGGTTTCTCCTTACTCAAGCAAAAAAAAGGAATATGCCCTTTTCATAGCGACAAGTAAGAATCTTTTAGACTGGAATTTCCAAAAAGAACCTGTTATAACAAATTGCTACCGCTCAAGTGGCTTTGTTCGAGGCGGAGTATTGTACATATATTTTTCCAGCAATGTTTATGCGGATGTCTGGAAGACAGGTTTGTATAAAACCTACTTGGGATGAGCGGGATTTCCTATCACGGTAAGTCCTGAATCAACACTTTTGGTAACAACGCTGCCCATACCAATAGTTACATTTTCTCCTATTTTTATTGCATTACGAACCACAGCTCCTACGCCAAAGAAACTGTTTGCCCCAACTTCTGTCCATCCCGCGATCAGGGTACCCTTGCTTATTTTGACATTTTCGCAAATCACATCATTATGCCCAATGAGAACTCCATGGTTGAGCTTTGAATTGTTTCTAATTATGGTCTTGCCATAATCATAAAGCGCTTGCCCAACAACACAATGGCAGCCTATAAAAACATTATCACCGATTACAGTTTCACCGTTATGAAAAACCTGCCTTGATACTCCATTATAGTTATACATATCAAAATCTTGAATTCCTATGACAGAACCAACCTGAATTGTAACATTATCACCAATAGTGACATTCGGATAAATTTTTACAAAATCATCAATAAAAACGTTTTTTCCAATTTTCACATTTTTATCAGAAATAATTGCTGTTTTACTAATTTTAGCATTTTCACCGATAACGGTTTTAAAATCAGGACGCTTATTAGATTGCTCAAATTCATTCAAAAGTTCAAAATAAAGTCCCTTTGGATTATCCGTGATGCAAATGCCATAATCTAAAAATGCTTCGTTAAATTTACTATAAATATCTTTATTAGTAATAACCATTGCAATCGAAGAATCAAGTTTGCCTACATACTTTTCCTCAGCCAAAAAAACACATTTATTCTGCTGTTCTGTAGTTATTCTTGAAAAATGATCAAAAGCCTTTTCATGGAGTAATTCAACTTTTTCATTCACAACCGCTGACTTATCAATCAGCGATGACAATAAATATGACACGATGCTACCCTCGTAAAATCATTTTATAAATAATTACCTTTTCAATCAATACTTATTATGATATTATCTAATTATGAATGCTTTGACAAAAATCACATTTATTACAGTACATACTTGGGAATCTAAAAGACTTGGTGGATTTCATAAATTTGCAGAAGCCGCCTGCGAACATGGAATTGAAACTGTATTTTTCAGTTTTCCTCGTCCTTATTATGCTCTTTTCATGAAAGATGAATTGTACAATAAAAAAACTATCAAGTCTCTTCAAAAAGGAATTGACTATAATGTCGGGAAATCTATTCTTCACAACATAACTTATATAACTTGCCGTCTTCCGAATTTCTTCGGTAAATTTCTTGGTGACAAAATGATGAACAAACTGCTATGCTCATCATTTTCTTCATTCAAGAAATTTGCAAAAAAATGGTTGGACGGGACAGATATTTTTGTATTCGAAAGCGCGGACGGAATCGCTTTTATTGATAAATTAAAAAAAATGTATCCATGTTCAAAATTTATTTACAGGCCAAGTGATGTAATGATGTACGACGGCTCACTTCCCCGCTTTGCAAATCTTGAAAGAAATGTACTTGTCAAATCAGACTTAGCTGTTTTTGTTCATCCCGGTTATGAAGGCTTTTACAGTGCAAGGGTTCCGGATTTTTACAATAATGTAAAATTTGTAACAATTTCAAACGGAGTTGATATTGAACCTTTTGAAATGACTTATCCAAAACCATTAGCACTCCAAAAGGAAAATACGGCACTTTATATTGGAGCTTGGCCTGTAGACTGGACACTCATATTTAATTCTGCAAGAAAACTGCCAGATTACAATTTTATTATTATCTGCCCGAATAAACCGCAAAAAGAAATTCTTGATAAAATTCCTGAATATACGAATATTGAATACATTCCAGGTATTAAACCAAATGAAATACCACGATGGATGACAAACTGTGATGTTTTCATTGTTCCATATGATAAGAAAGTCCGTACTAACCGTGGATTAGGTGTTACGGCAAAATACTATCAAGCAATGGCTGCAAAAAGACCTGTCGTTGCATATAACGAAATAAAGGCCGTTGGTGAAGTAGGAATTCCGCTGACATACTCGGAAGATGAATTTGTTACTGAATTAAAAGCTCAAATGGGAACCGCCCCGCATAGTTATGACTATAACCTTGAAGAACGCCGATGGAGTATTGTAAAGGACAAATTTATAGAAACGATGGAAAACCTTATAAAATAAAAACTCCCCCAGAATATATAAATCTAAACCTTTATTATTCTGGGGGGGCCTATCAGCTATTTTTATTTCCCTAGAATTTTACTACAACCACACCGTCTACAATTTTGACCGAGCCGTCATCAGGATAATGAGGCATAGCCTTTACAATATCGTTATTTTCTCCTTCTGTAGTATCTTCGATATACTCGGGTTCATAACCGCACCACATTTTCATGAAATCATCCCATTTGTAGTTGCTTAGGAATTGCTCCTGCGAATCATTATATGGAATTACTGTAACAAAATCATATTGCTTTACATAAGGAATATTCTTGTCACTGATGTTTTCAATGTTTAAAACAGCAACCGGAAGCTCATCGCTATATCCTTCAAGAGTCTGTATTCTTGTTATCAAATTTGTATAATAGCCAATTGCCTGTTGCTGCTGAAAATCCAATTTGAAATAACAGATGTTTGCAAAACGGGAATAATATATTCCAGAAAAAAGCAGAATTGAATATGCAAAAGATATTAGAACCCTTGTTTTACTTTCTGCAAAAATGTTTTTTTCCGCAATAAAAGCAAAAAGTATAAAGGGAATTGTTTCGGAGTACATCTGCAACACACTTACACTTTCGGACATTACATAAGTAAAAGCAAGACTAAGCGGAAGAAGCATAAAAAGGATCAATGCCTGGATGAAACTTGTAACAGATTTCCTTTTTAGGGATACAAGTAAACAATAAACAAATTCAAAGACAAGGAGTGCAATCCAAATTATTTTCATTGTGTATGTAGGAAACACATTGCTATGTGGATCCACAACAATAAGAAATGCTACCTTATATGCCTTTGCAATTCTTGAAATATAACCAGAAGCGGAAGTAAGGCCAAAATTGCTTATATCCTTGTAATCAGAAAGAGGCTCATTCATAACCGCACATGTAATTTTTGTAATTAG
>CAMVEQ010000132.1:0-7904 GCA_947166545.1 uncultured Treponema sp. | reverse complement strand
TTCCGCTGGTAATTGCCATCTTTTTCTATACCATTTTGGTACAAATCGCAACTTCAACTTGCATTTTGTTCCGTTTTGCTCTATAATTCAAGTATGATTGCGATAAAACGGCTTGCAGAAGCGGAATTAAAGCGATGCGCAGATTATTTTCCGGTCGTCACAGTTTTGGGACCTCGCCAGTCTGGGAAGACGACGCTTGTAAAATCATTTTTCAAGGACTATTCATATATAAATCTTGAGGACCCTGAGTTTTACAATCTTGCAAAGAATGACGTGAATGCATTTTTCGGCATGATAAAAGGGCCTGTGATTTTGGATGAAGTTCAACGCATCCCGAAGCTTTTAAATAAAATCCAGGTAATCGTTGATGAAAAAAAAGCAAATGCCCAGTTCATTCTGACAGGAAGTTTTCAGCAGGGGTTAAAATCTGCAATTTCCCAATCTCTTGCAGGAAGAACTGCCGTCATCAATCTTCTTCCGTTTTCCATTCAGGAGTTGAATTCCGCAAACATGGATTTTTCAAAAGACGATTTTTTGTATCAGGGATTTATGCCTCGTCTTTACTCAGAAGGTCAGCCTGCGGATTTGCTCTACCGCTCATATTTTCAAACCTATGTTGAGCGTGATGTGCAGACGCTTTTAAATGTAAAGAACAAGGCTCTGTTTGAAAAGTTCCTTCATCTTCTTGTAGGGCGTATTGGGCAGGTTGTCAATTATGAATCCCTTTCCAATGATGCCGGAGTTTCAAGGACAACGGTTGAGCAATGGATTTCGGTTCTGGAATCTTCCTTCATTATTTTCAAACTTGAACCTTATTTTGAAAACTATACGAAGAGGCTTATTAAGTCGCCCAAGATTTATTTTTATGAGCCGGGACTTGCTTCATATCTTTTGGGAATAAAGAACTCTGGTCAGGTTTCCCGCGATCCGCTTGTAGGGAATCTGTTTGAGAATATGGTCATACTTGAAGTTTTAAAAAGTCAGTTCAATAAGGGAATGGAAAAGAGCCTCTATTATTTTCGTGACAGCAAGGGCTTTGAAATTGATTTGATAATTGCAGACGGAAGAAAAATCATTCCTGTTGAAATAAAGTCCGCATCAACCTACAACAAGGAGTTTGCAAAAAATCTGAAAAAGATATGCGCATTTGCTCCAAACGCATTTTCCCCAACAGTTGTGTACAGCGGAGATTTGGAGCTTGAATCTGCCGGAGTGAAATACATGAATTACAAGAACTGCGGAAATCTGGTTTAGTGATGAGATTGCAGAAATACGTGCGGGAAAACTTAAAACGAACCCCATGTAATTTACATGTTTTTTCAAATGTGCTAGACTTATTTCTAGTATGAACGTCTTCGACATAATTCCATCGGATTTCTTCAACTGTCTCTCTGGAATAAGCAACAGTCGGGTTTATGCAGACTGCCTGGAATTAATACATAATCAAAATGACAAAGAAATTTCTGGCCGACTTGAACGTTCATATTTAAGAGATGTGCTGACTGCTTTTTTATTGGAAAACCATCTTGATTTGTCAGATGAAGACAATACTGTAAATACAAGGAACGATGAAGCTAATTTTGTTTTGCGGAAGTTTATTTCTGTTGGCTGGCTTGAAGAATATCAGGATGATTCCACTTTTGAAAAATATATTATAATGACTGACAATGGAATTGCATTGGCAGAGTTTTTACAAAAATTAAAGAACCCTACCACCCCAGAATTTTCAAATTACATTCTCAACATTTATAACCGTTTTAATTCAAAAGAATACGAAAACAAACAGGAACTATATAACTTTATTCTAAAACCAACTTTTTCAGATGCAAAGTCCCTTTCTTCATCACTGAAAAAATTGTCCACTTCAATCAAAAAGATTATCGAAAAGATGAATCACGAGGGAAGTCTTGAAAGCCTTACGGAGAATATTATTTCTTATTGCGACGGCGACTTTATAAAAGAATACTCCAGGCTCGTCCATCAGCAGAACATTCATATTTACAGAAACTTTATCACCAAAAAACTTGAAGAACTAAAATCACCTGATTTTTTTATCTTGCTTTGTGAGGAATTGATAGCTGAGGAAAAAGCCCATAAAAATCAGATTTCAAAGATGGAAGCTGAAGAGCGAATCTACGAGATGATTGATTCTACAAAAAAGTTCCTTCATGATGACTACAACAAAATCATGGATGACATAAAGCAAAAGATAAACGCCTACATCCATATTGCCATTGCCCGTGAACGGATGCTCAGAAACAAGGGACTTGACATCCGAGGTGTGGTTGAGCAGACGCTTCGGATTTTGATTTCTTCAGAAAATATTGCAGAAAAGGATGAGGCCGGAGCTTTGTTTAATATCCAGAAATATGAATATATTGACCAGTCTTCCCTTATGTATCCCCACAAAAGCCAGCAGGTTTTGCACAATACGGAGTCCGATTATTTTGAGTTGACGAAGGAAGAACTTGAAAAACAAAAATATATTCTTGAGCAGGAATCCCACAACCCTTATTCAAAAGACGAAATGAAAAAATATATGGATGACTTGTTCGCCCAGAACGAAATAATCGATAACAGTACTTTTGATTATTCAAGCAAGGACGATATTTTAAAATCTCTCGCTGCAGTTAGTTATGCAAAAGAAAACGGCTACTCCATAGAAAGCGATGAAACATATATTGAAAGCGAAAACTTTGTGACAAAACATTGGAGGGCAAAGAAGAATGACAAATAATGAATCTGTTGACGAATACTGGAATACTGAATTTACATCTGGCGAAAAACAAACTTTCCAAAAATGTGCCCGCACTCTTCTAAAAAAGACATTCATCGTCCGTGATAAAGACGAAGAGAACCGAAAGATGTTTTATTTCGTTTCCAAAAACTCAGATTTCTTTTCGCATTATTTTTCTTTTATGGGATTTGAAGTCCTGGTACAAAAAGATTCAGGCGTAATCATGCTTTCAAATTTAGTCAATGAAAATATTTCCGCAACAGTAGCCGTAAACCGCTTCCGCTTTAGAAAAATCGAAAGCATTATTTTGTGCTGCTTGTGGACTTTACTTTCCGACAGGCTGCATCGTGGTTCTTTGGATAAAGTTATCAAAATTACTCTGTCAGATTTGAATATGGAACTTGAAAAATACGACTACAAAAAAAGCTTTGACAAAGGTCCCTTGGGGGAAATTCTAAAGCTCTTCTGCAAGTTCAACTTGATTGGAACCAGCGGTGAAATAGGGGAAGAAGATTTTACGATTATACTTTATCCGTCGCTACAGTTTGCGTTAAATGAAAGTGAATTTGTTTCCTTTGTAAAGGACGCGGAAAAGAAGATGAAGGGAATCGATGATGCAGTGCAGGAATCAGATGGCAGTATAATAGAAGAATACGAAGCGGATGATTCGGCGATTGATTCATTTGACTTTGAAATTGAATCAGGAGATGGAGAGTAATGAAAGACAACAGAAAAACCGCCAAACGGCTGCTCCTTGTAAACTGGTCATGCTTTCAAAATGAAAAAATATCTTTGGGGAGTTCCACTCTTTTTACTGGAGTAAACGGTACGGGAAAGACTACGATCCTTGATGCAATGAGCTATCTGATTACTGCCAACACACAGTTTAACAAAGCGGCTGACGACAATGGAAGAAACGTTACAGCATATATCCACGGAGACAGAAAGACAAACGGCTCTGACAGATATCTCAGACCAGGAAGCGTTACCTCTTACATCGCAATGGAATTTTTTGATCCACTCATTTCTGATTATCATGTGATTGCAGTTTGCATTGAATCCCGCTCGGAAAGTGATAGGGCAATCAGCCAGTGGATTATCCGCGAAAAATGCCGGCTTGAAGATTTTAATTTCAGCTTGGTAGAAAATGGAAAGCTGATTGTAACGGCAAAAAATAATCTGGCATTCAAAAACATTCCACTAAAAGGAGCTGACTTCCTTGGTCGTGAAAAAGCAATTCCCCAGTTGACCCGCCAACTTGGAATTAGGACAACGGATTACAGGAAGTATAAGGAAAAGCTCCTTAAAATGATGGCCTTTGACCCAGAGCGCAATGTGGATAAATTCTTGCAGACTTCAGTTTTTGCAGAGGCAGAAGTAAAATCCCTTGACCGACTTCGGGAGCAGCGTAAGCTTTACGATCAGGCAAAGGAGATGTTCGAGCAGATTCAGGAAAGAAAAAATCTTCTTGAGGAGATTGAAGAAAAGACACGTGACTACGAAAAAGTCCTCCGCAATTATAATATCCGCGAGCTGATGTTCCGCTACCAGTATATAAATCAATACAAAGATGAAATTTCAAAGCTGGAAACAAATCTTCAGAACAATCAGATTCGGCTGAAAAATTTGGAGAAAAAGAAAAAAGAAAGCGAGGCAAAACTCTCAGAAATGAGGAAACGCCTTTCTGAGGTTGAAAACAAAAACCATTCAATTACAGAAAGCCTTGAAAAAATGGAAAGGGACCGGGATGAAATCAAAAGGAAAATAGACGGTCTGGAAAAGGAGCTGGTTCAGCTAAAGAATCTCCAGATTTCGCTCAAAGTGATTCTTCCTCAGATTGACGAATATTTTGCGATTCCTGATGCCAGCAAAACGATTCTCTTAAATCTGAGTGAAAGTGATTTTGAGTCCGATAAAAAGATTTCAACATTCATTGATTTTTCAAACAAGATAAAAAATCAGCGTGATCTATTCGTAGAAGAAAATGGCCGCATAAAAGATAAGCTTTCTGACGTGGCGGGCAAAATAACAGAAGTTCAAAAACGGATTAAGAATCTGGAATCGAACATTGTGCAGTTCCCTCAGGAGGCGGAAGAGACTAAACGGATTATTCAAAATGAGTTTGACAAGCGTGGAATAAAATCACCTGTCCGTTTTTTTGCTGAGCTTGTGGAATCGTTGAGCGATGAGAGTTGGCGTAAAGCGATAGAAACATTTTTATGGAACAAGCGATTTAACATCATTGTGGACGACCACTATTGCCATGAGGCGTTAAAAATTCTGAATGAAAAAAATATTTATAAGACAAGCGTTGTCCTGACAGATAAAATCCCAGAGACGGAAATTGAAGAAAACTCTGCCGCTTCTGTTTTGAATATCACAAACAAAGGTGCCCGACATTACGCAAATTATCTTTTAAATGGAATTCATCTCTGCCAGAATCTTGACGAGCTTCATGAATATTCCAAGGGTGGAATTACAAAAGACGGCATGCTTTGCAAAAGTTATGCGGCAAGCAAAATGCAGATTCAAAAGACTTCCCTGTGCTTGGGTAACAATGTCGTAAAGATTCAGCTGGAGCAAGCTCGAAAGGAAGAGGAAACATTAGGGCTTGAAAAATCAGGATATGAAAAGGAACTTGAAAACCGAAACCAGCTCGTAAAACTAATCGACAATGTTGAGTGGAAGTCTGAGCGTTATAATTTTGATTGTGACAAAGAACTTTCGGAAGAGAATAAAAACTTCGGGAAACTTTCTGCCCAAATTGATGAATTAAAAAACAGTCCAGAGATGCTTGCTGCGGCAAAAGAGTATGAAATTGCAAAATCTAATTATGACAAGGCAGATAAAGATTCAAAATTTCTTGAACGAACCCTTGGCGCCACGGAAAAAGAAATTTCCAACATACAAGGTAGAATTAACGAATTCAATGAAAAATCAGAGAAAGTAGAAGATGAATATAGCGAAAAAGTAGGACAACACCCAGAATTAGTTGTTGAAATGAAAGAGGAATACGAGAGGGCCAGCAAACAGAGAAACACTTTTATAATCATCAGTTCTAAAACTTTGCAAAATCTTACAAACGATGTTGAAAATGCAAAAAGAAAAATGGAAGACAAGCAGAGAGACTACAACCTTCTTTCAGAAAGAGATTCTTCAAATTACGGCATTGAGTTTATTCCTTTTTACCGTGATCGCTATCGCGATGTTGCAAACGTTAAAATTGATGAGGCAAAGAACAAAGTTGAAAAGCAGTCGGAAAAACTCAGGGATGTTTTCCTGCATGATTTTGTTGCCGAACTGAACGAAAAAATAATTTCTGCAAAAGAAGAGATTGCAGCAATCAATTCAGAACTGAAACGCATTCCATTTGGCCGAGATATTTATCAGTTCAAGATGGAAGAAAAATCTGACAGGCAGGTTTTCTTTACAATTTGCAAGAATCTTGAGTTGTATTCGGAAAGTCCGGATTTGTTTACCGTCCGCACAGTGTCTGATGAAAAACTTGCTGATGACGTTCAATCATTCTTGAACAAAATCCTTGATACGGAACAGGAAGAAGACTATTCAGATTACCGCAACTATTTTACTTACGACATGACAATCAAGAGTCACATTGGCGATGAGGAGTCTGAAATGGATTTGTCTAAAAAACAGGGTTCCGCTTCTGGTGGTGAAAAACAGACTCCTTACTTTATCGTGCTTGCGGCAAGCCTCATGCAGTTTTATCCAAAAGATGTTTGTTGTGCCCGCATTGCATTTATAGACGAAGCTTTTTCCGCATTGTCAAAAGAGCGAATCGAACAGATGGTAAAATTTTTAGAGGACAACAACTTTCAGGTTTTCTATGCGGCTCCACCAGAAAAAATCAACAGCATCGGGCAGCACATTGATAACACGGTTTCTCTTTACACTCAGGGGAAATACACAAAGCCTGTGGAAGGAAGCTGGCATTCAAGATGATTTATTCAAATGTTCAAAAACAAATATTACAAAAACTCCTCGCAAAATATGAGTCCAGCAAAAGCTATAAGGGTGAAAATGCCGTTACGCAGAGTTTTTCCATAAAGCCATCTGACGTATTCAAGTCCTATGAAAAAGATTCTGCCGATATAAACGAAATTGAAGATTTTGAAAAACAATGCCACCTGCTTGAATCAGAAAACTTTGTTCAGGTTGATTGGAAATACGAAAGGATTGCAAAAATAACTGCCGTGGCAAACGAAGAAAATTGGAAATCAATTCGGACGCTTCTTGGCGTAAAAGATAAGAATACAAGGATTGGGGAAGAGATTTCTTTTTATTCAGGATATTGTGATAATTCAACTTTGCCTCAGATTGTACAAGACTTTTGCAAGATCCAGATAGAAAGACTTCAAGCAGGCAAGAAAGCAGAATTTGTCCAGGAAGAAGCTGGCATCATAATTTCCCTTTTGTCATGTATCTTGCAGAATAAAAGCGAGATTCTTGAGCGGGAACTTTCCATATCCGTTTTGGCAAATTCAAAAACATGGGAGACAAAATACAAAAGCAAGGTTTTAAAAATATTGCGGAGAAGCGGGAGATTTGATTCTTTAATCGAAAACTGCTCTGACGAAAAAGAAGCAGGAAAAATCATCCTTGAAGAATGCAATGTTTTTGCAAATCCTTCGTATGTGTATTTTAAGGGAAACGGAACAATCACTTTTGAAAACGGAAATACCATCAATGTTTCGTCCGACATGCCACTTGCTCTTTCTTCTTCCTGCATAAATAGGATAGCGGCCTTTGAAGTTACTGATTCAAAAATATTGACGGTGGAGAACCTGACATCTTTTAACAGGATGAAAAATCCTGATTCATTTTTGATTTTTCTTTCGGGCTACCACAACAGTGCAAAGCAGAGTTTCCTGCAGAAAATCTACGAGCAAAATAAAAGCAAGGAATACTATCATTTTGGAGACATTGACCCGGACGGATTTTTTATTTTGGAAAACCTTCGGTCAAAAACGAAAATTGATTTTAAGCCCTATAAAATGGGGCTTGCTGAACTTGAAAAATATTCTGCTTTTGTAAAAACGCTTGAGGAAAATGATGTCGTAAAAGCAAAGTCTTTAATTTTTAAAGGAAAATACACGGATGTGATTGAATACATGCTAAAAAACAACTGCAAGCTTGAGCAGGAAAT
>CAMVEQ010000131.1:0-8083 GCA_947166545.1 uncultured Treponema sp. | reverse complement strand
CCTCAATCCATTTTTTAATAATTTGGATTTCATCAGAAAGCAAAGCTTTTTCAAAATAATATTCATCTAAATTACTTCTATTTTCACCTCGAAGGAAGTTAGTAAAACTTAATGTCCAGAATTTTTTATCCAAGATTTCCTTAACAAAATCCGGCATAATAAAAATATTATTTTGCTCTATATTTTCATCATTATTCGCAAAAGAAAATCTCGATCTATTAGTTTTCTTTAAAATACATTTTTTATTATCATCTTCGCTTATCCAGAAAGATTCTATGCAAATAAAACCGTTTGAAGAAAAATACATACCATATCTTGCTGAAACTGTAAAAGCTCTTTGGGGCGTTCCAAATGGAACAGACGAATTTAACACTGTGGATGTAGAATTTATAGTACGCAATAATATTTATAAAAATGATATGGCTTTGGAACTTGTGCAGGATAATGAAATTCTTGCAGCAGCTTTTGGTGCAGAAAAAGGCGAGCATAATACCGCAAAGCAGTGGCTCGATGCTCAGATTAATACAGGCAACTTCTCAGAAAACGAAAGAATAAGTCTTGCACTTGTTTCTGAATATCTAACTGCAATGGATGAACGAACTTTGTCTTACATGGGCAAGGAAGATGTAAAACTGTCTCTTTTTATAAGCCGTTACAAAGGAAAAGGAAAAATCATACTGAACGAACTTGTGAAAAAGTTTTCACAGAAAGGCTTTAAGAATATGTATCTTTGGACTGACTGCACTTGCAACTGGCAATATTATCAAGACCATGATTATGAATTAATCGAAAAGGCAAAGTATGAAAAGTTTTCAACAGATGATGGGGACGATTTTCTTACATATATCTACAAAAAGGCACTGTGATGTGCTATAGTGAGTTATTATGAATATGACATACATAAACTGGCTTTTGGGAGAACTGAAAGTCTTAGTTCAAAAAGGTGTTATTACGCAGGATGTTTCCAATAAAATATCCAGCTATTACAAACAGGAGTATGAACAGCAGGTTGCTGAAACTCAAATTCAAAACACGGTTGAAAAGCCGCAATCTTCTTCTGATGACTCAATTTATAAGCAGATAAATTCAAGAAGTAAAACTTCTTCAAAAAAACAATCTTATATCCGTGCGGAACATATTCCTGTTTTACTCAGCATTATTGCAGGGGTTTTAATTTCTGCAGGGGTTATTTCACTCATTGCTTATAACTGGCATGTAATTCCAAGAACAGTAAAAGCAACGGTTGCATTTGTTCTGTTGCTTGCCGTACAGGCATTTGGCTGTACAGTATTTTTTAGAAAATCGCTATCTGAAAAAGCACATCTAAGGGAACTCGCTTCTTTAGTGTGGTCTTTGCTGTTTGGCGGATTGGTTGCATTCATTTCACAGATATGCCGCTTGCCAGGTAACACATCTGGCTTTGTCTTTATTTGGGCGGTGTCGTCAATTCTTTTAACATATAGTTTTAAATCAATAGCTACTTTTTTTATTGCCCTTGTGCAAATTTGTTCTTATGCCATTGTCTGCCGCACCTCTGGTGGAGCAATTGCAGGATTTTATTTATTGTTTGCAACCTTAGTCCCTTTTGCCTGGCAAAAAAAATATACAATGCGAATCCTTCTCATTATTGTAGCTTTTATGCTTGCAGTTGTAATAGAAAAATGTATTCCAGGCTTGTGGATTGTATGTAGCGTGTCTTATGCCGTTCTGTGTTTTGCGATTGGTCAGATTCGTAAAGATGAATTTATTATAAACACTTCCGCCATAGGATTGTGCATCCTTTTACAGGTGCTTTCCATTAACAGTTTGTGGCGTAATATCGGCTGGCAGCATTTGCGCTTGAGCTATTTTTATGCTGGTACAATATTGGACTGTGTGCTTGCACTCTGTTTGACTGTGACAGCAATTGCGTTGCCTCTTGTTCCTGTTCTGCGTAAAAAGGCAAAAGTTTCATATACTTTAATTTATCCATTCTGTGCTTTTGTAGTTGCCTTGCTTTATATTATTTATTCCTGTGCAACTTCAGCTTTTCAGGAAAAATCTTTGCTTGCACCAACTGTAATGGTGTGTCTTTTTTCAATTATGTTTTTTGTGCATGTTGTATATGCAGAAGCAAAAAAAGTTTTCACTTGGATTTTGTTAGGCTTTGTTGTTACAGCTTCAATGGCGGCTCAGTTTGAAAACTTAATTTTTGCAATTGCTGTTTTTGTAATCTTGCTTGAAGGCATAATTCTTTACCGTACTAAAAAAGATTTTTATGTACATCTTTTTTGTTTTGTGATTTTTGCTCTTGTAACACTTCCTTCTGACTTTTACTTTCAAGATTGTTCTGTCATGGGCTGGGTAATGCTTGCATTCTGTTTAATTACTTCTTTGTGTTTGATTGCAAAAGCTGGATGCATAAGACAGTCTTTGGATGTTATGCTTCTTTGTGTTGCATTGTTGATGCCAGGGGTAATTCGCAGTGTCTTTAATATAAATGAAGATGCATTGCGTTTTATTTTTCTGTATATAATGATTATTGCCTGCGTTTATGATTTTAAATTTTTGCAATACGGTAAAAACTCTTTGCCTCAATTTTACTGGACACCTTTTGCCATTGCAATTTTGTATTTCTTTTGTGCAGGTTTCGTTAAAGACTTTACAGTTTTGCCGTTTGCATTATTCCTGCTCCTTGTTGAAGCAGCTGCAAGTTACCGCATAAATCAAAACGAAACCGAAAGTAAAATTGTCCGTGTAGGTGTGCGCCTTCTGCTTTCTGCACTGCTTTTTTCTGTAGTGTGGATGGCACAAGAAAATTCTGTTTGCAGTTCACTGCCTGCTGTTCAACTTACAGTTACTTATTTGTGTTACGTAGCTGTTGCAGTAATTTTGTTTGTACTGTCAAAAAAGATAAAAGAGTCTTTAGATGTTTTATTGATTGTTGCTGTTTTGATTGCAAACTCTTTGAGTGGTAATAATGCTGTAATATATAGTACTGTACTGCTAGCCGCCGTGTTTGCATTTATTATGTGGTGGCGAAAAGGCATTTATGTATATCTTCCATATTTGCTTTTGATAATTGCATTACAAGTTTTGTTCCCTCTACAGAAAATTCCTTATTATGCTTTTGGTGGACATATCCTTTTCTTAATGCTGTTCCCTTTGTGTACATGTGTTCATCTTTATGTTGAAGACCGCTACAAAGAAAAACTTTCAGTTGTGTCTACAGTTTGTGAAGTTACATGTGCAATACTTGCATTCTGTGCTGCCTTTTCCGACATAGATAAATCATATAAATTCTTTGAACTTCCAAACTTGGCATATATTGCCTTTTCACTTTTTGGAACTCTGCTTTATGCCTTTGTAACATTACATCCGTTTGTTTCAATTTTGCGTAACAAAAAGAAATGTAACTATGTAATGGCGGGTTATTCAATTTTAGTGTTTTTAATGTTAATTTTTGTGGATATTTCTGCATTTAATGACGCTTTAAGTGCTGTATTTTGCGGAAGTTTTGTATTCACTGCTGTAAAAATTATGGGCTTTATATGCATTTTCTTAACGGCGGGGTATCATATTGCAAATGCGTATCGTTCAGGAAGTCTTGCCGTTGCTAACATTGCAGGTGTGTATGCTGCTTTGGCAATTTGCATTAAGTTCTTTACTGACGATTTTAGTTTTGTTGTAAAAGGCGTTTTGTTTATTGTTTTGGGAATTGCAATGCTTGCTCTTAATCTTGTTTTGCTTAGACTTAACAATAAAAAAGCAGAAGTGGAGGAGTGAGAATGTTTAAAAATCGCACTAGAATGTTTTCCGTTGCAGCAATTGCCTGTGCTGTATTTATTCAGTTAGTAGTTGTAATTTCTCTTTTGACATACACCGTCCGTACCCGCCATTATGCACAGAAAAACGGCAGAATAATTTGTCTTGAATGTAAGGCTACGGATCCTTTTAATCCTTTTAAGGGACGTTATGTGCGTTTGTCTTTTGCAGAAAGGTCTATTTCAAAAACAGTACTTGATTCTAAAAGTTTTGAAGACCTGAAAAAATTGAAGGAACTTAAAGCTGCATATCATGCTCCTGTGTATCTTAAAATGGAACAAGCGGAAGATAATCTTTGGACTGTGCATGGAATAAGACAGAAACTTCCAAAGAATGAATCGGACATTTATATAAAGGCTCGTGTTTCGTATATTTCAGAGGAGTCTGTTTCTGTTGAGCATTTGTTTACAGATTATTATTTGCAGGAAAATTATGCACGCTTTGTAGATAAAATTCATTGGGAAGATTTTAACAATTTAAAGCCTGTTCTTGCACTTTATGTAGACAAAAACGGCAAATGCATACAAAAAGATTTAACCGTCTTTGACGGCAAAGAAAGAATTAGCATTGAGGAATATTGCAAGAGGATGATTCCTTTAACTTAATGCAACCCTGCTGGTTTAGGTTGTAATATTCTGTTTTTGTATACAGAGACTTGTAATATTTTTCGTACATGACATCTACATTGCAGATGTCTGGTCTTGAATCATAGATAGAACACAGGTTTCCCCTAAGATGTATGCAGGTTCCGTTGCCATCGTCAAAATGTTTTAGCTGTGGAATTTTGTCGATATTCTTGCAGCATAACCCGCATTTATCACAGGGAAAACTCATGCTTACGCTTCAATTTTTGCAGTTATCTCATTTGCAAGTGCAAGAGACTGATCTGTCATTTTTCCGTCTTTATCAAGAATAGGAGTGTCAAGAACTGCTTTGATAGTCCCTGCCCATGCAGCAGCTGCGGCTACAGTCTTTTTCTGGTCAGGACTAAATTTCCTGAAATCTTCTCCTTTGCTTTCAATTATGTTCTTCATGTCGTAAATTAACGGAGTGAATATAGCATCAAGCCTAATCAGCAGATTGTAGAACATAAAAGTCCTTCTTCGTATGCCGTAACATAAATCTTCTGCCGTTTTTAATTCTTCGGCAATCTTTTTTGCCTCTGCAAGATTTGAATATGCTTCATCCTTTTGTGCACTAGCCTTTGCTCCTATTACAAAACCCATTACTGCAAGTGCGGGACCAGCTACAAGTCCGCCAAGAATTGCAGTTCCTCCTGCAATGCCCAGCCCTCCTGCAGCAAGAGAACCGCCTCCGAAGAATGCCAGCGTTGCATTTGTTGCAGCTGCTCCGCTCAATCCTGCAATGGCTGTTCCTGTAGAAGCTGCTCCAAAAGTTGTTGCTGCTCCCCATGCTCCAAAGGCTGTAAGTGCTCCACCTAAAGCACCCCCTGCTGTTCCTTGAAGAATAGAGGATGCATATCCGCCAAGCTCCTTAAGCTCTGAAAATGAAGCTTTGTCTATTTTAAACTTGTTAAGTTCGTTGAGCCCTTCAGATTCTGAAAGCTCAACGTTTTTTATTTTTTCAAAAGTCTTTACGAAATTGTTTATGCTTTGATCCAGTACAAAGAGTTTTTTAGAACCTAAATTTTCAAGTGCAACTCCGCTGAGTTTTCTTGCTGCTTCAAGGCTCCTTGTTGCTCTTTTAACTTTTTTTTCTGCTTTTTTATTTATGTCGCTGGCATCCTTCATGTCTATGCCAGCCTTAACGCCTTTGCCCACTCCAAGAGCAGCAGAAGCTATTCCAACGCCTATAAAAAGTAATGGTAATGGCATGTAATCCTCCTATTGTTCAATCAAAACGCGAATGCTTTCTTCCAGAACTGCCTGATTTTTGTCCAGTTCTTTTGTTATGGCTTCTGAATCTTCTTGTGGCATATTTTTTTCAGTCTTTAGCCAATCCTTTTCCTTCTGAATGGCAAGCATTGCACGTGCAGCATCCATCATGTCTTCTGCAACAGAACTTTCAATTCTTCCGTCTGTAAAGCATTTAATAAGTTCCTTCTCATTCTGGCAACATTCACCGTCTGCAAAAGACATGTTTACCATGAGCCAAAGCAAAGTCTTTAACTCTGAACTGCCAGCATATATGTCTGACTGGTTTGTCTGTTCAAGATATGCTTCAAAGACGCTTTTCATGTCAGATTTTGATACGTTTACTTTTTTTTCTATTTTTTTTATGTCATTGCGTATTTCTGTTTTGTAAGATTCAAGCCCGTATTGCTTTAAGGTTGTGTCAAACTTGATTTCTTCTTCTTCGCTTACCTTTCCGTCTACAGACATCAAAAGGTAAAGCAATGTCATTTCATTTTTGTTCATGTAAATTCTCCCTATAGTCTAAAGGCGCAGTCACTTTCCATAAGAGACTCAAATTCCTTGTAATTTTCAAACTGAGGCTTTCTTCCAAGCTTAATGCTCATGGCATTTGCACTTGCAATAAATCCGTCTATGTCATTTTTCCAGATTGCTTTGTCTGCATCTTCAAGGGCGGTGTCGAATGTGTCTCGCATATCTTTCATGTATGCCTCAATGAATGCATTCATTTCTTCCCTGTACTGGATTATAAGCTGAATAGCCTGCTCACATTCTTTTTCTATTCTTATTCTTTCTTCTCGGGCAAGCTTTTTTTGTTCAAGGGCAGCACCTAATGCCTTGTAGTAGAAGGAGCCAAGTGCGTAGCCTACCATAGAGCCTATCATGCCTCCTAGTACTGGTATTGGAATTAAAAGCTGTCCTGCTGCAGCAAACATTGTTGCACTTAGGTTTGCAACTCCAGTTTCTCCTATTTGTTCAATACATTCTACACCAGTTATCTTTCCTGTGGCAAACTTTGTCATTGTCATTCCACAGTCAATTATTCCGTTTACTACGGAAGACCCAAAGTTTGTTGTTGAAAGTGCTCTGACTCCTCCATATTTTGAGTTTTGCATGGCACCTTTTATTAGACTTCCAGAGAATGTTGTAATGTAGCTTGTGGCTGCTGCGGTTCCTGTGTCTTTTGCAACGTCTATTCCTGCCTGTGCAACGTCTTTTTCGCCCTTTATTACGGCAACGCTGTTTTGTATTAGTGAAAGGCTTCCCCCTATAGCAGCCCCATACTTGACTTGTTCCAATCCTGCACGGTGTGCTATTTTTAAGGAATCTTTTGCCGTTGACATTACGGGATTAAGGCGTGCATCCATTGCGTCTTTGTTTGTAACGCCACTGTCTTTTACGCTGTTCTTTATTTTTTCATATTTTTTTATTTTTTCTTTTAAAGTCTTTGCAAGTTGTGCGTTACCGTTTTTTTCTGCATAGTCAAGCTGTTTTTGCAATGAACCGATTGTTTTGTCTGCTTCTACCTTAATTTCGTTATAGTAGTCGCTTGGTACTGTTATGGTTGCATCTGCATCAAAATATTTCTGGAATTTTTCTGAGGCAAGTTTGTGAAGACATTCTTCTGGATTTTTGCCTACGAACTTCATTTGTTCGTGCGATATGGTTATGCCGTTTTTGTCTTTTATTATATGGTCAAACAGCTGGTCGTATTCTCCGCTGCCCTTTATGTCTGTGTTGATTACTCTTGTGCCGTCACCTTTTATGATGTGCTCGGCATTCTGCCTTGCGGTATATTTTGCTTCGGCGGCAAAACCAGCCTGTTGCTTAAGGTTTGCGTCTGCATAATCAGGGTTGACCTTTGCTTTTGCAATGTCCTTTAAACCCCTTTTCAGCTGCATTCCGTTTTCGTAGTCAGTGCCAGAGTAGGCAACAAGGTGCTCCTTTACGGCAGAACCGTAACGCTGTACTGTTTCTGCAGCCGCCCCTGAAATTGCAGCTCCTTTAAGCTTTTTGGCAGTTTCTTCCTTGTCTTTTTTACTCTCCGCCATGAAGTCTCCTAGATAATACAGAGCGGAAAACTGAAAGTTCCCCGCTCTGTTACAGTTCCTTTATAGATAGGATACTGCATAGAATGTAGTTTTGTCTATGCTTGAATTTTTAGGTTTTCGTTGGTTATTTATTAAACTTGTTTAACTGGAATTGTTGCAAAATCTAAGGCATAGTCAAAGGGACGAGCTTGTATTTCTTCATCGCTTAAGCATATACCTAATGCTGTTATATTACGATTATCTGGGAGTTCAACACCTGCAACCTGATTCATGGCCATAAGGAGACCTCCAAGATGGGAACTTCTCTCTTCAATTTTTTCTATATTTCCAGAGACATATATATAGCAATCTCTG
>CAMVEQ010000130.1:0-8175 GCA_947166545.1 uncultured Treponema sp. | reverse complement strand
CCGCAGATCCGATGCGGCTCAGGTCAACGATGACATTCTTGTCGAACAAATCCTGGCTCGGAATTTCGTCAACCGTGAAAACTTGTCCATTTATTCCGTTTGTCAGAGACTTCAGGCGCGTCAAAAGGCTGCCCTTGTAGGCTCCCTTGTTCTCCGCGTCATACTCGGAGTTATCGATTATCGTGCGAATGTTGCGGGCAACATCTGCGAAAGTGGGGTACATGTCCGCACCATAGGCATTCGTTGACTCGGAAAGGTTCCAACCACAGTCCTCATAAGACTTTTCCACCGCCTCCTTAAGCACAGCGGGCATAGCTGCGTACATGGGCCAACAAACGTTGAAAATCTCAACAAGACGGTCAAGGTGCTCAAGAATGTGGATGTTTTTTGCTTTGTTCTCTCGACCATGTGGAAAGCTGAACGGGTTTATGCGCAGGAGAGGGCTAAGATCAGGGTTCGTGCCGTAGACAGAAACACCCGCTTGATTGCCAAAGACATTCTTATACTCTCCTTTTGCGGGTTCTATGACAAGGAAGCGTTTCCCAAGCCGACAACATTCAGAAAGAACCTGGCATACCGTATTGGACTTTCCTACTCCCGTTGAACCTGTTATGAATGTATGAGAAGCTAGGCTGTTTGCATCAAGCAATACAGGCAATACTTCCTCTTGATTCATGTGCCAGATAGCACCAAGATTAACAGCATAGTTTTTGCCATCTACATTCACGGACTCATCGTATGATGACACCGAGCGTCCAAACTCCGCGCACTCCAGCACCGGAATGCCGGGAACGGAATGGTTGGGCAAACCCGCATGTATTGCCAGCTCTGCACTGCTTATAAGCGTACCGGGAGTAAGCTGCAAACCATTAAACAAAAAACGCGGATGCTCCATGTGCCGCAGAGCATTCATGACCTCAGGAATATGTTCTTTAGACCACACGGTAATACTGCTATTCTCAAGGGCCGAGTTCTTGCCCCGTATAATAGAGCGATAGATACTCGCAGCCATTTCCGATGTCACGTTGTCTCCGATGCAGTACAAGGCACAGTTCCACATACCAAGATCAGCGCATGAATCATATCGATCAAGCATTTTGTCTATGCGCTCCATGAGCTTTTTGACTGTATGGTTCTCAAATGAAAACTGTATGCTGCGGTTCTCGCCAGTTTGCCGACCAGTTCCCTGTGTTGCCGTACGAGAGCTTGACCGGGAGGTTCCTTCTGTCGTTATTGTTCCCGTGGTATCTGACTCATTTATACCTTTTGACGATGAATTACTGCTGGTATTACTAACAGAGTGCTGTACTCCCTCCGAATTAGAGTGAGTTGTTCCATTCGCAACAGAATGAGACCTCGAAAAAGAAGTACCAAACGAAGTACCTGCTGAACTGGAACTATTAACGCCAAAACCGCCTATACCAGCATGTCCTCCAAAAGTTGTTGCGCCAAAAGTTGAAAATGTAGTCCCTGTTGAAGTTCCATTCGTTGTCGTATGCGAAACCCCATCCGTAACAGTACGGGATGTTCCATTTGTCTCAGTATGGGATGTCCCGACGGTTGTTGAAAAAGTCTTTCCCGCAGTGTGGGAAACAGAATGCGCTATGCTTTTGCTGATGGAATCTGTTGCACCAATTGATACCGACTCATTAACGGAAGAGCTTTCGCTTTCTCCCACGGAATACTGAGAACAAGAAAACGGAACAAGCTGCGAATAGATACTCTCCAATGCGAGGCGGTTTTCGTTCAGATCAGAAAGACTCACTGGATCTGCAATAAGAAAAAGTGTATATATTTTTCCTTGCATTGCATCAATGAGTTTTTCTATTCCCTGCATGAACTGCTTTTCATCTGACTCTTCTTCCGAACGCAGACCTGCAATATCAGTGACTGTAGCAACAGTCTGGGAAGAAGAAAAGCCGTCGAGTATTTTATCTTTTAACTCATCAGCTGACATACGGGACATCTTTGTACCTGGAAAATTAGCAAGAAGGCTGTTTTCAAGCACATTCTGGGCAAGCATGGTATTCTGTGTATTCCTATCGGAATTCTTTATACCTATACGGATAGAAACACTTTTCTTGTCACCAGAAATGTGAAACAGCAAGGATGCACCAGTATTTCCTACTGCATTGAATACGGTTACAAGCTTGTCACGCATATTCTCATTTTTGTTCAATACAATTTGCGTCACATCAAAAAAACGCACTGAACAGTTAAGAGAATCTTTTATCTGTGCAGGAGTTTCTGATAAAAATTTTCCGTGTACAAGCTCAAATTTTGAAAGATCCGCAAGATAGTTTTTTTTTATTATGCTATCTGCCATGACAAGAGCTTGAGAAATGTCATGTGGTCCCTTAACATCTAATTCATTCATATTTTCTTCCTAAAACATTTATCCAAATATTACAATTCCGGCAACTACAGCGGCAACGGCAACTACTGCAACAGCAATCAGAACTCCTGATCCAGGCTTTGAGCCTTCGTCTTCCATATCGCCTTTTGAAGATGAACGTCTTGTCTTGTGGGTTCCCTCGCCTATGTCAGAATTCGTTTCTTCTCCGGTATCAAGTTCTTTAACACGCACAATACGTTCCTTCAGAATACGTTCACCGATTATGCGCTCATTACTGCTACTGGAAGAGCCTGTCGTTTCAGAAGATGGACTGTTACTTGTCAGTCCTGACGGTCGTGTCTTTGGAGAATCACCACTTTGTTCTTCTGACCATATAACCTTTGCAAGCGAGATGATTTTATTGAGTCTGTCTCTTGAAAAGTTGGTCGATAACTGTCCTACAAGCGCATTGTAGTTAGACTCGCTTTTTTCATCAGAAAGAGATCTTCCGTCGGGTTTCTGGTACAGTTTTTCCGTAATCCCCTGACGTTTGCATTCGGTCCAACATTCGCTAAACATTCCGCCTGTAACATCATGATCCATTAACAGACGGTTTTTGAGCATATCGCGTATAGCAGGAATATTTTCCTTCTCAACAGCTTCCTTAAATTTTTTATCAACCATAATTTTCCTCCCTTTAATCAGCCTACAAGAGCTTCATTCAATCGCTTTGTAAAATCTGTGAGCCATGCAAGCTTCCGCTTACTTTCCTCTACCTGCTGTTCAAGTTTTTCTTTATCACTTAGAGTAGCTTTCTGTTCTGCAAGTTTCTCTTCAATTTTCTTGTTCAGCTCATCAAATGATTTCTTGAATGCATCCTTCAGTTTCTTCTCTTCCTCCTGTGCAGTTTCCGTTGCAAGAGTCCTAGCTGACTCTGAGAACTCGTCTATTTTAGGTACGACAAGAGAATTGAACATCTTTGTGAAGTTCACATACGTACGGTTTTCGTACTTATCCCTTTCCTTTTGTACTTGGACGGTATAGGTCACTTCCACAGGAACTTCTTCCGTATACGTATAATCCTCATAGCCCCAGTCATCATTGCCGAGGAGTTTTCCAAAGAATCTCTTAACAGAGTTTCCAATTCCGCTCTTTTTCCGAGAGCCTGTACGAGTCTTTGTCCGCGTTTCAGTACGTGTCCGTTCCTCTTCGTCAAAATATGTTTCAGTCCCTGTTTTTTCCTTGACATTGAATTCAAATTCATCTACATTGTCAGCATCAAGCCTCATACTGGCAAGGCTTCCTAACAGCGATGCTGCTTTTACGTCATGTCCGAAAGCACTCCCTAAAAGCTCGCTCACATATTTGTTGTACTCATCCGCATATTTTTGTGCCTGTCCTCCAATCTTTTCATTGATGATGTTCTCAATGTCTATGGCAAATTTACCGCGCAAATCATTCAGATCTATTTGAACCTGTTTTATTCTCTCTTTTGTCTCCTGCTCTGACAATTTGTTACTGCAGTACTTATTCCGTGCCCTTGAAATAAAGTCCCCGAGCTTTCTGCCTGAAACATCTTCAAACGCTTGTTTCAGCTCATCCTCTATAGAAAGCGCGTCTATTTTACCTTTCAGCTCCGCACCTTTCTTGCCTTTTTTTATGGTGGACTCAATTTTGTCTATAGCATCCTGCTTTTCGGCAACCTTCTCCTGATTGTCTTTCATGAGGCTTTTTTCTTTTGCTTCCGTCCCTAAATCTTTTATAATCTGCATGAAAGAATGAAGTGCCTCAGTAATTTTTTGTGGCTGCGCATATTTTTCAAGGTATTCACTTATTGCTCCTTCGACAGCTGGGATACCAGTGTAGACAAGAGCCTCCCTATGCTCATTTGCATCTTTTTTGGCCGCAGCAATTTCCTGATTAAGCTTGTTGCGAACATCATCTGAGAGTTCCGCCATGTCAGAAAAATGAAGCTCCTCGTCATCAATAAACAAGGCAAGTTTTCCCTGCAGATCAATTTTCTCCTTCCTCGTAAACGGGTATCCAGCTTGATACTGTCGGATAAGCTTTGCTATGTATGCAGAGCATGGAAACACTTTTGGGTTCTTTATGCCGTGAGACTCAAGATATTTCTTTGTATCCTCAACTTTTTTTGCAACAGACTCTTTCTCAGAATCAAATTCATCAGCCTTGTTTAATACAAAAATGAAACGGTCACTTGCCTGCCTGCCTCCACTGCGCATGGCCTCTGCTATATCTGTCAGAAGCGAGTTATCATCATTTGTCTCAAGCTGTGTTCCATTGAGGATATAAAGAACCATCGGCTTATACTTGGAATCCTTGATAAGGCGATACGTATGATTTTTATGCTCGTCGGTTCGACTGTTATTCGGTCCTGGGGTGTCTGTCAGTACCAGTTTTAAGCTCTGTGATGAGATGCCCACAATATTACCATAAATTTCTATGTCTGCAGTATCCGGGTTGTCATTCAACTGGTTCATATTCTCTAACGAAAGCGGATTACAGCGGGCAATCTCATTTCCGTCTTTGTCAAAGCTTTCTCCGTAAAAGTGATCTGCATCATCATCATCATGAATACGTGCAATGGTCGCTGTCGTCGCCTCATTGCGGGCCGGAAGAAGTTCATTTCCCAGCATGGCATTAATGAGCGTAGACTTTCCGCTCGACATCGTAGCGACAACAGCTATCTCAAACTCGGTATCAAGCGCCTTATTGAAAGACTGCTCAATATTGTTATCAGTGCGCAGCTCCTCAAAAGGACATGTGTCGCTCCGCATTTCTGTATACAATTCACGCAGCTTTTCAATTTTATTCTTTGCACTGGAATCAGACCGAGTTCTGTTAACATTTCTGCGGAACGTCACTGAAAAGTTTTTCGATTCTGCATTGAATTCTCTCACCGCATCGGTAAATGTGTCGCAGTCTCGCTCAATGCCATTGAATGTTAGATTGACATTTTCATTATAAGTGTCTATCAAGTATGTGATGAACTCTGCACACCAAGATGAAAGTTCCTGACTACTGTGAGAAGTCAGAAAGTCATCTTCGGTTCTTGCTCCATCGCTAAACTCCGTTTCACGAGTATACGGGTTGTACTTCAATTCAATATTTGCCATATAATTCCTCCATAACAGTATAATCTAATGGTATAAGTTGCTAAAATAACTGCTCTATATATTGTTCCACTCTTGGCAGACCTGTACGCTCAAGCGCATTGACGACTGCCGCAAGCGAATATTCATTTTTGCCAACGCAGACGGTACCTGAGATTGCCGGCTCAGCCGAAGCAGGCGCATTAACCCCAGAAAAGTCATGCAGTTCTGAAAATTCAGAATACAAAGCATCAAATTCCCGTGCTTCCCGAGATGTAAAATCCGTTGTCCGTCCATTCCGTGCCATTTTTAAAAGCCTTGCAGCTTTTGCAGAAACCGGGAATACGACGGGACTTGAAAAACCTAGCTCTGAAAGGTGTTTTTCATACCCGGAGATTGAATCCTCAAGACCTTCTTTTTCGGGATCTATCGCATCTGCCTTATTCAGCACAAAAAATACGGGTGTTTTGTTGGGCAGCACGACGTTCTTTAACAACTCGGAAAGCAAATCCCGCTCATCCGTTGTACACAGTTGCTCTGCGTTGGCAATAAAGATGAGAGCATCCATCTTGTTTTCCTTCAAGAACTGCAAAGTAACGTCATGATGGCTTTTGTCACTAGAATTATTTGTACCAGGAGTATCATGCATGGCGGCAATAATGCCCTTGTTCCTTATACCGTCCAAGTCTCCTTGCAAATAAATGCGTGACACATCGCTACTGCTGTTCCATGCATCAATAGCCGCAAGATGTACATCCGCATTTTTTTCCGCTACTTCACCACCACGTTTCTGTACGAAGCCAACCATCCGAGAGGAACCATCCTTATCGTATACACTTGTGATTTTAGCGGTTGTTGCCTCATTTCGCGACGGCAATACATCACGCCCAAGTAAAGCGTTCACAAATGTTGACTTACCTGCACTCATTGTGGCACAGACGGCTATATTTTTGATCGAAAGTGTCTTATAATGTTTTTCCTGCTCTTTAAAAGCAGTAAACTCATTATAGCTTTTTGCAGCGAATTTATTCTTAGGAAGCTTCTCCTGAACTTTTCCTAAGAATTTTGCGAAGTTTTTATCTGTACAGCCAAATGCCGGTGCAAGCACATTTGAATTTGGCATTCTTTTCTTAAGAACTTCATTGTAGAATTTAAACTCCGCATACAAGAGCCATAAAAAACATTTACGTTTCAACCTTTTCCCCTGTCGTTGGGCTTCCGTATAGTTTTGAGCCTCAAGGGCATCAAAGGCAGAATGGAATGCTTCTGTATAGCGCGCATTATATTTCTCCCTGTCTTTGCGCTCACGAATTACTTGTGTGCGAAAAAAATTCTCAACAACAATCTGCCTGAATTCTTCCTGCTCCTGTACAATTGTCATTTTACTTTTTAAAACTCCTTTCTTTTCTTTTCCTGCACGACTGATGTAGCCATACAGGAACACAATATTTTCAAATAATTACAGACAACTACAGTCTTTCCAGCCATCTGTAAATCTTTTCATATACTACAAAAAGTATGTATTCCATAGCTTTTCCTCCATAAATCATCAAATCTATGGACTATTCTATCGCCGCCCCCATGACGACGAATGTCGTGGGTTGGGATTTTTTCAGAAAAAATGTCTGCAGACATCGCACTGGGTCGCTAGCTCTCATACAATCTCCGCATCTTCTCCAGCTCCGCTTTCACTTCCGTAACGAGTTCAGGTGGTGCGAGAACTTTGACTGTGTGCCCCTGCCCCAGCACCTGCCGCAGGACTTCCTGCCGCTGCGTTGTGGTGAACTTGACGTACACGCTGCCGTCTTCGTTCTCTCGCACCTCATGTCCAGTGTGCCAGCTCCTGTTCAACGCGAAGGTTCCCACCTCCTTGTCAAAGAGCAGCTCCACTGTCATCGGTTCGCCCTTATTCAGCCATACGCCCATCTCCGCGTCAAACCAGTCGGCGGGGTCGAAGTCCTCCGGTATTTGGAAACTGCCGTCGTCCAAGTGCGGGGCGCGCATCCTGCCGAAGGAGAAGATGCGCACGTCTCCCTTGCCGTGGTCGTGCCCCAGCACGTACCAGTTGCCACGCTGGCACACGACGTGATAGGGGTCGATTTTTCTTTCCATATAACTGCTCTTGGACAGCGGACGGTAGTCGAAGCACAACGTCTGGCATGACCGAAGTGCGTCAAACACGACTTGGAACATGTTAGGATCGGTGACCTCGCACTTGTCGGGGATAAAAGTGATTTTGGGGTTTAGGAATGACGTGTCCACCGTGACTTTTTCCGGCAGGCAACTGGTGATTTTCTGGAACACGGAGCGTAGCTGTCCTTCCAGCGGGGTGCTGCGGTACTGTTCGAGCAGCGGGTTCAGCACGGCGACGGCGAATGCTTCTCCCTCGGTTAGAGGAATGCTCTTGATAAAAAAATTCGGCTCTCCGTACCAGTAGCCCGTGCCATCACTTTCGACAGGGGCATTGAGCGTATTGCGCATGAAGTCTATGTCGCGCTGGATGGTTCGGGGACTGTAGCTTCCGTCCTCGATGTGGAAGGCGATTTCGGCCGCGCTCAGGTGCCGTCCGTCCTGTAGAAGGCGATCGATTTCGAGGATGCGCCAGAAATGCAGCTTGGTCTGACGACCGCCTTTAGTCAGCGTTGAGTTATTGTTGAGTTGAGTTGAGTTGAGTTGTGTTGTGTTGTGTTGTGTTGTGTTGTGTTGTGTTGTGTTGTGTTGTGTTGT
>CAMVEQ010000129.1:0-8182 GCA_947166545.1 uncultured Treponema sp. | reverse complement strand
ATTTTAGTATTTTGTCGTGTAAAAATAGTGTTTGCGACATACAATTTTAAAGCTGAGAAGCACCACTTTCTGAAGTTTTTTGTTCCAAAAAACTTCTACACCATTTTCTAAGCAAACATACAAAAATCCCTGAAAGCGAAACTTATAAGAATTGTGTCGTGAAACCTATAGGTTTTGTGTCGTGAAACCTATAGGTTTTGTGTCGTAAATCCTTAGAGAGTTGTGTCACAAATCCTGTAATAATTGTGTCGCAAATCCTGTAATAATTGTGTCGCAAATCCTGTAATAATTGTGTCGCAAATCCTGTAATAATTGTGTCGCAAATCTCTAGAGAATTGTGTCGTAATTATCTAGAGATTTGAATCTAAAAACCTACAGGTTTTACGAATTTACTCAATTTCTATCATAATCGGGCAGTGATCGGAGCCTGTTACTTCACTTAAAATGGTGCTGGATTTTACATTAGGTAAAAATGACGGATTTACGCACTGGTAGTCTATACGCCACCCAACATTTTTCTCGCGGGCATGGAATCGGTAGCTCCACCAGGTATACTTTGCTGGCTCAGAACAGAAATGACGGAAAGTATCCACATAGCCAGCAGATGTAAATTCATCCATCCAGGCACGCTCTTCTGGCAAATACCCGGCATTATGTTCGTTACTCTTTGGATTTGCAAGATCAATCGGCTTGTGGGCAATGTTGTAATCCCCATTCAGCACAATATTAAAGCCTTCTGCAACAAGGGCATTGCACTTTTCAAGCATGGCATGGCAAAAGTCCAGCTTGTAGCCAAGCCTTGCGCCAGCATCCTGACTGTTAGGGAAATAGGCAGAAATAACCGCAAGCTTTCCAAATTTAGCAATTGTAACACGGCCTTCGTCATCAAAGGCATCAATGCCCATATTTTCTACAGAATCGGGCTTTTGCTTGCAATAAATTGCAGTACCAGAATACCCTGCTTTTTTTGCACTGTTAAAATAAGAAAAATATAATCCACCGTCTTTTGTAAGTGGATTTAAAAGCTCATGCGAAAGCTGAGAAGGATTAGCTTTTGTTTCCTGAATGCAAACAACATCTGCATCACATTCGGACAGCCAGTTTACAAAGCCTTTTTTTTCCACTGCCCGAATACCATTTACGTTCCAAGATATAATCTTCATTTGCTTATACAATACAAGGAATAGTAAGATTTTACAATAGAAAAGGCCCTGTATTGCTACAGAGCCTAATCCACTAATATCTCAAGGAGCTACCTTTAATTTTTATACCTTAAACAAGTCAATCTGCTTTCCAATCTTGTCAATTGCAGTGCGAACCTGACTAGAGATGTCAGACAAAGCAGTTCCAGTCTCGTTTATCTTCTTGGCACCGTTTGACATTTCCATCATGCCGTTACGCATAGCCTCAGAAGAAGCCTGCAATTCACGAACTTCAGACAGAATAAGCTTGTTACCGTTAGACATTTCTTCCGAAGCTGCCTTAACTTCCCTTGTAGTATCATTCATAGTCTTAAGGGCACTGGTAATCTGTCGTGAACCATTATTCTGCTCTTCCATTGCAGACTTAATCTGGCTGACAAGCTGGTCAGTTTCCTTAATCTTTTCAGACACAATTGAAAGTGAGTGGCTGGAAGCATTAGAAGCGGTAACAACGTCTCCAATAGATTCCTTAATCTTTGTAAGCTGCTCACCAATAGTCTTTGACTGAGAAGCTGAAGTTTCAGAAAGTTTACGAATTTCATCTGCAACAACAGCAAAGCCCTTACCTGCTTCACCAGCGTGTGCAGCTTCAATTGCCGCATTCATAGCAAGCAGGTTTGTCTGCTCTGCAATGTCAGAAATGGCAATGTTTGCATCCTGAAGCATCTCACTCTGAGACTCAATCTGTAAAATCTTTTCGTTTACATCGTTCTGTAAGTTAAATCCCTGTGTAGCATTCTTTTCAAGCTCATCGAATGAATCTGCCATTTTTTCAACAGAAGAGTTTACCGAACTGATGTTTCCAATCATTTCCTCAACAGCAACAGAAGCCTGATTTACACCACCAGACTGATTTTCAATCATCCTATTGAGTGACTCAATATTAGATGAAATCTGATTTACAGCACCAGCAGTCTGCTGAACACTGTCCGTCTGCTTGTTAATATGACTAGAAATGCTTTGAATATTTGCAATAATCTGAGTAATTGCAGTTGCAGATTCATTAGTAGTCTCAGTCATTGCGAGTCCAGACTGCACAAGCTCATCCTTAGATTTCTTTGTTTCAGAAATAATCTTGTGCAACTTATCACAGAATGCATTGAACGTAATTACAAGCTGACCAATCTCATCGCGGATAAGCAGTTTTACGCGGCGGGTAAGGTCTGCATCTCCAGAAGACATATCTGCCAGCTGGTTTGTAACGTTGGAAATACGCCACATGAGCCACCTTATGAACAGGTAGCTCAAAATCATAAGTATAATCACAATTATAATAATCGTAGGAACACAAATTCCAATGGTAATGTTCCTTACATTATTAAGGCTTTCAAGACTCTTTGCAATAAAGAGCATACCTTTAATAGTACCGTCATCATCTATTAAAGGAGCATAAGTTGAATAGTAAGCAATACCGTCAATAACATTCTCACCCTCATAAGACTCACCTCTGTTCAAGACCTTGTTTACAATTTCCTTGTTATCAAGCTTAGAGCCCTCAACACCACTCACGGTAGACTTAACGCGGGTGTCCCCGAAGAAAAGGGTACACTCACAGCCATAACTATCCTTTACAAGGGACGTAAAATCATCGGTCGTAAGGTCATATATAAAGACAGAAGCTCCTATTACAGAACCATTACTCTTAACAGGACGTGCAGAAACCTGTGCAAGTAAAGAACCAAATATAGGCTCATAAGTATTAGCATTTTCTCCGCTCAATGCTCTCTTTACAGCTGTAACGGAAGCAATATTTGCACCTTTAGAAACACCATCACCGTCACCGGAAAGAATATTACCATTTTTATCTACAAATGCCATAAACTCATAATCAAGATTATCGCTATAATATCTTGACATTGCATCCAGAGCAGAAATGTCATTATTAAGAATGGCATTTCTTACATCTTCCCTATCTGCGGTTACTACAGAACCGAAGTCAAGGGTTATCATCCAGTCAACAAGCGTACGTGCAGTACCGTGCGCTGTGTCAGAAATTTCCTGCTCCGACTGTCTTCTTAGATTACGGGCAAACGTCGTAATGGCTATAAAAGCAACAATTACACTACTAAAAATAATGACGCCACCGATTAATGCTACCAGTTTGGTAACAATCTTAATATCTTTCTTTTCTGCCATTTAAAAGTACTCCTTTTATACGTAATGACATTATAGCACGATTTCTTAAATTTCTCCAAATTTAATTTAAATTTTCCAAATTAAACTTTAAAATCAAACCTTAAATTCGTCTATTTGGCTTCCAATCTTATTAATAGAGCGTCCCATCTTATCAGAAACATCTTTTAGAGCAACACCTGTTTCGTTAATCTTTCTTGCACCTGCAAGCATTTCATCCATGCTTGCCTTCATTGCAATCGTAACGTCCTGCAACTGCTGAACTTCAGAAAGGATAAGTTTATTGCCTTCATGCATTTCCAGAGAAGCAACCTTAACTTCCTGAGTACTGTCATTCATCATCTTAAGGGCTTCTACAATCTGCTTAGAACCTTCGTTCTGTTCTTCCATGGCAGTACCAATATGCATTACCAGCTGGTCTGTGCCAGAAAGTTCCTGTGAAACCTTAGAGAATGTAACACTTGCATCGCTTGAAGCATGAACAACATCTGCAATGGAATTCATAATCTGATTAAGCTGATTGCTTATCTGCGTTGACTGCTGGCTTGAAGTTTCGGAAAGCTTACGGATTTCGTCAGCAACAACGGCAAATCCCTTACCAGCTTCTCCAGCGTGGGCAGCTTCAATTGCAGCATTCATAGCAAGCAGGTTTGTTTGTTCCGCAATGTTGGATATAGCTGAGTTTGCATCTTTCAGGGTTACAGACTGGCTTTCAATAGCAGAAACTTTCTGGGTAACAGCCTCAAGTTTAACAAAGCCTTCCTGAGAACGTGACTGCAAGCTGTTGAAAGCGTCTTTCATTTTTTCTATTGAATTTGTAACGGCATTTATATTACCAATCATCTGTTCTACGGCAGAGCTTGCCTGCTCAACACCAGAAGACTGGGTTGCAATCATCTGATTAAGGGACTCAATATTTGCAGAAATTTCATCTACAGCCCCTGCTGTCTGGTCAACACTCTTTTTCTGATTACCAATCTGATGTCCAAAGCTGTCAATGTTGGCAATAATCTGAGTAATGGCACTTGCAGTGTCCTGTGCCGAAGCCGACATGTCCTCACCAGCAATCCCCAGTTCATCCTTGGAAGATTTTACTTCGCGTATGATGCTCTGGAGCTTTTCAGCAAACATATTAAATCCACTAACAACCTGACCAATTTCGTTTTCGGATTTTACCGTAATACGCTTTGTAAGGTCTGCATTTCCTGTAGAAATTCCTGTAATAGTATCGCGTACAATAGTAAGAGGTTTGAGCGATACATAAAGAATTACGCCACCAAGCACAAGAATTGCAATAAGCACGGCAATTCCAAAAGAAACAGAAGCCAAGGCAATCTTGTTTCCAAGAACTTCAATAGTATTTCCTGCAATGGTAAAGCCCAAAGCCCACGGCGTTCCTTTTATGCCACTGTAGACCATAAGGTCATATTTACTTCCTGTGTAAGATTTTATCAATACATGACCGCTCTCACCAGCTGCCATTCTCTTTGAATATTCACCAAGGTCTTCATGACCTTCTCCCGGGTTTGTAATAAAGTTTGCATCTTCAATGGCAACAGTGTGGTACATAACATCACCATGCTGATCCATCATGAACACCCATACCCCGTCTGGCATTTCCATTTCCTTTACAGGCTTTACAAGAACATTAACATTTATAACGCCCGAAACCATGGCAAAGGTTTTGCCGTTGCGGTCTTTAAGAGCTGTTGTTATGTGGATTACCCTATCGCCCGTAGTCTTTGAAATTACAGGATTATCAACAAAGCGTTCCTTGCCCTGCTGCATTATTGCCTTAAAGTAATCTCGTTCAGATATGTCCGTACGCTTACCAAGGTCGGTATAGGCATGTCCGTCTGGCCCTGCAATAAGAATGTAGTCAAATTCTGCTGCCCTGATTTTTTCATGGCTTGCAAGCCACTTGGATACAGAATCAAGGTCTCCATCCTTCATAACGTCAGCACCTACATATACCTGCAGGTCTTTAAAATAGCCTTCTACAGTATTTTCCAATGCCAATTCCATTGCACCTGCAAGACGTGTGTAACTTTCAATGTGGTCTGTACGGGAATTTGTGCGTGCCATTCGGGAAAGTAAAACAACCTGCAAGACTGTCAGTGTTGCAAAGCCCAAACCAATCATAAGAATAAGATAAACGACAAGACTTAAAGACTTTTTTTTCATAAACAAAACATCTCCTATTGCTGCATTAAATTTAATTATCACATGCATTTAGCCAAAAAGCAAACAAAAAACAACAGCTTTGCAATAGAAAAAAATGCCTACACTATATATAATGTACCCTATGATTACAGACATTACAGTTACAGTTCAGCCAAATAAAGAAAAGGATTTTAACTTCATAAAACAGGAAATTTCAAAAGCTCTTAGAGCAAAAAGCATAAAAATCGCCCCAGACGGTTCAGACTTTACAGCCGTATTCGTAAAAAAATCCATAGACGCACGTCACAATTCAGTAAAACTTGTACTTCGCTACAAAGTTTACATAGGCGAAAAACCAGAAGACACACAAAACAGAGTTCCGCAATGGAAGCATGCAGACGGAACTAAGAAAGTAATCATAATCGGCTCAGGACCAGCAGGGCTTTTTGGAGCCTTCACGCTTTTGGAGCAGGGCATTCAGCCAATAATCATTGAACGCGGCAGTGTTACAGGGCAAAGACGCAAAGACATTGCAGCCATTAGCACCAAAGGCACGGTAGATGAAGATTCCAATTACTGCTTTGGAGAAGGAGGAGCTGGAACCTTTAGCGATGGCAAGCTTTACACCAGAAGCAACAAGCGTGGCGACATTTCTTCAATATTAAGGATATTCGCACACTTTGGGGCAGATAAAAAGATTCTTACAGATGCACACCCTCACATTGGCACAGACAAACTGCCTGCCATCATAAATGCCATGAACGCAAAACTTAAAGAGCTTGGTGCGGAACTTTACTTTGACACACGCTGTACGGACTTTATAACAGATGTCGCTTGCAGTACTGCAAATGGCAATACAAACATTACAGTAAAGGGCGTTAAAACAAAAAACACAAAGACTGGCGAAGAAAAAGAGTTTATGGCGGATGCTGTTCTTTTAGCAACAGGACATTCCGCAACAGACATTTACGAAATGATTGCAAAGATAACACCTGCCGCCCTTGAAGCAAAGACTTTTGCGGTGGGCGTGCGAGTGGAACATCCCCGCCACATTATAGATGAAATTCAGTATCACGGAAAAAGAGACGAGCATCTTGGAGCGGCAGAATACCGCCTTACAAGCCAGCAGGACAGTCGCGGAGTATATAGCTTCTGCATGTGCCCAGGCGGTTTTGTTGTGCCAAGTGCAACAGGTCCAGAGGAAATTGTAGTAAACGGCATGTCTGCGGCAGGACGTAACAGCCAGTGGAGCAATGCCGCAATTGTTGTAGAAACACGCCCAGAAGACATTCCTACAGAATTTGCAAGCCCCATAACCCCAGCCCTCAATGGTCTTGTGTGGCGCACTTATATAGAAAGAAATACGTTTAAATGTGGTAACGGTCAGCAAGCCCCAGCACAGCTTATGCAGGATTTTATTGCAAAAAAGATGAGTCCTAATCTTCCAAAGACAAGCTACACACCTGGCATTGTAAGCAGGGATTTACGAGAATGCCTTCCAGCGCAAATAACAGAAAGGCTTGCATCTGCCTTCAATTATTTTAACAGAAGCATGAAAGGTTTTGTTTGTCCCGAAGCTCTTCTCATTGCAAGCGAAACAAGAACAAGCACACCTGTAAGAATATTACGCAACAAAGAAACAGGAGAATGTACGGCAATTAAAAACCTGTACCCAGCAGGCGAAGGTGCTGGCTATGCAGGCGGCATTGTAAGTAGTGCCATGGACGGCGTAAATGAATGTGCAATGATAATAAAGAACCTGCATTTGCGGTAGTGTTGAACGGAATAGCATTTCTGTTCTATAATAAGACTCATGAATATAGAGCAAGAACAGGACGAACTGCCTCCAGTCGGACCAAAGACAGCTTTGGTTTCAATCATAGGACGACCATCTGTAGGTAAGTCAACATTTTTAAACACCGCCAGCGGTGAAAAAATAAGCATAGTCTCATCAGTTCCACAAACAACCCGCAATGCCATCAGGGGCATTGTAAACACATCTTTGGGACAGCTTGTTTTTGTAGACACACCAGGTCTTCATGAAAGCGAAAAAAAGCTGAACATAAAGCTTACACAGATTGCAAGCGATCAAATGAAAGACAGTGATGCCATCCTCTACATCCTTGACGCTACCCGCGAGCATGGCTCAGAAGAAGAAATGATTGCTTCCATGGCAGCACCGTATAAAGACAAACTTGTCATTGCAATAAACAAAATAGAAGACAACGGTGCAAAACCTGCTGACGCAAAAGAATTTATATTCAGCACCTTCAAAGATTTTCCAGAGTCCCGCATTGTCGAAATGAGTGCAAAAGACGACGTAAACGTAAATAACGTACTAAAAGCACTTTATGACATTGCTCCAGAAGCCCCCCACCTGTACCCAGAAGAATTCTACACAGATCAGGAAGTAGATTTCCGCATTGCAGAAATAATACGTGAACAGGCAATAAACAGACTTGAACAGGAACTGCCACATGCAATCTATGTAAAAATTGAACAGCTGAACATGGTAAAGCCTAATCTTATGAAGGCACGTGCCGTTTTGTGTGTTGAACGCGAAAGTCAGAAAGGCATTGTAATTGGCAGTGGAGCTTCAATGATAAAAACCATCCGTGTTGAGTCAATAAAGGAATGCAGAAAGATTTTTCCTTACCGTGTAGACATTGATTTACAGGTAAAGG
>CAMVEQ010000128.1:0-8217 GCA_947166545.1 uncultured Treponema sp. | reverse complement strand
TAACGGTATTTCCCATTTCCTTGAGATTTTCTTCTTTTGTTGTCGTTTTACCTTTTGAAGAAGAATGAGTCTTAGGTAAAGAATCAACCGTTTGAACATCCATTTTCTCAACTTTTTCTGGAAAAGAGTTTTCATCTTTCGGCAGTGCCCATTCAGGAAGTGTAGGAGGATTCCATTTGAAAGACTTATCGTTTTTTGTTTTTCCAAAATATCTGCCGTTTTCGCAGACCGTTATCCAGCCTTCTTCAAGGTCATAAAGATAACGACCAATTCCAAACTGAACAGCAGCACGTTTTATCGCTCCAGAAATTCCGCCTTTCACAGACTCTATATCCGTAGAATCGGCACCATCAGTTCTTGAAATCCATTCAATGCTTCCATCTTCATGCGTCACTTTGATGGAAAGTGTACAAAGATAAGCGTTTCCATCTTTTCTTATTTCACTTTTCCAGCCATCCACTCCACATACTTCATCGAGACGTTCTTGAACAGCCCTAGAAGTTATGTATGCAAGACATTTTCCCCAGATACGGCCGTCTTTTGACTCACCGCACTGTTGGAGTCGCCATTCAATATCTTCCAGTCTGAACGGTTCTTTTAATTTGCTTAAATCCATATCCGTTTTCTCCTTATGATTAAGCTGCTTTTGCCACATCATCAGCCATATCATTGCTGACGAGATTTTCCTTACAGAAATTACAGAACTTTGAGCATAGACAGTAATTTTTACATTTCATTGATTCACCTTTTCGGATTTCTAGATAATGGCCTTTGCCTAGCTCTGTTATTTTTTCTTCTGCCTCTTTCTGTGTTTCGAATAGTTTTACAGCAGATTTTCGGCCTTCTTTTCTTACTGCGTAAACATCTTTCTTCTGCCAGCGTTCCTCTACGGTACATTCTGGAATTATGTCATCCTCGCTCGATGTGAAAAGTTCATATTGGAAGACCTTTTTTCTTATAAAACTTTCAATTTCTTCCAGCGCTTCTTTTGTAACCTCAAACTCGTAAACATACACAGGCGACTGCGGATAAGTATGGTCTCGCTCTGCTTCAGTTTTTGAATGGTCTTTTAGTAAGGCTATGAAGCGACATTTCTTTGCAGGTAATCCATTTTTTTGCAACAACCATGCATAGATAAGGCCCTGCATACGCCACTCCGGAAAGCCATACGATTTACCATTAACATCTTTCTGCCAGCTTGCTTTGATTTTATAAACTGAAGTATTTTTGTAATCGCAGATAGTACCTGTGGACATATCATAGTTATCAATGCGCCCTGTAACGGTAATATCCGAAACAGATTGTTTTACTTCAATTTCTGTAAAATCATTTTCTCCTTCTGTTTCTAAAAGGGCATGGACAGCGGTGCCAAATACAGCCCATATTCGCTCAGAAACGTCATCTTCAAGTTCGTCCCAATGTCGTTGGGTAAGAATTACCTGCTTGGTTCCTTGAATCAGCGTTGTAGCGGAGATTTCACCAGGCTTGTTGTGAGGTTCTGGTGAAACGGCCTTAACAAGTCCAAAAGGTAAGTTTAGTTTATTTGTAATTGTCATACTTCACCTCATTAGAATATGTCAAAGTTTGCTGCTTTAGGTAAATCTACTTCAGTATTTTCTGCCTTCTGAGTACCGAACAGTTCAGATTTATCGAACTTGCAAGTTTTGTTTGAATTCGAGTTTTCTGTAACAATTTGATTGTCTTGTGTAGATTCGTCAGTTTTTTCAGAGACAGAAGAGCTCTTCATAAACTCTACATGCTCTGCAACAATGCAAACTTTACTTTGCAGTCTTCCCTCAGAATCCTTCCATCTGTCCTGTTTGAGTCTACCCACAACACGACAGCCAATTCCTTTTGAAGCTTTCTTTTCAACAGTCTCAGCAAGACTTCCCCATGCATTTACATCAAAATAGGAAACTTCCTGTTCAAAAGTTTCATCTGATTTCTTGTAGTAGCGGTTTACAGCCATACTGAATGTTGCAAGTTTTGAATGGTTCGCTGTTTCTTTGATTTCAGGAATACGAACAAGGTTTCCTTCAATAATTAATGAATTGATTTGGTTCATAAACTATTCCTCCTAAGATAGTTTCTTAGAGGATAATATCTATGCAAAAACAGCTTTTGTTCCATTTAATACCACTTTAAATATAGCCTGCCAAGATAAGCCTTTTTAACAATTCCCCATTATCTTATAACCATGAACAGAATCGAAAACAAACCGATGCCTGGTGACGTACTTTCCGTGAACCGAGGCATTTACAAGCATTACGGCGTTTACGTTGGTAATGACACTGTGGTTCATTTTTCAGGAGGAGAAGGATTTGAGCTTTCTGCAAAGCGTGCCTGCATCAGAAAGACAAGTCTCGAAAACTTCCGCAAGAATGATGAAATCCAGATTGAAACACGCTGTTGTGAATCTTACAGCCGTAAGGAAACTGTAATGCGTGCTTTAGGTGCAGTTGGAACAGAAAAGGGAAAATATGCACTCCCCTGGAACAACTGCGAACATTTTGCAAACTGGTGCCGTTACGGGGAAAAACGTTCTTCGCAGGTAGAACAGTTTGTAAGTAAAGTTGGAGGATTGGGACTTCTTGCAGCCGGAGTCTTACTTGTTGGCTGTCTTAAAGATGAACTGGAGGATTTGATATGATGAATAGTTCAATCTGCACTGCACTTTTTTTGAATGCATTAATTATGCTTGCTCTTCTTATCCTTTATTTTAGGGATCCGGACTTTTTCTATTCGAAAATGTATTTACGCATTCATAAACTTAAATTTATATTCCGGACCCATTTTGGAAAATCAGGAAGAGAATATAAAGAAAAATATCATCTGCTATCTACCGCTGTTCGGGATTGCGAATACACAGTTTGTAGATATGTCAATAAGAAAAATCTTTCAACTCTTTCTGAAGATGAAACTCTACACAATCTTTTAAAGCATTACAACGAACTCTTATATATTCAATCGCTTCCCGAGGAAGAAGTCACCATTGAAAAAATCAGCGATGAGATGAGCGAAATTGAAAATTTGTATTTCCCAGACATGGATCCTTATTATCAGGAAGATTTTGAAGAACTGGCATAAAAGGTGTTTCAGGAAAGTATCTGTCTGGAGAAAAATCCTGAAATACAAAAAAATAAAAGGAGATACGCTTATGGCTATCAGTGAAAAGAAACTTAAGGAAATCCGCAAAGGATTTGATAAGAGCAACAGACTTGTTATGAATCTTTACAGAAGAAATGGAGATACATCCCTTCTGGAAATGCTTTATCTTAATTCAGAAGATGCTCAGGAAGTGGCAGATGAATTTGACATTCCACTGGATATTGCAGAAAAACTTGTTGAGCGTGATAAGGCAATTAAAGAAAATCCTTTGGAAGCAATGTCTGAAACTTCTGGAAAGCTTTTTGCAGGCATTTCTGCAATCTTAGGAAAACCTGAAAAATCAGAGCTGTATGATAAGGCTTTTGAATTTGTTGCTTCAAGCGGTAATGAAGAACCAGAAGCTTTGGCAGAGGCTCTTGAAATTACTGTTGAACAGGCAACTTCGCTAATTGAAGAAATGCGTTTGCATGGAGATATTGCAAGCGAGGATGATGGTGAAGAAGAATCTGAAGAAACATCAAATGATGAATCAGAAGATTTTGATGACGACTCTGATGAAGATTCTGACCCAGGCTTATCAGATTTCCCAGAAAAAGTTATTGAGGCACTTTCTTTCGTTGGAGATGTGATTCAGGACACCTCAGAAAAAATCTGCGATATCCTTGATGAATCCGTAGAAAAATTTCAGGAGCACGACTTTGATTTTTAGAAAAGAATCTGTAGAGGCAACTTTTTCCCTCGATGAAAAAACAGACTTACGCTGCATTGCTAAGAACATCGATGAAGCTAAGAAAATGGCGGAAGAACATTCTGGCAAGAAGTTAGTTCTAACTGGCTGGAAAATTGTTTTGGGACGAAAAGATAGAGGAACTATTCTTATAGTAAATAAACCTTTTTTTACCCCCCAAAAAAGTCGAGTAGTTGTTCATAAGCAGAAAAACTAACAAAAGGCCCAAGGTGAAAAATACACCTTGGGCTAGCTTTTTCTAGAAGAATTTTTATTGTCTTCCACCAATCGGTTCAAAATGAAAATGCACCAGAGCCTCATTTACTTCATCTATAGTATATGGGCCGGTTTTGAAACAGAATTCAAAAATAACATCCTGCTTAAAGCCACAAAGAGTTTGCCCCGCACTTGAAAGCAAATCAATAGCTTCGTCGTAATTCAGTTTCAATGCGAGAGCAATAGAAACAATAGTTTCCTTTTTAGGAGTCTTTGTCTTACCGCTCATAATTTTCGAAAAACAATCAGGTGTCATTCCTGCAGCAGTATAAACCTGAGGATGAGTCATATTTTTTTCATTGATATAAAAAATCAGACGCGAAATGAAATCTTCAGAACCTGGAGTTTTAAGCTTCTTCTCAATATTCTTAAAACCAGGATGTTTCAATGGACTCATTCCACTGAACGGTCTTGCATTTCCTTGCCCAGATATTTTTCTTGCAAAATCAAGAAGAGGATTTGAAGTTAAAGAAAACATATTTTTTCTTTTTTCTTCGGTCGATTCTTCATCAACAAAGTTTTCTTCTATATATTCAGTGAGTTTTGTAATATCTATCATTTTTGTACCTCCAAGGAATAATATTTATTTATGAGTTTATTTCATTTCAGTTTTCAGAATTACTTTCAAATCATTTATAGGAGCCGCAGTAGAATCTTCCAGCGTAAAGACATGAAGCATTTCTATACTTCGTGTAATTGTCGTATAAATCATATTGCGGTTCATTTTATCTATTGTGGCATTATCAAACTGTTTTATACCAAATTGGGAAAAAGGTACAAAATCATTCAAATAAAAAAGAACAATAGGAAAATCCAATCCTTTGCAATCTTGAGTTCTAGCGAGCCTAATAATTCCTTCATCTGAAAAATCAAATTCTGAATCATCTACATAAGCACTATCCAAATTCAGCTCATTTTTCAGTTTTTCGCTTAACTCGCTCAAATCCCCATAACATGATGCAATAATACAAATATCTTCTGGTTTATAATTGAGAGAATTGATGCACATTCTTACAGTCGAAATCATCTGTGCAAAAGAATCATCCTGATTTTTATTTTCGTGAAGCTCTACAGGTGGTCCAAGACGGAATGTTTCAGGTCGATTCTTTTTATCTGCGTCTTTTATCGTCGCCCGATATTTTTCTGCAACTTCGTTTATCTGATTTGTGCTTCGAAAATTGATATTAAGATTTACTAAATTTCTGCTTATATCAATTCCAGCTCGGTTCCATATACAATTTGGCTGAAAAACAGCTTGTTCTTTATCATAAGTAAGAATCATGCTCTTGCGAACTGTTGCACGCATAAGACGTAAAGTTGTCGCACTCAAATCCTGTGCATCATCTACAAGAAGATAATCTGTTTTCAATTTTTCTGGAATCTTGTATTCTCCATTTTCTATTTTTTGGATAAGTTTATAACATACATATTCAGTATATTGTATATTTTCTTTATCCCATCCAGTAAAAATACTTTCTATATAATCCCAAATTGACTTACGTTCGTCGGAGTTCTTTATTTTTTTCATTCCGACACGACTGATTTTTTCTTCACAGTATTCTTTTTCTGTTACAAAGTTTGGTAAGATAAAACTATCAAGTTCTCTCCAAATATTAGGGCCAAGAGGATTTTCTTTATCAATTTCCTCCCATATTAGAAGTGAATACCCCTTGCTAGACGGTATGATATCAGGAAATGCAGCCCTCAAAATTTTATTAACATAATCTTTGGAAGTACCGATTATTTTTTCTTCAAGCGGATTTTCAATATTCAAAAAAGACGCAATATATTTGTTATATTTTTCAAGAGTAGACTTAAAAGTAACCAGCTTGATTGATGTTTCACCATTGAAAAAACTTTGTTTATTTTGTTGGATCAGTTTTTCCAGCGTTTTAAGAAGCACAAGAGTTTTTCCAGTTCCTGCGCTCCCTTTTATAAGAAAATCGTGAGAAAAATCTACTTGATCAATAATTGCCTGTTGCTGAGGAGTAAGATTAAAAAGTGACTGTTCATAATAATAACGGGTACGAGTGTAACAAGTCAGACGAAAAAGATTGTTGATATAGCTTTCTGCATCAGAAAGTTCTTCAATTTTGGTCTGGAGTTCATTTTTAGTTTTACTTATTTTTGTAATCTGTAGTTCATAATCCAGTTCAAGAGTCCTAAGTTTAGCAGAAACATGTTCAAGATTTTTCTTTTTAGAAATATTGTTAATGTAGTCTTCTTCATCATCAAGTTCTTCAATTTGACTCTGAAGTATTTGTTTGTTTTTACGTCTTTTTGCAAACTGCCGTTCATAATCATATTCAAGAATTCTAAGTTTTGCAGAAACGACTTCAAGTTCCTTTTTAATTGAATTAAGTTCTTCAATCTTTTGTGCCATATCAGTATTAGACAAAGCAAGTCGTTTTAAATCCTGATTTGCCTCTTCAAGTTCCTTTGCTGTTTCTACAGGAGATTTTCTAGAATCCCAGATTTTCAAATTTGCCGCCAGTTGATTTATTTGAGTAAGATTTGGCAGATGAAAAATATTTGCAAATTGCGAAAGAAGAAAAGCCGCATTATTAGCTTCTTCTACAGAAAGATTCTTAAAATGATGACGCACTTGATTTGTATTCTTCTGATTGTTCTGAATATTACGTAAAAGCTGATATCCGACTGGACTAGGAACAATAAAAAAGTAGCGATCACAGTATTCATTCACAAGCTCATAAAACTCTGTTGTGTTATCGATAGAGTTACCAAGTTTTTCTCGAAAATAAGCCTCTAGCGTAGAAAATACTGCGAGCGAAAAGATACCGGGGTCGACGTCTTGCAGAGATTTAAGGCGTTTTATCTGGTCTAGAGTTGGAATGGGAGAAGGTGCTGATTGAGTTTGAACTTTTGAATCTGAGTTTGCCATTTTTTTATCCATTACAAAATTACCATCTTACAGGTGAGATACATTTCCTGCTACCGCACTTAGGACATTTTACAGGAGTTGGAAAAAGACCTTTCTTTTTTGAGAAATGCTCTCCGCATTCCTGGCAGATGTATGGAATCGGTGTGCCGGGTTGAGGGGGAACTACAGAATTGGATTTTGGGAACATATTCATCTCCTAGAAAACTTAATCAATCATCATCGTCATCTATTGCACCACTTTTATGCAATAATCCAACTATATACCGATTTCCTTTATCACGAGCAATGGAAAGCGGTGTTTCGTCATAATCATTTTCTAAATCTGTGTACGCATGATGTTCAAGAAGGATTTTTACAATATCTTTATTTCCGTTCTCACAAGCTTTATGAAGCGCTGTATTTTCATCTTCATCTTGAACATCAACATCAGCACCTTCGGATAATAAAGCCTCAACAATCTCTGTTTCAGAGTTATCACTTGCTTGAATTAATAATGGTACATCATCGCAATAAGAACCATCATCTAAATCCATTCCACAATTTCTCAAAAATGAAAAAGCTTGCTTTATACCTTCTAGACGGGCTTCATTGATTTTCCTTTCATTTTCCTTTTTGTCAGCTGCTTTTTCATTTGAAAAGCTTATTCCACATTCGGGACAAAATTTAAAATCATCTTCTATGATTCTTCCACATTTACATTTTCTATCTCGAACCTGCTGAGTTCCACATTCATCGCAAAATTTCGAACCTTTTGGTAATAAAACACCACATTTAATGCATTTCATAGTATTTGTACTCCTAAAAAGAAGCTGTTTTGACTCTATTTTCTTTATTTCAATAATCTGATAAAGAATGTTTATCAACTCTTGCAATTGCTTTGTCATAATTACAAAAAAGTTCTCCCACAAATCCGACAAAATTTTGCACCTAGTTTATTTTCATTTCCACAATTATTACAATAACGGACAGCAGGTGCAGTAATAGAAACTTCAGGCTTATCTTCAGATATATTTGTATTTGTAGAAAGTTTATGTCCAAATACTTCAGAGACTGCTTTCTTCATATTTGTACATAATTGTTTTGCTTTTTCTATATCAGATGTATCCTTCTCTATAGTCTGTTTAAGCTCACTCTTTAAATCAGCAAGACTATTAAATAAATCTTCATCCTTTTCCATAGAATCTTCAAACTGCATCGGCTGATA
>CAMVEQ010000127.1:0-8280 GCA_947166545.1 uncultured Treponema sp. | reverse complement strand
TTTCACCTTTTCAAAAAGATTATAATTCTTACTTGGAACGTCGCTTAGGTTATTTTACTGATAAATCATCTTCTTTTGCTTTATTTTACATTCCTGACCGTTATGAGCATCAAGCTGGTAATGCTCTGAAAACTATTATGAAAAACTGGCATGTAAGAGCAGGTTTAGACTCTGATTCCGTTTTTCCTTATATTGTTCCTGTTATAACTGCTGCTGTGTATGTTATACTTGGACTTGCTTCTGTTAAAAAAAGATATTTTTTTCTGCCTGCATTTTTTCTTGTAGTGCTGTCGCTTTCTATGCCGTTTTATACTGTTGCAGCAGGAAGTTGTCTGTTTTTATTCGCATTGTATCTTGCAAATAAGATGTGGGGTAGAAAATCAGATATTCGAGCAATTCTAAGAAATGTAGAGATTGATGTTCTTCTTGTCTCTTCTGTCATAATTTTATGTGGTATATCTCAACGTTGTATATTACTTACTCTTGCAGCATTGTGTGCAAGTTTTGCCAGTATTTGTATTTTAAAAGAAGCTTCTTTGCAGAATGATCGTCAGAGTGCTTTTAATTATTCTTTGATTTTCAGTGCCTATCAGGTTTCGGTTGTTAATAATAAAAATATGAAAGCTATGCTGTTTATGTCTATTCCTGTTTTAATACTTATTCTTTCATTTTTGTTTTCTGCAAAGTTTTTACCTAAGACTAATATAGCTGGTATTGAATTACCTGTACCTGTTACTAATAAAGAATCAAATGAAAATTCTGTTTTTCTGCCAGGCATAAATAACTATTTCGTATGGGCATGGAATACAATTACATATCCTTATCGTTCTGTTAATTATGAGTATCCGGAGACTGTTCCAGAAGGAGCAAGCATACATTTCAGTGATTTTGTACAGAAAGAAAATAGTATTCAGGAAGAAGATGCTGCCGTATATACTTTTAATAATGATTTTAAAAAACAGCTAGAAAAAGATTTGGAAACTCTTGATTATCCTGCGGTTGAACTGTTGATGAAATTACAGGATCATAACAGTTCTGTTGCATACTCGCTTTCAAAGCAGCCTGTACAGTCTGGCAGTGATGTTTTTAATCTTATAATGCTTCTTGTGGCACTTATTGTGCCTTTAACTTTGTCTTTATCATACTACTATGGGGTGGAACGTAGAATATGAAATCTATAGCTAATTTTGTAAAAGTGGATGAAAAAGATTTCTCTGAATCGGTAAATGCTTTTTTACCGCAGAGTGTCGTAGTTCCAGTCAACCATATTTCACATAACAAATATAAGTGTGTAATAAGTGTTGACGATACGGTTAGGGAAGGTCAGCTTCTTGCTGTTCCCGTAAAGGCTGATAATCATGTTGATTCTGCCATTAATTCACCTTTGCCTGGAACTGTTGTTGAAGAACTTCACTGTATGTTGCCAGATGGTAGAATTGGAGAAGCTGTAAAAATAAAATTTTCTGGTTCATTTTCATATACCGGAAAGAAATTTGTTCCTGTAGACTGGAAGTTATATTCTGATGAAGAAATTCTTAAACTGATGCTTTCTAAAGGAGTTGTAAACACTTTTAACGGTGAACAATCTCTGGTAGAGCAGATTCTGACTTGCAAGATTAAAAATGGAAGATATCTTGTTGTACGAATGTATGATGAAGATCCTAGTCGCATGACGGATTATTTTGTCGCAAGTTGCTTTACAAGGGAAGTTCTAGAAGGTGCTGCAATTATTGCAAGGGTTTTGAAAGCTCATGGAATTATTTTCCTTTTACCTAAGAAAGGTGGCGTAACAATAAACAATGATGTTGTTCGTGATTATGCCGTACTTAATGTTGATGTGGATACTAAAAAATATCCATGCGGTTTTGTTCAGACAATAATACCTTTGGTAAAGAAATTTGCAAAAAACACACAGATGGGACTTTTTGAAGATATTAATGCAAAGTCTATCTTTGTTGATCCAGAAACGCTTTATTCTGTTTATGAAGCTGTTGTTCTTGGTAAACCTGTAACAGAAAGGTTTATTCATGTTTCAGGTGAAAGTCTTACTTCTTCTGGGGTATTTAGGGTAAAAATTGGAACTTCTGTTGAAAATCTAGCTGTGCAGTGTGGTGGCTTTAATGCAATGCCTGCAAAAATTGTTCTGAACGGTATGATTGTGGGTACTGAAGTTGATGACTCCGAAGTCCCTATAACAAAATCTGTTAAGTCTGTAATGTTTGTTCCTAAATCAAAGTTGTACAATCAGGCTTACGCACCATGTATTCGGTGTGGCAAATGTCGCCGTATCTGTCCTGAACAGCTGTATCCAGATCTTATGTCTTACCCTGTTTTGTATAAAGAAGGTATTGATGCATCTTTGGCCGCTGCAATGCAATTATGTTCTCAGTGTGGTTTATGTAATAGTGTTTGTCCTTCTCGAATACCGCTAAGTCAGATTATCCATTTTATACGGGAGGAAAAAAATGAAAACTAAAGTATCTTTGCGTCCTTTTATTTATATATCACCATCAATGCAGACTATCAGTGTCTTTTTGCTTATTATGCTTGTTCCTCAGCTTGTAATGCTTTTTCTTACAAAGAGCTATGCTTCTGTAGGAATTATTATTTCTGCAATAATTGCTTCCCTTGTTGCAGAAGGTCTTAACTCATTGGTAAAAAAGACATTCAAGTTTTCATGGATAATTTCTATTATTCAGGGAATCTTAGTTGGTTTCTTTTTACCATCTGTTTATTCTCCTATGGCTGTATTCTTTATTACACTTGCTACATTCCTTGTATGCAAATATGCCTTTGGTGGTGTTGCAGAGTCATGGATAAATGTTGTGGCAATAACTGTTGCTGTGTGTTATTTTTTAGGAGCTACAAATTTTCCTTCAACTGTTGTTACGGTAGGAGATTTACAGTCAAAAAATGCCTCTCTTTCTTTGATTCAGAATGGAACTGTACCTATTCATGTAAATGATGATGCTGTAACAGCTTATTTAAACCGTACTTTGTTTAAGGTTGCAGGAGTCCGCATTCCAAACGGTTATGTTTCTTTGTTTTGGGATACAGGTTCCGCTATTCCTGCATTTAGATTTAATTTTATTACACTGATATCATCTCTTATTCTTTTTTCTTTTGAAATGATAGATATTCTCATTCCTGCTGTATTTTTGGTTGTGTATGCATTTTTAATTCATTTTGTTCCCCCATTTTTATTTGGAGTAGAAGTTCTTTATGGTGACATTTTTCTTGCCATGCTTACTAGTGGGGTTTTGTTTTCTACTTTGTTTATATTGCAGTGGTTTGGAACTGTACCATCCGCAATAACAGGAAAGATTGTGTATGGAGTAGGAGCTGGCATTGTTTGTTACCTTATTGTAGGTTACGGTTTGTCTTCTGTTGGATGCATATTTATGATTCTTGTAATGAATATGTTTTCTCTTGCTATTGAAGTTGTTGAACGTAGACGTATAAAGAAAAATGTACATAAGTATCTATTGCCACGCGTGCGTTTTTTTAAGGAAGGTGAGTAATTAATTATGGATGTTTTAAATGATTCTGAAATAGAAACAAAAATTCAGCTTGATCCAGCTTTTAGGAAACAGCTGGTACAATATGGTATAGTTGCAGGAATACTTTTTCTGTTGTTTATTATTTTGCTGTGTTCAACAATTATTAGCCGAAATTCTTGGAAGAAAGGTTTAAAAGCCCAGCTTGTTTCCGTATATGAACAGCAGCCTGAATATGAAGTAAAGGATTTTGAGCCGATTTCAACTCCTTTCTCTGTAAGCTGTGCAGCATATAAGCTTTCTAAAAAGAATGATAATTCTTCATATCATGCTGTGATTATCCGTGTACAGACAATTTTTGGACCTGTTCCTGCTGTATATACATATAAAGATGGTGCTGACGAAGCTGAATTTGTCTGCTTTGTTACACTGAATAAACGTATAGCATCAACTGTGGAGAATAACGCCCGTTATTCTCAGATTTCTTACTGGGCTAAGCGCATCCCTGTAATTCTTTCTAATAAGGATTTTTAGATATGAAACAAAATACTTTATCAGTATATCTTATGGCATCTCTTTCCATGCTGGTTCCTTTTCCTGGACGTTTCGCTTATGGAATTGTGCTTGTTATAGTTATGTATGCTTCAATGATTTTTATGACATTGTTTCAGAACCTTGTCTATAAAATATCATTAGAAAGTTTATTGTCGGTTTTGACAGCGGTGTTCCTTATTAGTGAAAGTATTTTTTTTAAGCAAATTCTCATTATGTATTCTCCTGTAATGGCATTGACTGTAGGTTTTGTAATATACATTCCTGCAGTAGCATCTTTTTTTGTAATGCGGCTTTACAGACCAAATGCTCCATCTATTACTGCTGATTTAATTCAAAATATAAGGTATTGCGGAGGTTTTTCTTTATTTGCCTTATGTATTTCATTGTTTAGGGATATTTTCGGATACGGAACAATTTCATTTCCATCCAGAACAGGACTTGTTCAATTTGTTCTTTTTTCATCATCCTCTGCAGAAAAAATTTCTGTCGGTACATTCTGGGCTTCTACACCAGGTGCCGTATTGCTATGTGGACTGGTTTTGTATTTTATTTCTTATGCAGATCAGAATATGAAAATTGCAGGAGCTGTATCAGATGTTAAGTAATATCGCTTATTATATTATCTATACTTCTGCCATATTGATGTATGGTATTGGAATGAACAGAACACTTCCTCTTAGTAATCATCCAAGGCGTATTATAAGCAGCTTTGTTAAGATGCTTGTTACTATCAGTGTTAGTGCAGTTCTTACATATCTTGTGGCAGACAATATTCTTGTTCCTGTCGGTCTTGCAGAATTGTATCCTTTTGCTGCTGTTATTATATATTCAATTTTGTCTATATTTATTGAATCAATAATACGCGTAACAACAAAAAAAAGTACACCTGAATATGCGGTTTCCATTCTTGCAATTTTGCTGAGTGTTAATGAATCTTGTTCTGTCTTTGAATGTTTTGTTATTGCCCTTTTGTGTGGTCTTTCTTTTTTTATTTTCTTTTTTATTTTGTATGCAGTACGAAGAAGAATTTCAAAAAAGCCTATGCTTGTCATTATCAGTATTGCTGTAATTCTGATTATTTTGCTTGCATGGAATGTTTCTTGGCTTCATAGAGGAGGTTTTTAATGGTGCTCTCTGTTTTTTTTATGCTGTTGCTTATAATTAGTGCTTCCGCAGTATTCTGTTTCTTGTTTTTTTTGTTTTTGCCGTCATTGAAGACCCAGAATATTAATACTTCAAATCCATTGCTGTCAAAAGATGAATTTACAGATGACAAGGAACTTTTGGTCTCCGTTCCTGTTATAGATTCTATAGAGGTCGAAGATTCCTCTATACCAGAAGACTATGAGTCTCAGTTTTTAATGTTGTATGGGGAAGCTTATAATTTAAAAGAAAAAGCTCCAAAATTATCGCTTAAAAACAAAAAAGTCTTTCAATTTTGGTCGAAGTGGTATACTATATTCTATAACAAAAGACGAAACGAAATGTAACAAAATATGAGTGTATTACAAATTTGTCTGGAAGTATCATCTGATAATAATTGTCTCTCGGAATCTTTGCGCGAAAAGCAGTATGATGCTCTATATAAGCCTCTTGCTTCTTATTTGTATAAGCACCCTAAATTTCTTGTTTCTATGTCATTTTCAGGTTCTCAGATTGAATTTCTTGAAGATAAACATCCTGAAATGCTTGAAATGCTGAAAGAACTTACAAGCAGAAATCAAGTTGAAATTATAGGTGGCGGTTTTTATGATCCCATCTTTCCTTTGCTTTTTCCTGTAGATCGTAGCGGGCAGATTGAGAAGATGAATGCAAAACTGCGTTCTACTATTGGAAAACGTCCTAGAGGCATGACTGTATATGGAAGTATATGGGAGCCTTCTTTAATTACACCTTTTCAATCCTGCGGCATGGAATATGTTAATCTTGATAGCACTCTTATTCCTTCAACTGCAAAAGGTTTTTTCCCTGTTATTACCAGTGAACATGGAAAGGCAATAAAAATTTTACCTATCTATAAAACTTTTCTTCCAGAAGAAGATGAAACTGGAGAAATGTGGATTGCACGTATAAAAAAGGTTGTACGTAAAGATCTTGAAGATGCTGATAATAAAGATTTTGATCCTGTTGTTACAATAGCACTTTCTCCAGAAAAATTTCCAGAACTGATAAAGTCAAAAGCTTTTTCTTCGATTGAAGAAGCTTTCAGTATTGCTGATACAACGGAAGATGTACATTTTACTTTACCACAGCTGTATTTAAAGACAGCTAGAAAGTTTATTCCTGCATATATTCCTTCGGGAATGGACTGGGATATAGCTCAATGGGCACGTAAGATTTACGAGAAGTGTGAAAATAAGACAAGATTTCCAATTACAATACGCGATTTCCTTAATACTTATCGGCAGAATAATCATTTATATGAGCGAATGATGTATGTAAGCATGCTTATTTCGCAATGCCATGGTGGCGACAAAATGCGTAAGAAAGCTGCTCAGGAAAAACTTTGGGAATCGCAGGCTGGTTATAATTTTGTTGAACTTCCTTACGGTGTGCCAGCTTTGCAAAGCAAACAGCAGGCAGCATATAGAATTTTGAATGAAGCCGAAAAACTGATTCGTGACAGCCAGAAAACTCCAGAATCTGTTACCAGCTATGATTATAATAGCGATGGTTTAAACGAATATGTCTGTCAAATGGAAAAATTTCATGCTGTAATATCGCGTATTTCAGGGCAGATTTGTGAACTTGATTTATTCAATTCTGGTTCTGATTATGCTTCAAGTCTTTCCAGAATTAAGCAGTTCGATTCTTGTAATGATAATTACAGCAGAGGCATCCTTGTTGAACATCTGCTTGATGATAAAGACATGAAAAATTACATGAATGCAAAACCATTTGAAAGCTGTGTATTTTCAAATGTGTTGTTTGCAGAAAAAAAACTTGAACTTCGTAAAAATACAATACAACTTACAGGTAATGGAAGTTTTTCTGCTTTACAGGTGCCTGTTTCGTTAAAAAAGAATTATATAATATCTTCTAATGGTTTTGTAGTTCAGTATATTTTGAAAAACGAAACTCCATTGCCATTAAAATGCTATTTTGTTGTAGAAGCAAATTTTGCAGAAATAAGATATAATGCAGAGCTTGTTTTGAATGGAAAACGTACTGTAGTTCCTGAAAAAAGTTCTTATAATACAGATAAAGGCGTTTCAATGCTCTACATAAAGGATGTTGAAAATAAGAATTCCTTCCTTTTTGAGCCAAATGAAGAAGCTGGCTTTTGCACAAATTACATTACTTTTAAGCGTCCTGACGGGCAGGGCAATGTATCAGAAAATGCCCACACTCTTACTGCAAGCTTCTACTGGAATGTAGAACTTGCAGGGCAGAGGGCTATAGAAAAGACTGTAAACTTTACTATTGTTCCAGAACGTAAATATAGATAGTTACCTTATTTTTTATTTAACGCCCTGCTAATTTTTTTACCGCTTTTTTATAAAACCAAGCACGCATCTTTTCTGCAGTCGTGTACAGGCTGTACGTCATTGGCTGTAGAGGAACATCAAAACTTCCAGGACGGTGAACTATAGTCCCCCCGAAGCCTGTCTTGAATAAATATAGTCCGTGCATAGGATGATTTTCATCATCTGTAGGAGGAATGCCGTAAAAGTCGTATACTGGCGAACCAAATTGCTTTGCGTCGTTTATTGCAGTCCATTGAAGCAGATATGCTGGCATGAAATTGCGCTTTACATTACCGCTTGCCCCGTAAAGATATACGGCTTCGCGTTCACAGAAAAGCGTTATAATACCTGCCAGATAGTCTTCTTCATGCTTAGCAAGATATAAAGTTACTCTTGGTTTTGAGCTAGAAGAACTTCTTTTTAATAAATCAAGATAATAATCTTTTGCATGAAAGTTTACGCCATCGCGTTTACTTGTCTCTTCAAAAAGTTTATAGAAATGTTCAAATGCCTCATCAAAATCCGTGTCATCAGAATGAAAAGCTGTTACTGACACGGATTTTTTTTCTGCAAGACGAATATTATAGCGCCATTTGCTTTTCATCGCAGCAAGTAGTTCTTCTTCCGATAAATTAAGATTTAACAAGACTGTATCAGGCGGTTGAATTGCTACATGAGACTGCTTTAGAGTAAGCTTTTTTACAAGCTCTTGTTTTTCCTCTAGAGAAGTGCAGTCTATTGGAAGATCGTAGCGAATGCAG
>CAMVEQ010000126.1:0-8373 GCA_947166545.1 uncultured Treponema sp. | reverse complement strand
CGCACAGTAAAAGACGAAAAAAAAAGCCGTCTGCATGAAGTGCAGACGGCTTTTTTTAAGATAGATTTTTTTTAGTTTGCCTTTAGAGGAACTACAGCACCTGTTCCTGGTACAACATAGGCAGCTTCCGGAACTTCCTTTCCGTTCCAGCGTTTTGCACGCTCCAGTTCAATTTCATAATCCCACTGAGCTTTCATGACAGAGTAGTTTTCAGAAATCTTTTTGTTTGTGTAAGCCTGAGCATCCGCTTTAATGCGTTCTGCATCTGCTTCACCCTGAGCTTTTGCAACAGCAGCCTGAGCATCAAGTTCTGCGGCCTGCTTTTTAGCCTCTGCTTCCTTTACAAGTTTCTGTGCCTGTGCTGCAGCAATGTTTGCTTCCTGTTCAGCCTGCTTTACCTGCTGTGTTCTGTTTGCAGTTTCCTTAATTTGGCGGTCAAAATCATCGCTCCAGTCCCAGTTTGTAATTGTAGTCTGGCTGATTGCAATAGGGTAGTCTGCCATTCTTGCAAGCATGGCTTCAGCAACTTCTGCTGTAATTTTGTTCTGCTGTTCAACCAGCTCATAAATGCTGTATTTACCAGTAGTTTCTTTCAGAGATGCCTTAACGTTATCTTTCATTGCACCCTGTATGATTGAATCATTATAGTAGCGGGTAACAATATCCATTATGCGGTTTTCATCATATATATAACGTACTGCAACAGTAGCACCTACAGTCTGCATGTCCTTTGTAATTGCACCGTCTCCGCCAACTGTGAAGGTAACTTCATAAGTTTTTGGTTCAAGACGGAATTTGCGTACTTTTGAAATGAATGGAATATGAGCCTTTACGCCAGGCATTACAACTCCTTCTTTTATCTGACCAAGCTCTACAACAACACCTCTTTCGTTTGGAGCAACAACAGCGAATGAATTTGAAAGAACGACCACAATCAACAGAACAATAACAGCTGTTGTAATCAGAGACTTGCTGATAGATTTTACAATAGTATTTGACATAATATACTCCTCATGTATTATTTTTTGTAATATACTGTAAAGTTTTTGTACCAGTCAATAAAACAGAAGAAAAAAAAACTGTCTCTGTTAAAAAAAATCTGTTAAAAAAAAATCTTGTTTTGTAACAAATAAGGGGATATAATAAAATATTATATGGTTTTGGATTTTTAAATACATATTTAAACACCTAGGAGGAATTGCGATGAAGAGAGTTTTTATTTTTGCAGCAACAGCCCTAAGCACTGTACTTGCATTTGCAGGTGGTGTTGAAAACAAAACAAATATGAGCACAGGCTATCTGCGTAATCCAAGCCGCAATGTGGAATCCCAGCGTCCTGAAGCTGCGTTCTACAACATTGCAGGAACGGCTTTCATGGATGATGGCCTGTGGATTGAAATAGGTAACCAGTTTGTATTAAAAGACTATACGCACGAGGTTAATAGTGATACGTTGGTGCCTGTCTTTAAGTCTAAGAATATAGAGACGGCATCTTCAGATACTACAGATGTATGGCTCTATCCTGATGTAGACTTAGTAGTCCACAAGAAAAACTTTGCTGGCTTTTTTAACTTTGGAGTTTATGCAGGCGGAGGCTCTCTTAATTTTTATAACGGTTCATCATTAATTGCTGCAAAACTTATCAGTGCTGCAAAAGAAGCCCAGACTGCTGCTACTCTGTATGCAGGTGCAGGTCAAGCTGCGGCTGCTCAAAAATATGCTGGTCTTGCACAGGCTGTTGCTGGAGCTGCATCAGACCATGTCCTTAAGGTAAAATCTATCACCTATGGCGGAGAAATTGGTGGTGCATACAAGTTATTGGATGACAGGCTTTCATTTGCAGGTGCATTCCGCATGGTTTATGGAACTCAGTCAATGGAACTTACTTCCAAAAGTGCCTATTTCAAGGCTGCAAATGGAGGAGACTCAATCGGTTACGATGCAAAGGCCATTGGGTTTGGTGCTGTCTTTGGCGTACATGCCCGCCCAGTAGAAAAACTCGATCTTTCACTCCAGTATGCAACAATCAACAAGATAAAGTACGAGGTTGACAATGTAGAAGGAAAGTTGGCTTCTGGTGTTGGTGTTGTGGACGGTAAGAAATTCAATACAGACCTTCCTGCAACACTTTCATTTGGTGCTTCCTACAGTGTAATTGACTCTCTTCTTATTTCTTTCAGCTTTAATTATTACTTTAACAGACAGGCCGATATGGATTCTGTGCTTGGAGAAAACGATTATAACAATTCATTTGAATTTGCATTCGGTACAGATTACAAATTCAATAACAAAGTGGGAGCCAGTTTAGGCTTTGCATATTCAAAGCAAGGCGCAACTGAAGATGCTAACAGTCCGTTCTCTCCTGTTCTTGACAGCATCTGTATAGGTGGTGGAGTGGAAATTTTCCCTGTTGAAAGGTTTACTCTTACAGCAGCTGGCATGTGGGTTTACTACTTTGACATAAATGACTATAAGAAAATGTTCAAGCTTTCCAAGGAAGTTTTCATGACAAGCATCGGTATGACATACCATTTGCCTTTCTAACATTGTAAATTTTGTACTCTATTGCACAAACAAGCCTTTTCTGCTATTTTTACACAATGAGTACAAGATGTTTTACAATGTTGAAGCCTGGTGTTTTGCATCGCAGGCTCGTTGGCGAAGTAATCGGACGCCTTGAAAAGAAAGGTCTTAAGCTTGTTGGCCTAAAAATGATGACAATTTCTACAGAACTGGCAGAAAATCATTATGGAGAGCATAAAGGAAAGCCTTTTTATCAGGATTTGGTAGACTACATAACAAGTGGTCCTGTAATAGCTATGGTATGGGAAGGCGATGACTGCGTTACATTGGTTCGCAAGCTTACAGGTTCTACAAAGCCTACGGAAGCTGCTCCTGGAACAATCCGTGGAGACTTCTGTATGCATACAAATCACAATGTCCTTCATGCAAGTGACAGTCCTGAAAGTGCAGAAAGAGAAATTAATCTTTTCTTTAAACCTGAAGAACTGTTTGAGTGGGATGACGCAAACGCACATTGGTTCTAATCCAATTAATCTTACTATTAAAGAGAGCCAGTCTTTTCAGGACTGGTTTTTTTTTATATATTTTTGGTGTATAATTACTTCTGAGCATTTTTATATGTTCTCCATTACTTTAAGAAGGTTTTGTATCTATGGAAAATTATAAGGTTGGAGTTATTGGAGCTGGTGCCTGGGGTACAGCTTTGGCAACGGCTGTAGCACGTGGTGGCCATGATGTTGTTGTTTGGGCCTTGGAAGCCGATGTTGTTGACTCCATTAACAACCAGCATGAAAATAAACGCTATCTGCCTGGTTATAAGCTGGAAGCTTCCCTTCGTGCTGATAATGATATAAAGGCTGTTGCTGCTGATAAAGATGTTCTCATTCTTGCAAGTCCGTCACTTTATCTTGCTTCTACAATAAAGCAGTTTGTTGATGTTCCTTCAATTCAGTCAGGAAAAACAATTATTGCATCGTTGACAAAGGGCTTTGTTCCTTCTGCAGATGGTCCTGCTTTTGTTCTTGATACAATGGAATCTGCACTTCCTGCTTGCTATAAAGACTGTACTGTATACGTTGCGGGGCCTAGCCATGCAGAAGAAGTTGCTCTTGGAAAGATAACAGGCCTTATTTCTGCAAGTAATCATCATAGAAATGCTATTACTGTACGCAATCTTCTTAGAGTGCCTGGCATTCTGGCTTATGCTTCGTTTGATACTATTGGCGTACAGGTTTGTGCTGCTGTAAAGAACGTAATTGCCGTAGTTTATGGCGGTCTTGATGCAATAGCCGAAAAGAGTTCTGCTTTTGGAGATAATGCTGAAAGCCTTCTTATGGCAGCTGGTCTTAATGAAATTCAGAAAATTGGCTTTGCAATGGGTGCTACACATGCTGAAACCTTTACATCTGTTAGTGGTGTAGGTGATCTTGATGTTACATGTAAGTCTAAGTTTGGTAGAAACAGACGCTTTGGGCAGGATATTATTAAGAGTGATATTCTTTCGCAGTTCAAAGATTTGGACGATTTAATTGCAAACGTCAAGAAAATTGGCTACCTGCCAGAAGGTGCCATTGCATGTAAGTATGTTCATGAAATTGCAGAAAAGAAAGGTTTGCGCCTTCCTATCTGCGATACTCTTTACCGTGTATTAAATAAAGAAGAAACTCCTTCTGAAAGCCTTAACAATTTGATAATGAATACTGGCGATCAGTTAAAAAAGAGTTTCATGATATAATGGAGTTGTAAGATGTTAGAGAAAATTACAGGGACATTCAGTGATATTGTCCGCACTTTGAGCGGAAAGTCCACCATTACAGAAAAGAACATTGAGGAAACAGTCGAGCAGATAAAAATGGCTTTGCTCGAAGCTGATGTAAACCTTCGTGTTGTACGCCGATTTGTAAATTCTACGGTAGAAGAAGCAAAGGGTGAAAAAGTCTTAAAGGCAGTAGATCCTGGTCAGCAGTTTGTAAAGATTATTTATGACAAAATTACTTCAATGCTTGGCGACAAGAAAACAGACCTTGCATTGAAAGGACCTGATACACAGTCTGTAATTCTTCTTCTTGGTTTGCAGGGTGCTGGTAAAACTACAGCTGCTCACAAGCTTGCATTCCGCTTGCAGAAGGAAGGCAGACGTCCTTTGCTTGTTGCCTGTGACCTTATTCGCCCTGCAGCTATTGAGCAGCTGTGTGTTCTTGGCGAAAAAATTGGTGTTCCTGTATATAAGGAAGACGGTGTAAAGGATGCTGTAAAGATTGCAAAGAATGCTCTTGATCATGCAAAAAAGAATGGTCTTGATACAATCATTATAGATACGGCTGGTCGTTTGCAGATTGACGAAGAGATGATGAAGGAACTTGTTGCTGTAAAAAAGGCAATGAATCCTGTTGAGACAATTCTTGTTGCAGATGCAATGACTGGTCAGAATGCTGTAGAAATTGCAAAGAGCTTTGATGAACAGCTTGGCCTTTCTGGTGTAATCCTTACTAAGTTTGACTCTGATGCACGTGGTGGTGCTGCACTTTCATTAAAATCAATTACAGACAAGCCAATTCTGTTTATTGGTACTGGTGAAAAGACTGAGGATTTTGAGCAGTTCCATCCAGACCGCATTGCAAGCCGCATTTTGGGCATGGGCGATGTTGTTTCTCTTGTTGAAAAGGCTCAGGAAACTGTAAATCAGGAAGAAGCCCTTAAGATGCAGCAGAAGATGATGCGTAATGAATTTACGCTTCAAGACATGCTTGAGCAGTTGCAGTCTGTAAAGAAGATGGGCAGCATGCAGCAGATTTTGGACATGATGCCTGGTCTTGCGGGGCAGATTACAGAAGATCAGCTTGATAAGGCTGGCATGAAACATCAGGAAGCCATTATTCAGAGCATGACCATGAAAGAACGCATGAATCATCTGATTATTGGTCCTAGCCGCCGTAAGAGGATTGCAAAAGGTAGCGGTACTTCTGTGCAGGAAGTTAATAAGCTGTTGAAGCAGTTTGAAAAGACAAAGCTTACCATGAAAAAACTTACCCGTAACCGTGGTGCACAGGCTAAGCTTATGAACCAGATGATGGGCGGTGCTGGAGGAATGGGAGGCATGGATTTGTCTCAGCTTGGCAATATGAACCTGCCAAAAGGCTTTAAGCTTCCAAAAGGGTTTAAGTTTTAATTAGCGGTTTGTGTTCCCTATTGACACTGTCAGGGGGAAATGATATATTCTTTACAATTAAAAGAATTTAAAAAAGAGCCTCTCTTAGGCTCTTTTTTTTTCAACTGTCGATTTTTTTTCAGAGGTTTCTATTGAACTACATTTCCCTCGATACAATTCCTCATTTTACGGAATGTGCATCGGTTGTGGCAGAAATCGGTTTTACGCTGGTTGAGCTGCAGATTGTGCCTCAGAATGGCATGGTAAGAATTACTGCGGTAATTGCTTCTAAAGATCCTTCAAAAGATATTGGTGTTGCGGACTGTTCAAAAGTCCATCATGCATTGCAACCAAAACTGATAGCCCTGTTAGGAAAGAGCGAAGACGACATTATTATGGAAGTCTGCTCTCCGGGACTTGAACGCAACATAAAGAATGCTGCTGAGTTTGGTTGTTTTACTGGTCGTGAAATCCGTGTGTGGGATAAGAATATCAGTGATTGGGTTCGTGGAATAATAAAATCTTCAGACAGCACTCAGGTTACGCTGGAAACAGAGGCCGATGGTGATAAAACCATTGCCTATAACGATATTGCAAAAGCAAAATTTATACATTTGTAAGGGAGACTTGATATGTCAGAAATGGCAGATGCAATCCGTGCTCTTCAGTCTGAAAAGGGGATGAGCGAGGAGTCAATCAAGCAGACGATTGAAAACGCAATAAAGGCGGCATATAAAAGAACTTTTGGTACTGCCGAAAATTGTATTGTAAAATTTGATGTAGGTTTGACGGATGTAAAGGTCTATTCACGTAAGACTATTGTAGACGGTGTTTATGATCCGTCACAGGAAATTGAACTTGAAGAAGCATTAAAGCTTAGTAGTGAATGTGCTGTTGGTGATGAGATTGATATTGAAATTGATCCTCATACCTTTGCACGTTCTGCTGTTTCTACTGGAAAACAGACAGCTCATCAGGCTTTGAATGAAAGCTTTAAAGATACTCTTTATAACGAATATAAGAATCAGATTGGCCAGATAAAGGCAGGTACATATCAGCGTGAACGCAATGGTAACATCTTTATTGATGTGGGTAAGGTAGAGGCTGTTCTTCCAACCAAGTACCAGAGCCCACGTGAAGCTTTTGAAGTTAACGAGCGCATCCGTGCTTTGCTTGTTGATATAAAGAAGACATCTAACGGCATTCAGCTTGTGCTTAGCCGTACAGATCCTAAGTTTGTACAGAATCTTCTTGAAATGGAGGTTCCTGAAATTCAGGATAAGACAATTTCCGTATTCAAGACTGTTCGTGAACCTGGTTACCGCACAAAGATTGCTGTATATTCAAACAAGTCTGATGTTGATCCTGTTGGAGCATGTGTTGGACTTAAGGGTGTTCGCATTCAGAATGTTATTCGTGAGCTTGAAAGTGAAAAGATTGACGTTTTGAAGTATGACGAAGATCCTCATGAATTTATTAAGAATGCACTCCTTCCTGCAGAAGTAAAGAGAGTTGTAATTCTTGATAAAGAAAAGAAAGAAGTTCTTGCTATTGTTGCAGAAAGCCAGTTCTCTCTTGCAATTGGAAAGCAGGGCTTGAATGTACGTCTTGCAAACCGTCTTTGTGACTGGAACATTGACGTTAAGACAGAAGAACAGGCAGCAGAAATGGATCTTTCAGAGATTGACTCACGCATGGCTGCTGAACAGCTGTTTGCTAATTCTGAAGTTTCAGAAGATGATGTTATTTCTACAGTATCACAGTTGCCTGGTATTAATCCTGAAGTTGCAACAAAACTTGCTGCTGCTGGTATTGAAGATATTAACGATTTCCTTGATTCTGTTGAGAGTGGAAAGATTCTCGATGTTGAGGGAATTACACAGGAAGATATTGATGCTGTAAACGCAATCATTAATGAAAATGTTGTGTTTGAAAATGAAGAACCTGAATCCGGGGATGAGTCTGTACAGGGTGCACAGGAAGCTGATGATGAGGAAGAGGAAAAATATTACTGCCCAGAGTGTGGTGCAGAAATTTCTCTTGATATGACTCGTTGTCCAAAATGTGGTGTTGAATTAGAATTTGAAGAGGAGTAAGGAATAGTATAACTATGGCGGATGAAGCAGAAAAGAAAGTAGAATTTGTTTTGCACAAGAAAGAAGAAACAAGTCCTCAGCCTAAGAAAAAGGTGGTTGTAGTAAAGAGGAAGACAAGTACTGCACCAAAAGATAAGGACAAGGAGAAGAATGTCCGTGTTGGAGTAAAAAAGCCTGCTGAATCATCCGCCAAACAGGAAGAGTCTGTTGTGGTTGGAACAAAAGAGCAGACTTCAGAAGTAAAAACTGCTGCTGCACCAGCTCAGACTCAGGAAGGGGATAAGGAAAAGAAATCTCCTGCAAATAAAGCTGCTCCTCAGAAAGATAAACCTCGTACAGAAAATAAAAATTCAACATTTGTATTAAATACGGCTCGCCCAAATGTAAAGGCTGGAAACCTTAGTGGCAATCCACGTACAAATCGTACTGGCGGTGGTTATTATAACAATAATTCAAACCGTCGCGGTGGTGCTGGTTTTACAGGAGCTCAGGCTCGTGAGGGCTATCAGAATAGAGAACGCACTGGCGGATGGTCTAACCGCAACGGTGGCGGCTATAATAATAACGGACAGGGCGGTCAGGGCAGACCTGGCTTTAACAACCGCA
>CAMVEQ010000125.1:0-8493 GCA_947166545.1 uncultured Treponema sp. | reverse complement strand
ATTCATAAACACCTTTTCTATTTTTTACAAAATAGTCTGCATAAAGTTCTTTGAGTTTCTTTGAAACATCTGCCGGATTGTATGAATTCTTGTGATAAAGTTCGTAATACTTGCCCCACTCCAACCCCTTCATTTCAGATTCTACATCCTGGAATACAGATGAAACCCAATCTATAACACTTGTAAAATAGCTTGCTAATTCTGTAATCTCTGTGTCGTGGCGATGCTTGCTCATGTAATCGCTGATATTTCCTTTTGATACCCAATCAAGAGCAGTATGTAAAAAATCCTGGCGGTTTACGTTGCCGGAAATATAAGCACTCCACTTTTGAATATTTGCATTTTGAGAATTACTGAAAGTTTCCTTTGCCTTTGTTACAAACTCGCCGGAATGAATAGCGTTTAATAATTCTTGTTCATTCAAAGGAACTCCTGCAATATTGATGGTTTTAAACCACTCTTTTATTTCGCTTTCAGTTCCCTCACACTCATAAATCAAAAGCTTTGTTTCCAGAATTTTCTTCTGTAAATCTTCTGCAAGACCTGAAAAATACTGCTCCATTCCATGAGAATCTTTGATTGCAAACTTATCTGTAACAAATCGGCCGAAGCTTGTAATTCTCTGCTGTCCGTCTAAAACTTCGAGTCTGTCCCCTACTTTATTAAAATAAATAAGTCCGAGTGGATAGCCTTTAAGGATTGAATCAATAACTGCAACATCTTTCTTCCCATCTGCATAGATATAATTACGCTGATATTCAGGCTGAATTGTCAGTTTGCCGGACAAACCAAAAAGACCTTTTCCCTCATACTCGTTATAAGTAAAACCTTCGCAAATATCTTTTACTGTAATGTCTGTTTTTAGTTCTGTAATCATATCAAACCTTCTTTCTGATTAATATTCTGTTGAAAGGACAACTAGATTTTCCATCTACAGTTATTGCTAAATCTGTTCGACCTCTATAATTTTTTGTAATACCTATTTCTTTTGCATAATCTCCTGTTCCAATTCCAATTAGTTCAAATTGTTCTGGACAATATTTATCTAAAAATGAAATAGGAACTCCCATAATCCCTTCGTAATCAGATGGAATTGCATCTGTAAAACCAACATCAATTCCATCAAAATTATCATAATGGTGATAACCAATACCCTTTATTTCTTTATGTTTTGAATATTTTATATTATCTGCTTCTGTCATTAAGGATAAAGGTTGGTGTCTTCGTCCATGGTCTATATTTGTAAACCATATAGCCGGAACATTTTTCATATTAATTCCATCAATAACTTTGTCTACATCTTCATTATTTTTAGTTTCAAACCATAATCCACCAGCCCATTCTGTTTTTCCAGACCACATTTTATTTGATTTTAATAAAGGAAAAACTTCTCTGTAAATTACTGCATTTTTATTTCCAATTATTACAAACTTTTTTCCAGATTCAGAAAGCCATGTTATAAATTCTCTAAATAAAGAAAATGGTGGATTTGTTACAATAATATCAGCTTCATCACGAAGTTTTTTTACTTCTGTACTTCTAAAATCTCCATCACCTTCAAGATAGTTCCATTTTAAATCTTCAATATTTATTTTTCCGTCTGCATTTTCATCAGCAGTAAGAGTAAATATTTTTCCTTTCTCTTTTGATTTTTTAATTTCAAAACGAGGGTCTACAGTTTCAAACAATGTCGGTTGATAATCGAAATCAACATTTTTTGAATTATAAGCATAGGATGTTGATATAAGTTTTTTTAATCCAAAACGCTGAAAGTTCTGTGCAAAAAATTTTGTAAAGTTACTCCATTCTGGGTCATCACAAGGTAAAAGAACAGTTTTATTCTTAAATACATTTTCATCATATTCAAGATAAGCATTAATTTCATACTGAATATCAGAATATTGAGTATAAAATTCATCATTTTTTACATCTTTTGCTTTTCGCATATTATCTGATTTTGCCATTTTGTCGCCCTACCCTAGTTGTTTTTATTTCAAAAGATTCAAAGCATTCTCTCTTATGCCGGATTTTGTCAGAACAACATTTTTGATTTGGTCTTGATAATAAATGTAGTCCAAACACATTCTAAGCCCCATAGACATTGATATGCCTTTTGAACCAAACCACATTTTATATTTTTCAGCATCTTCTGCAGGAAGGTTAAAGGTGATCAGCTTATCTTTTTTAGCTTCCTTCTCTACTTCTTTTTCTTTATTTTCGTTGTCTGCAATTACATTAAGAGCTTCAAACTGTTTTGAAAGTGCTTCGGTTACTTCCTGGTTCTCTGTTTTCTTTTCTGTAAGTTTTCCCATTGTTCTATTCCCCCTTAATAAAGTCGTTTGCAATTTCAGACAATACACTTTGAGTTTCCGGCTTTATTTTGTCCATTGCCTGAATGAGCTTTTTAGTTGCCTTTGATTTTTCAAAAATTGTATCTGTTGGAACGATATATTTTTTGAAGTTTATATTTCCAATCTGTTCAAGAAGGTTTCTCTGAATTGCAGTTCTCAAATCCTTGCAGTTAAAAATGTATTTTTTGAAATATGGTTTTTCATCCCCATCTTTCAGTTCTTCCAGGAGCAGATAAAAGTCTTTCATTCCTTCAACGGAGAATGTGTCAATTTTCAAAATCGGAACAACTTCATCAGAAGCGAGCAGGAATTTTTTATCTAATGCAGAATAACTTGGCGGCATATCAATCAGAACAAAATCTATTCCGCAACCTTCAATGAGTTTAATAAGGTTTTTTACAACATTTCTGTTTTCATCAGCAGAAGCCTCAGAAGATGCCCACTTGTCAATTCTGCCACCTGCAGAAAGCTTTTTGTTTGGGATAATGTACAGATTATCGTATTTTGTTTCCTGAATGACCTTCTTTAAAATTTCCGGATTTTTTGAATTGAACAGATAATCAGCAAGCTCGTATTGTACGCTTTCACAGAAAATTGATGAAAGATTTGCCTGAGAATCGGTGTCTATCATTAAGACTTTTTTACCTTCTGAAACAAGCTCTCCGGCAATAGCTGCGGTCAAAGTTGTTTTTCCAACACCGCCTTTGTGATTATAAAAACATATGGTTTTCACAAGCCCCTCCAAAACAATATTTTTCTCTTACAGTATAAAACAGCAATATAATTTTTGCAAGAAAATATATTATTTTATTAGAAAGTTATATAGAAATATATTAGAAAGTTATATAAAAAATATATAAAAATCTAATAATAATAATAAAATACTAATAAAAAATATATAGAAAAATTTACAATTTTAAAAGACGCTCCAGGAAGCGTTTAGAGAGGCTTTTAGGGGCTTGGTAATGATTTTATATTACCTACCCTTTTTGAAGCGTTTTTAGAGCGTTTTGAGAGAACCATGCAAAAACCTATATATTTAGCTTTTTTTGCCATTTTACATACAAACTACTTGCTTTTTTCCGCCATATAACCGATAATAACCACAACGGACTAATCAACCGTTTTTAACATTTATCTGTGTGTAATATTTATCTAAAGAGAACTTATTTAGTCGGCATTCAAAGTGCCAACTTCCAAGTCAACTTTGAGGATGGCACTTTGAGTGCCAACCGAATTTCTTTAGTTCCCTAAACACTGTTTTTACACACAGAGGCAGTGTTGAAGGTGTGATAGCCGGGGAAAAGAGGAAAGAAGGACTTTCTGGCTGCCGACTAAATAAGTTCTTTTTTTTATTCCCCTACTTTCTGCCATGATTTAATAAACTTAAAAAAAATTGGGTGGGAATAAAAACGTGTCGTTTGCAGTAGACGGAACATCTGCATTAAATTACAAAGAAGAACTCATTAAGTCTTACAATGTAGGCCAGAATTCGGAATTCCTAAAAATCCGAAGTGCCGAAGATAAAGGCAGAAATGCAAACAAAAGCCGCATTGTCGAAAAGGCTCTTAAATTTCCGTATATTGCACCTAATTCTAATTTCAATGTAGCCTGGCTTGTTTTCGACATAGACAGAGAATTTAATCCCATTGAGCTTGAAGATAAAAATATTTCATACCCGAATTACGTTGTTTATAACCCTGAGAACGGACACGCACATCTCTGGTATCAGTTAAAGAATCCGGTTTACTGCCAGGATAATTTCAAGGCTTCAAAGCCTTATAAATATTATAAGGCAGTTTATAAAGCCCTTAGAAAAGCACTTGGAGCAGACGAACACTTTGGCGGAAAGTTATGCAAGAATCCGCTGCATCCGCAATGGAAGTCAATTCAACTTTCCAATTCAGCCTATTCGCTTTCAGAACTTTCAGCTCATTTAGATCTGAATTGGAAAGAGGATAGAAAAGCCAGATATGCTAGAAAAGTTTCTGTAAACACAGATGTTGTTGAAGAATTTGGCGGAGCAGAGAAGGGCAGCCGCAATTCTTCACTCTTTGACTTCTGCAGGTTTAAGGCTTATGCGCACAGAATGACCGCAGATTGTTCTGAAGCTGAATTTGTCGAATGGTGCGTTGAGTGTGTCCGTGAAGCTGATAAAAATAATCCTTTGCCTATCGGAGAAGAGAGCAGGGGAGAGCAGGAAATCCGCCAGATAGGAGAATCCATTGGCTATTGGACTTGGGCGAACCTGGAGCCGTTAAAAATCAAAAAAGAAAAGTATGATGACAAGGACAGAGAACGTTCCTTGAAAGTCCGTCAGAAAAAAGCTGAAAAGAAATTAAAAAAGATTGAACGCTACATGAAAAAGCATCCAGATGCTTCAAACAGAGCCATTTCAAGAGCCCTGGGCGAAGGCTATTCCACAGATACAGTAAACAGAGCCGTAAAGATTATAAAAGTTGCTCAGGCTGCTAAAGCTGAACAGAGCAAAGAATCTGCAGCCCAGGTAGTTGGTTTAGTACCCCCTCAGACAATGGTTAGTGAGAGATTTGTTAATCAGGTTGTAAGCTCCGCAGGAGCTTCGGCCCTGGGGGCAGGGGGGTAAAGGTTCTAGTGTTTATTTTTAGTTTATTTTGAATTTGCTGCTGCTTTTTTTATCGGTAGTTTTGTTTTTAATTGTTATATTTTTGGGGAGATTGAAAAACCTATATATTTAGGTTATTATTTTTTTATGGAAAGTGTAAAACAGTCTATTGACCGTCATATCGGTGAGATTAAAAGTGACAGTACCAGGCTAAAAGCTGAGCTCGAATATTTGTATGAGATTTCTAAGGGAAAATCCAGGATTTATGTTGACTCTGAAAAATTAGAACAACTGTTTGAAAAAGCTGAAGAGCTTTACCGAACTATTGAACGGCTAGAGCGTGCTAATACAATTCTCTACCAGAACAGAGGAAAGGCATCTTTAAAAAAATCTGCTACATCTAAAATAAACGGAGCTAAAGGCGGCAGGCCGCCTAAAGAAATTTCGGCTGCCAGGAAAAGAATAAATGAGCTTGAAGATAAATGGGTTTCGGGCAAGCTTACTGCAGAGGAAGAAAGAGAGCAGGAGCAGCTTTATCATCTTGTTTATGAATGGGAGAATAAAAAGAAACCTAAATAAATAGGTTATGAACCGACACGTGTCGGTTCTATATCAACGGTGAATCTGATTTTCACGTGTTCTTTCCCGGGCATATTCAAAATGTCTTTCCAAATATTTTGGTTTTCTTTCATGAAGCTCTGCATAATTATTTACGCCTTCGGCATCCATATCATCCGCAATCTGCCGGAAGGTTTTTGCATTTGCTTCTGAAACAAACATAGTCTGTATTTCTGCAGTTCCAAAATTGTGCATGGAATTTCCATTTTTATCTGTGAAATCATAGCCGTTTAATTGTCTCTCATATTTCCTTATCTTTTCGTCATACATGTGTTTGATTTTTGCAATAAAGCCCTTTACACCTTGTTTAATTTTTTGGATCAGCGTTTTTGTGTCTTGTTTCTTCTGGAAAGTATTTGTGAATTCCAAATCTATCCAGGCATCCGTATCTGTTCCTTTTGCAAAAGACAGAGCTTCTTCCCATTCATTTATTTTTGTAGATTTTTCTCTGTATTCCTTTCTGTATTCAAGCATCGATTCCTGGTTGTCGTCAAAAATCTTTTGCTGCTGCTTAAAATATTCGTCAGCCTTTGTATAATCCTCATTATATTTTTCGACTGCATCATTAAGTTCTTTTCTGTCTGCAGCCAAAGAGGACTCTCTTTTTTCCAGGTCTGTTTCCTTTTCTTGATTAGCGGCCGCATCTATTTTTATCTGTTCTTCTCGGGCAGAAATATCCTTTTCTTTTTCTTCAACGGCCTTTTTTTCTGCTTCTAGGGTAGATACATCTTTTTCTCGTTCAGAAAGTTCTTCTGCTTTCTGTTGCTGCTGCAGCTCGGTTTTATCTTGCTTTGCTTTTTGGTTATCTAATATTTCCTGCCTGAAATCCTGAGACTTCTGGACTTCGTAAAGTTGGTTATATTTCGCTTTATAATCCTTGTCTACGGAAGTTTTAACTTCTTGATAAAGGTCTTTGCGTATCTGTTCAATGTCGTTTCTGTATGCTTCTGTTTCTTCGTTGATTTGTCGGGCTTCTTCGAGCTGATTTTCTGCTTCTTCAACGACCTGGACCTTTGATTCCAGATAGGCATCTTTTTCAGTCTGTTCTTTTTCCTTCTGGGCCTGCTCGGCTTCTTTTTTTGCGAGAGCTTCTTCCTTTTCTTTTAGCTCTTTTTCTTTTTCAGCAAGTTCCTTTTCTTCCTCGTTTATATAATCAAGTCTGGTAGAAAGTTCATTGTAAAGTGCGAGATTTTTTTCCTGGAGATTTTTGTCCTTTGATTCAATGTAATCTTGTGTATCTAAATGCTGTCTGTGTTCGCCAGGATTCTTAATTTTATAGCCGTGTTTTTCAAACAGACGGACAAGGCAATCTCTTTCATTCTTGATCCACTGCATTTGTGCAGTGAGCAGCCTGGTCTTTATCGGCTTGCCTTTTTCGTCTACACGGCTATTCATAAACTCTTCATACTGTGCCTGCCTTTCCGGATTTTTATATTGCTTTTCTGCAATATGAATACCGTATTTTTTTTCGATGGCAGAAACATCAAGTTCTTTGCTTACAAAGCCCTGAGCAGCAAGAGCCTCAGTTAATGAGTTTTCTACATCAAGGCCATTAACACGGCTTTTCTTTTCAATTTCTTTTCCCGTGAGTTTATCAAGCAGACTTTCTTTTTTGTTTTGTTCGTCTATGAAGTTCTGCCATCGGTTTCTTGAAACGGGAATGTAATCAACGTGCATATGAGGTGCGCCTTGAACTCTGCCGCCTTTTCCATCATCCCTGGTTTCATCATCGTGATAATATGCTCCGATAACTTCCATGTTCGGATTTCGAGCTTTGAATTCTTCCAGAGCTTCAATGTAAATCAAGCGTACTTCTTCGGGATTGTCCGGCAGATTATCCTTGTTTCCAAGTGTAATTATGTATTCATAAACCGGAACTTTGTTCTTCGAGTTTTTGATTTTTTCGTAGTATTTTTTTCCGCTTTTAATTTTTCTGTCGGAGCGTTTTTGCTTTGCGTCATATTTTTCTATTGCTTCGGCAAAGATTCGCTCATAGGCATCTTCCGGCTTCTCATCGAGAATTACATGAGTTTTTGCCCACTCTTCGTGTTCCTCTTCGGTTTTGTTTTTAAAGCCTATGTGTTCCTGGTTTTTGCAGTATTCTTCATCACGAATATTGTGTTCTCTGTTCGCCTGAGATTTAGTTGCCCTTACAGTTCCCTTTGTGTCTTTCGCATCTTCTTTGCGGCCGCCGTTGTGAAATGACACAGTGTAATATTGTTTCTTCGCCATTCAATCGCCCTCGCTATCGCAGGAATCCGGCCTTCTGGCCGGAGATATAATCAATCTGTTTTCTCAGATTGATTATATCTTGGATTTTGACGCGTGTCAAAATCAATAACCCAATATTGTTTTTGTCATTCTGCACTACGTTAGAACAACAAAAACCATTGGGCCCCAAACCGTATCGTCGGTTTATCTCTCGTTAAGGGCAAGCCCTCAACACTCCCAGGGGGCGCACCCCCTCGAAAAGAATCTTGCTTTATTGCAGCTTCTGAACGAAGCCTTATAAAGCTCGCTTTTTTCTCACCCCGTGAAATATTCCTCGATTCAAACTTGCGATGTTTCTGTAGGAAACTCGCAAGTCCTCATCTTCGTCATATTTCATTTTTTGACTGCTCCGAAGGTTCTTCCGCTAATCGCTCCAGGATCTTCTACGCAGCCAAAAAACTGTTCCGTAAACTGCGTTTACGGTGCTTTGGAAAACTGCGTTTTCTCAAAGCCTGCCCTTCGGTGTCCTTAATGATATATGTTATAATATAAACTAACATATATCATTAAGACGGCAGAAACTGTTTTTCTACCGCTTGTTTCATTTAATCTTTTTTGTATGACAAATTAGTAAAGTGGTGCTTTAATGACAAATGGATTTTTTCGTGGTATATTAAAAGAGCCTTGAGTGGTCATTTGATTCGGCAATGAGAGCCGTCTAGGATTTGC
>CAMVEQ010000124.1:0-8591 GCA_947166545.1 uncultured Treponema sp. | reverse complement strand
AGGGAATTGATGACGGCTTCTTAGCTCCTTACAAAGTTCTTCGCGTTGGAATGAACATAGACCTTGAAGGCTATCGTCCGGATCGAAATAAAACGGACATCGAAGGCGAGCTTGTAGAAGACCGCCTCTACAACAGACGCGCAGACCTGCAAAGTAATTTGTCTTGATGAAAACATCGGCTCTATGACCGAGTTCAAGCAGATTATAGGTCGAGGAACAAGAGTTGAGGAAGATTTCGGAAAACTCTATTTTACCATCATCGACTTTCGCAATGTCACCGACAAATTCGCAGACAAGGACTTTGACGGAGCGCCAGTCTGCATAAAAGAAGCGTCGCAAGACGAAGAGATTTCTGAACAAACAATAGATGAAGGCGAGAAAGAAAGTCAGATTGATCCGGTGACAGGCGAAGAGATTGCATTCCCAGAATACCGCATCAATGACGAATTCGGAAATATTGCTGTAGCTGAACCTGAGCCACAAAAGCCTGAAAAACGGGAAAAAGTCCGAATCGCAGGCGTTGATGTTCACATCTTAAGCGAACGCAAGGAATTTCTGGACGCAAGCGGGAAGCTGATGACCACAAGCCTCAAAGAATACTGCAAAACAGGAATTCTCACTTCTTACCGCTCACTCGACAATTTCTTGCAGACCTGGAACGACGCGGAAAAGAAGCGCGCAATTATAGAAGAACTCGAAAACCAGGGAATTATCTTTGAAGAGCTGAAAGATGAAATAAAATCTGATTTAGATATTTTTGACCTAATCTGCCACATCGCCTGGGATGCTCCAGCTCTTACCCGCCGAGAACGCGCTGAAAATGTCCGCAAGCGAAACTGCTGGACAAAGTACGGAGACAACGCCCGCAAAGTTCTGGAAGCCCTGCTAGACAAATACGCCGAAAGCGGAATTGAAAATATAGAAAGCATGAAGATTCTGACAACGCCTCCGCTTGACAAGCTGGGAACCTCAACAGAACTGGTTGGATTATTCGGAGGAAAACCGCAGTACCTTGCCGCCATCAGGGAACTGGAAGCAGAGATTTACAGGGCGGCGTAATGCGATACCTTAAACTTTGTACATAAATATGCTATACTTAGTTTGAGGGAGGCGTTATGACCAACGAATTACAGCCTGTTCAAATCCAGAACAAAATCCTCATAATTCGCAATCAGCAGGTTATGATAGAACGTGACTTAGCCGAAATGTATGGCGTTGAAACAAAAGTATTGAATCAAGCTGTAAAACGTAATATTGAGCGGTTCCCAGAAAGATTCATGTTTCAACTCACAAAAGAAGAAGCTAAAGATTGGTTACAACAGACGGAACTTTCAAGGTCACAAATTGTGACCTTGAAATCAGATAAAGACAATCGTGGTAAAAATATAAAATATCTTCCTTATGCCTTTACCGAACAAGGCTGCGCAATGCTTTCAGCTGTTCTTAAAAGTGAAACTGCCGTGCAAGTAAGTATAAAAATCATGGATGCTTTTGTACAGCTGCGACACTTCTTGCGTAATAATGCAGAAATTTTTACAGAACTAAAATCCATCAAACAACATCTTATCGATTCCGACATACATCAAAAAGAAGCCGACAAACGCATAGACGAACTTTTTGACATTATGGATAAATATCACATTGAAGACAAACAGGGAATATTTTTCCAGGGACAGATTTTTGATGCCTATGCAAAGTTTGAAAGTTTTATCCAGAAAGCAAAATCTTAGATTGTTCTGATTGATGGCTATGTAGATTTAACAATTCTTGAACGCCTTGCAAAAAAGAAGAAAAATGTAAACGTTACAATTTATACAGATCCAAAAACAAAACTCACTACGCAGGATATTCAAAAGTTCAATGCCCAATATCCAACACTTACCGTTCAGCATACAACAAAAATGCACGACCGTTTTTTGATTATCGATAACACTGTGCTTTATCATATAGGAGCTTCCCTCAAAGATTTAGGCAAAAAGTGCTTTGCATTTGAAGTGCTTGATTCTTCATTGATTAATACGATACTGGCGAATGTTTAGGAAATAAAGTAAAAAAATGAGCGAATGGAAAAAAGTTAAAATTGGTGATTACCTCACAGAGCGAGAAGGTCGATATAAACCCGATGATTCAAAGATTTCAAAATACAAACGCCTCGATAAAATAGATTTTTCTGGAACAATTCACATTTCAGATAAGCCGACAAAAACGGATATGATTATTGTACATCCAGGTGATTTGATAATTTCGGGAATCAATGTTGCAAAAGGTGCAGTTGCTGTTTATCAGGGAGATGAACCTGTTTGTGCTACAATTCATTATTCTTCTTATACATTTGATAGTTCAAAAGTGGATTTAGAATATTTTAAATATTTTGTAAAAAGCCCTACATTTATCGCTGCCCTACAAAAGCAAGTAAAGGGGGGAATCAAAACAGAAATAAAACCAAAACATCTGCTGCCATTAGAGATTTCAATACCAGATTTACAGACTCAACAAGAAATAGTCAAAAAAAGTTCTTTACAATTACAAAAAGCAGAACAGCTTTCTTTAGAACTTGAATCACAGAAAAACTACATAAAACAACTTCGCCAGAACATTCTGCAGAAAGCCATAGAAGGAAAACTTACCACCGACTGGCGCAATCAGAATCCAGTCCAAAAAGGCAATCCCGACTACGATGCAGAAGCTTTGTTTGAACAGATTCAGAAAGAACGGAACGGCGAGAAGAAACAGAAAGTATTATCTCCAATTACAGATGAAGAAAAAACATTTGAAATTCCTGAAGGATGGAAATGGGTAAGACTGGGAGAGATAATAAAAGAACCGCCAAGAAATGGTTACTCACCGAAAGCTGTTGATTTTGAAACTCCTATAAAAACATTGAAACTCGGTGCTGTAACTTATGGTATTTTCGACCCAAATGAATACAAATATATAAATGAAGAAATTCCAAAAGATGCCTATTGTTGGTTGAAAAATGGTGATTTTTTAATCGAACGAAGTAATTCCGTTGAATATGTTGGCATTTGTGCAATTTATACAGGTAAAGATAATGAGTTTATGAACCCAGATTTGCTTATGCGATTTAAAACTCAAGATAATTTATCAAAAAAATATATTCATACAGCTTTAGTTTCACCTTTTAATCGTTCATATTTCATGAGTAATGCAAAAGGTGCACAAAAAACGATGCCAAAAATCAATCAGGATTGTGTTGTTAATACAATGATTCCTCTGCCTCCAATTGCAGAGCAAAAAGAAATAGTAATACGAGTTGAAAAACACTTACAAGCTATTTCTAATTTAGATAATCAAATCACAGAGCGTGAACAACTGACAAAACAACTTATGCAAAGCATATTAAGAGATGCGTTTGAGGAGAGATAAAGATTACAAACCTAGAAAATCAAATCCAATACCGTAAATCACTGTCTGATAAACTTATCTTTGGTATAATAAAAGAAAATCTGGAGGGGTAAATGAATAAGGCAGAAATGTTTTGGCAAACTTATCTTAATCTCGAAAAAGAATTGCTTGAAGTAGCCAAGTATATTTATATTACAGATGAAAAATTGGTTTACAGTGGTGGAGTATTGAAAAAAGAAAAATATACAAAGCAACTTGATGTTTTTTCACCACTTATTGCTGACTTAATAGTAAGAACTTGTATAGAAATAGAAGCAGTTTCTAAAGAACTTTATTTTGAACTAGGAGGAACAAAGACAAGAGGTGATAAAGACTTATTTTTTGATGAAGATTGTTTGAAATTGATAGATATGAAATGCAAATCATCAAAAAAAATAGTAATGATAGCATGTTCATTCTTTAATTTAACAGATGAAAGCAATAGAGTATTCAAACCTTTGAAAGAAGCTCATAAAAGACAAGGTACAGATTGGGAAAGAGCATATCAAGCTGTGAAGCATGATAGATATTCTTCTGTAAGTAGTGGAACGATTAAAAATTTTATACATGCGCTAGGGGCATTATACTTACTGAATATTTATTATAGAAATGAAAAAATTAATACAAAGTTTTTAGAAACGAATAAATTAGATTTTTCTTTTGGTTCTAAAGTGTTTTCATTAAAGAAACCTGATATGAATAAATATACCGTTGATGTAGTAAATGGAAAAACGATTTCAGGAAATTTAGAATCTGATGATTCTCCATATATTTTTAAATATACAGATTCTTCTTATCATCAGATTTTAGAAGCGAATAAAAGATCTGTAGAAATGAGAATGGAATATATTAATTCACAGCCAGAATTAAAAGAACCTGAATTCCAACAGCAATTAAAAGAATCTTATGAAAGAGAAAAAATTGATAAACAACACAGAATGATAATCGCTTGGGAACTTTGTAAATATCGAATAAATAAAAGATTACCAGCTTCTTTACCATTTGAAATACGAAAAAAACTGTTTATTGAAAGCAGAGAATTCAATGGTCGAATTCGAACTAAAAACAAGCATAAATCTGCATCTGAAATTACAGAAGAAAATATTCAATCAGAAATTGACTTAGCAGGTGATTTAGCTGGAATGGAATTAGAACAAGTATTTGATAATGATAGAATGATAAAATCCTTTAATAATGGGTACTGTGAATTAGTTATTGATAACGGTGATGTAAAATATAACTAAAGGAAAAGGAAAAAAATGTTTCAAGCAAATTGTTATAATGTCATGATTGTTTCTCCTTCTGATGTTTCAAAAGAACGAGAAATTGTTAAAGATGGTCTTTATAGATGGAATGAACTGAATTCTCGATTTCATAATATCGTTTTTTCAGTATTGGGATATGATATTAATGCGCACGCTGATTCTGGTATTCATCCACAAGAAAGTCTTAATCATCAATTATTACAGCAGGCGGATTTAATTATTGCAATTTTTTGGACAAAATTGGGGACTCCAACAACAGAATACTCTAGTGGTTCTGTAGAAGAAATAACGAAACATATTCAACAAGGTAAAAAAGCTTTGATATATTTTAGTAATAAACAAGTTTCTCCAGACAAATTTAATTCAGAACAATATCAAAAGCTTCAAGATTATAAGAAATCTATTCAGGGAAGTACATTTTATAAAAGTTTTTCATCAGAAGACGAGTTTAAGAATTTATTGAATGATGATATTCAATTAATTGCTAACGAACTAGAATCAGAAGAAATTATTATACAGAATCAACCGGTACAAACAAAAGTCCAATTTTCAGGAATGGAAATTGAAGTTTTGAAAATTATGAAAGAAAAAAATCAATTGCAATTTGTAAAAATGATGGGTGGTACAACTTTTGGCGGTTATTTAATTAGAGACCAACGACAATTGGCGGAAATCGAAGAAGCTATTGATTCCTTGGAAGATAGAGGATTTATAAAAGCTACAAGCTATAAAAGGAATTTATTTGATTTAACTGCATCAGGATATAGAGTTTGCGATCAAATTGATGAATATGAGGAGAAATAAGATATGGCAAATAATTATGAATGGATTTTTAGTGGTATTGGAACTGCAATTTTGACAGGATTAGGTGGATTAATCATAGGCGGGATTATAGGTTATAAATTTGGAATTCACAAATCAAAAATCAAGCAGATTCAAAATGCTAAAGATGATTCTAAACAAAGTCAAACTGGTACTAAATGCGATGCTGATACTGTGAAAAACACAATAACTCAAAAACAAAGAGCAAGAAACAATGCTGAACAAATACAGATTGGAGAGAATTAAATGAGTGATGAAATAAAGCAAAATCAAAAAGCAGGTGCTAATTCTCAACAAACACAGATACAAAATCTGACTATTATAAATGGAATAGATGAAAAAAGAGCAAGGGAAATTTGTGACGAAAAATTTGATTTAATTCGTAAAGAGTTTTCTTCTGAAGCGTTGCAAATAGCAAATGAAAGAGTTTCAAAATTTGAGGATTTGCTTATTCCAAAAATGAAAAAAATAGATGGTGCTTTGGAGTTTTTTTCTGATCCATCTTTTCAATATCTTATTAGCAAAGCTCATAGGACTGCGGCTACAACTGAAAGACTTGCAGATTATGAATTGTTGTCAGAATTATTGATTCATAGGATTACTAAATGTTCTGATCGAAAAACTTATGCTGGTATTAATAAAGCAGTAGAGATTGTAAATCAAATAGATGAAGATGCATTATGTGGTTTAACGTTAGCTTATTCAATAGGGAGTTTTTTCCCTACCTCAGGTGACATTTTTAAGGGATTTGATATTCTTGAAGAATTATATTTAAAACTTATTTATATGAGCCTACCACAAGGAAGTGAGTGGTTAGAACATCTTGAATTACTATCTGCAATAAAAATCCTTAATCTACAACGATTTAATCCATTTTGTGAACTTTTTAAATCTATAATGAATGGTTACTATTGTTTGGGTATTGAAAAAAATAGCGGAGATTATGATAGGGCTGTTCAAATTTTGGAAGATAATAATCTTGATAAGACAGTTTTCCTTGCAGAAAACCCTTTTAATACTAAGTATTATAGAATACCAATCGTTAACAAACAAACTATTAATGATTTAACTACTAATTGTAAATCTTCCTTGGATGATAAAATAGGGACTTTGCTTTCTGAAAATCAAAAGAGTGCATTAATTATTATTTTTGATATGTATAAACAAGATGCTTTACTTTTAAATCAGATAAAAAATGAAATTGATAAAATTGTTAGTACAAAAAAATCCTTAAATCATGCAATGCATTGGTGGAACAATATTAGCTTTGCCTTCTCTGAAACATCGGTAGGTAGAGTTTTAGCTCATGCAAATGCACAAAAATACGATGCAAGCATTCCGCCATTAAAAGGATTAAGTTAGGGATTGTAGGGGGCGTAGAGGATGCTGAAGCGATACCCTCTATCCTATCTTCCAAAAAAACGACCCGAACGTAGTGAGGGAAACACCCAGAAAAAACAAAAGGAGCGAAGCAGAATGCCAAATGAAATGAATTTTTCAGCACTACCGCCAGAATCAAATACGTTGGAATACAAGAGGCAAATTCCTGATGACCATATAAAATTCTTGAAAACTGCTGTTGCGTTTGCAAATGGAAACGGAGGAAAGATTATCTTCGGAGTTGATGACGAAACTTTTGAAGTTGTGGGACTAAATGATGAAAATCCTTTTAGAACAGTAGACTCAATTTCCAATATGATTTATGACAGCTGTACACCTCCTATTATGAGCGAAATTTCTTTGCAGACAATGAATGAAAAAACAGTGATTGTCGCTCAGATTTATCCAGGTGACCATGCACCGTATTATATAAAAGCATTAGGACTTGATAAAGGCTGTTTTATTCGTACTTCGGCAACAACGCGACTTGCTGATACTGAAACAGTGCGAACATTAATGTTTGAAGGTTCTAAAACAGGTTTTGACAGTGCTATTCAAAAAGGAAAATTTGTTACAGAGGACGAAGCAAAAAGTTTGTGTAATTCTCTAAAAGAGACAGCCCTCAAAAACTGTATGACAGATGAACAAAAAAGAAATGTCAAAGATTTATCAATAAATAATCTTATTTCTTGGCAGATTTTATGTGAAAAAGACGGAAAATTCTGCCAGACAAATGCTTATGATTTGCTAGACAAAAATTCTTTGTGGTGCTCAAAAATCCAGTGTGCGGTTTTTAAAGGGACTGACAGAAGTATTTTTATTGATAAACGTGAGTTTTCTGGAGCAATTCAGCAACAGGTTGAAGATGCGTATAATTTTGTTTTGAGGAATATTCATCTTGGAGCAAGTATAGACGGTCTGTACAGACAAGATGTTTATGAGATTCCGACCGCTGTAATACGAGAACTTATCATCAATGCTGTAGTTCACCGTAATTATCTTGAAAGCTCACATATTCAAGTAGCTATTTTTGATGACAGGGTTGAAATTACTTCGCCAGGCTCTCTTCCAAAAGGCGTTACATTTGAGCGTATTAAGCAAGGATTTTCCAAAGCCCGCAATGAATCCATTGCAAATGCGTTTCACTACATGCACCTTATTGAGCAGTGGGGAACTGGTATTCCTCGCATTGTAAATCTGCTGAAAAAAGTTGGTCTTAAGGAGCCTGAATTTATCGATATGGAAGTTGCTGTCAGAATAAATATTTATCGAAAAACCGACGATAAACCGACGATAAAGCATGAAACCGACGATAAACCGACGATAAAGCATGAAACCGACGATAAACCGACGATAAAGAAAGATTCAAAAATGCTGATTCTCGAATATTTATTGAAACACGAAGAATGTACTTTAAGTGAATTGAGTGAGATGCTAGGTCTAAAGGCGACACAAACTAAGTTTTATCTTTATGACCTTGTGAAATATGAAAAAATCATCGCAAAAGGTGCAAATCGAAATAGAACATATGTTCTTAATAAAAAGGAATAACAACAGGAGCAGGACAAATGCCAAATATTGGTGGAATTATAAAGACATTGCAGAATATCATGCGTAAGGACCAGGGAGTTTCTGGTGACGCGCAGAGAATTGAGTCGCTGGGGTGGATGATTACGCTTAAAATCATTGATGATAAGGAAGCCGAAATGGAGCTTATCA
>CAMVEQ010000123.1:0-8601 GCA_947166545.1 uncultured Treponema sp. | reverse complement strand
CCCTTCAGTCTGGCAATAACTAATAAAGACAGATAGTTTTTAAATAAAAAAGGGCAGTCTTATCTTTATAATACAGAAAAGACTGCCCGTTTTTTTTATTAATTGAGAGATATGGGAGTCGAACCCACAACCTTCGGCTCCGGAGGCCGATACTCTATCCAATTGAGCTAATCTCTCACTAGAATAGGTAAAGAATATATTTTTACATTCATGTTGTCAACAACGCGGACACAAAAAGTCCAGGAGTGATTATGGATCCTATTATACTTGCTTCGTCTTCACCACGCCGTCAGGAAATTCTAAAATTACTAAACATTCCGTTTGTTGTAAATCCTCCAGACATTGATGAAAGTTTTACAGATAGTATTGAAATAAAAAAGATTCCAGAATATTTAGCATGCCAAAAAGTAAATGCAGTGGTCAGAAAAATCTCAAGTACACAGGAAATCGTAGGATGGGTATTAGGTGCTGACACAGTAATTCATTACAAAGGGAAACTTTACGGAAAACCAGACAGTAAAGAAAATGCCATGCAAATGCTTAGAACTTTTCAAGGAAAGTCTCATGAAGTCATTACAGGTCTTGCCCTATATAATGGAGAACTTCATGATATATCCACAAGAACTAATATAAATAAAATACAATTTGCTCCAATGTCAGAAAAAGAAATAGAATGGTATGTAAATACTGGCGAATGGCATGGAGTTGCTGGCGGTTATAGAATTCAAGGATTGGCATCCTGTTTTATAAAAAAAATTGAAGGTCAAGAAAGCGGTATAATGGGCTTGCCTATTTTTGAACTATATGATATGTTAAAAGAGCAAAATTTTCCGTTTATACGGTAAATATTATTGCCGTCAAGGAAAAGAACGGTTCGTTACTTACTTTGATGTAATCTTCCGTGCTGGTAACAGTATCGAGAAATAAGGTTAGGTGGAATGTTATATTGAATAAAGACAATATAACTTCCGGTGAAGGAGTTAATCATGGCAGTAGTAACCATGAAAAGTCTTCTTGAGTCTGGAGTACATTTCGGACATCAGGTAAAGCGTTGGGATCCTCGCATGAAGAAGTATATCTTCGCAGAGCGCAATGGAATTCACATTATTGATCTTCAAAAGACAATTGCAGCAATCAAAGATAGTTATGAACAGATTCGTAAAGTAACTGCTGCAGGAAAAACAGTTCTTTTCGTAGGTACAAAAAAGCAGGCTCAGCAGGCAATTCAGAAGGAAGCTGAACGTTGCGGACAGTTCTACGTAAACAACCGCTGGCTTGGCGGTACACTCACAAACTTTGCAACAATTAAAAAATCATTGCTTCGTCTTAAGAAAATTGAAAAGATGGAAGTTGATGGAACATTTGAAAATCTTACAAAGAAAGAAGTTTCACAGCTTCTCAAAGAAAAAGAAAAGCTTACAAAGAATTATGGTGGTATCAAAGAAATGAAAGAATTGCCAGGAGCAATTTTCATTATCGATACACACAAAGAGCAGATCGCTGTAGCAGAAGCTCGCAGAATGCATATTCCTATCGTTGCTATCGTTGATACAAACTGTAATCCAGAAGGTATTGACTACCCTATTCCTGGTAACGATGATGCTATCCGTGCAATCAGTCTCTTTACTTCTATTATTGCTAATGCTGTTATTGATGCTGACAATGAACAGGGACTCAAGATTATTGAAACCTTGAATGATGATGATGACATCATGACAGATGCTTCTACAAAGAAAGAAGATGAGGAAATTGTAGACTACTCTAACTACACTCCTACAGAAACAAAAGAAGAAGATGCAGAAGCAAACAGAAGAGATGAGCAGGAATTTGTAGACGAAGATAAGCTCTATAAATAAGATTTAATACTGGAGACATATAATGGCTATCACAGCTACACAGGTAAAAGAGCTGCGCGAGCAGACTGGCGCAGGTATGATGGACTGTAAGAAAGCTCTTACAGAAACAAATGGTGACATGGAAGCAGCTGTAAAGTTGCTGAAAGAAAAAGGTCTTGCAGCAGTAGCTAAACGTGCTGAAAGAGCAACAAAAGAAGGTCGTATATTTATCAAACAGCAGGGCGATAAGATTGCTATTGCAGAACTTGTTTGTGAAACAGACTTCGTTGCAAATAATGAAGAATTCATTTCAAGCGGAAACAAGATTATCGATACAATCTTTGCAAAGGGATATACACAGATAGAAAAAGAACTTTCTGATGTTTTGCTTGATTTTGCAACACGTACACGTGAAAACATGTCGTTGAACAAGGTTCAGGTAATTACAGTTCCTGAAAACGCTGTTGCAGGTATCTATATTCACTCTGATAATAAAACTGCAGCCGTAACAATCGTTAAGGGATCAACAGCAGATTGTGTAAAGACATTTGCAAGAGATTGTTGTATGCACCTTGCAGCTTTCACACCTGCTTACATTAAGCAGTCTGATGTTCCTCAGTCATACATTGATGAACAGACAGAAATTTTCAAGGCACAGATGGATCAGGATGAAAAGGTTGCATCTAAGCCAGAAAATGTAAAGGCTGGAATTTTGCAGGGTAAAGTAAAAAAACATCTTGCAGAAATCTGTTTCGTAGATCAGATGTTTGTTAAAGATGATAAAAAATCTGTAACAGCAAAGCTTGATGAAGTTTCAAAAGAAGCTGGTGCTAAACTTGAATTTGGTGAAATAGCTCTTTTGCTTCTTGGTAAAAACTAAGATTTAATTAATAGTGACGGTTTTTAAGCCGTCACTATATATTTTTAAAAACTATTATTGTTTAGGAGGAATTTATGGCAGGCGACAATGAAAGTCGTATGGAAAAAACCGTTAATAGTTTAAAAGAAGAATACAATTCTATCCGCACAGGAAGAGCCAGTGCATCTATTTTTGATAAAGTTCGTGTTGACTATTATGGAACACCTACTCCTCTTAATCAGGTAGGAACTATTTCTGTTCCAGAAGCAAGAACCATTGTTATTTCACCTTTTGATAAATCGCTTATTTCTGCAATAGAAAAAGCTATTCAGAAAGCTGAACTTGGCTTAAACCCAAGTAATGATGGAAAAGTTATTCGTATTGCAATTCCTCCTTTAACACAGGATCGTCGCAAAGAATTAGTAAAACAGGCTAAATCTGTAGCGGAAAACTACAGAACAACTATTCGTAATATTCGTCGCGATGGTAATGATGCATTGAAAAAGCAGCAGAAAGCAGGTGAACTCACAGAAGATCAGTTGAAACAGGAAACTGATAAGCTGCAGAAACTCACTGATAAATATATAGAAGAAATTAATTCAGTCTATGCAGCTAAAGAAAAGGAGATAATGGACTGAGTAATGGAAAATACTATAGAGTTAGATAAGAATAATTTACCTTCTCATGTTGGAATTATCATGGATGGTAATGGTCGTTGGGCAAAAAATAAAAATATGCGAAGAACTAACGGGCATGAAGAAGGATTAAAACGAGCTAAAGAAATAACAAAAGCAGCAGCAGATTTAGGAATTTCTTATCTGACTTTATATGTATTTTCTACAGAAAATTGGAAGCGAACAGAACAAGAAGTTGGCTTTCTAATGAATTTAATTCATACGCATTTAATAAAAGAGCTCCAATTTTATAAAGAAAATCAAATACGTATAAAAATGCTAGGAGACATTTCCGGTTTACCAAAGTCAATTCAAGCAGATATAAAAGAAGCTCAAGCTGATACAGAATCGTTCACAGGCTTAACCTTAAATCTTGCTATAAATTATGGTGGCAGAGATGAAATTATACGTGCAATAAAAAAAATATCTTCAACCAGTTCCGATATAAATTCTATTTCTGAAATTTCATTTTCAAAATACTTTGACGTTCCAGAACTTCCTGATTTAGATTTATTAATACGTACAGGAGGCGAAAAAAGGTTAAGTAATTTTCTTATGTGGCATTCAGCCTATGCGGAATTTGTTTTCTCTGATACATTATGGCCTGAATATACAAAAGAACGTTTTATAGAAGATCTGCAAGAATTTCAAAGAAGAACAAGGAGATTTGGAGCTGTACCAGTATGAACAGAAAAATAATAGAGCGTTTAGGAATTTTTATTATAGGACTTCCTCTTATTTTAGCCATTGTGTTCATACAAAGTCATAATCATTTAGCATTACATATTCTAATATGTTTGGTTTGTGGAATTTCTGCAAACGAAGCTTATAATATTTTTTCTACAAAAATTAAACTTATTCATAAAATATTTATAATAAGTACCACAGTTTTCATTCCTCTTATAGCTGCAATTTATGAAGTAATTCCAACTTTTTTTATAAATTCTTATTTACCTGGTAAAAATAATGAAGTTATAACTTATGCTTTTATACTCGCAGAGATTTTTTTATTGTTTATTGAAGTTGTAAGAGCAAAAACTTTTGAGGAATCATTATCAAGAATAGCTTCATCAGCTTTTATAGTTCTATATTCTGGTTATATGCCAACATTTGTTTCAAGAATGACATCTATGACTCGTTTCGAGCACAACGTATCAACTTATGCCATTGCAATTTTTTTGTTAATGGTATTTTTATGTGATAGTTTTGCTTGGTTTTTTGGAGTTTTATTGGGAAAGAATAATCGAGGTTTTATCAAAGCCAGTCCAAATAAAAGTATAGCAGGTTTTGCCGGTGGATTTTTAGGTTCTCTAACAGCTGGTTTTATAGGATATTTTTTTATTGGTTCTCCTGTAAAAATTACTATTCTTGCTATAAGTGTTGCTTTTTCTGCTATTGTAGGAGATTTAGTAGAATCAATATTAAAGCGATCTGCTAAAATAAAAGATTCTGGCAATATAATACCAGGAAGAGGCGGACTTTTAGATTGCGTTGATTCAATAACTCTTGCAGCTCCCGTTTATTATTTTTTACTTGCACTATTCTACGGTCCTTTAATTTTATCATAATAAAAGAGGCATATTTCCATGAAAAAAATTCTTGTACTCGGTTGCACAGGTTCCATTGGTAGCCAGACATTAGATATTGTCCGTAAAATGAATAATGATTTTTGTGTGGTTGGACTTTCCGCAGGGCATAATAAGGAAGCATTCGAAAAACTTTGCAGGGAATTCAATTGCAAGGGAACTTTATTCACTGAAGATGGAATACAAGGTATAAAACAATTAGTTGAATCTTGTAATGCTGATATAGCCGTAAACGGAATTGCAGGAGCAGCAGGACTAGAACCATCCGTACTGGTTTTGCAAGCAGGAATAGATTTAGCTCTAGCAAATAAAGAAACAGTCGTTATGGCTTGGCCTGTAGTAAAAAAAATTGCAAAAGAACATGGTGCAAGTATTATTCCTGTTGATAGTGAACATAGTGCAATATTTAGTCTTATAAACCAAACTGGTGAAAAAAACATAGAAGAAATAATAATTACAGCCAGTGGAGGACCATTCAAAGATTTTACAGATGAACAACTTAAAAATGTAACAGTAGAACAAGCTCTAAACCATCCTACATGGAATATGGGTAAAAAAATAACAATAGACAGTTCAACACTTGCAAATAAAGGATTGGAAGTCATAGAAGCGTGCAGACTATTTGATATAAGTGCGGAAAAAGTAAATGTTGTTGTTCATCCACAAAGTCTTATTCATAGCTTAGTTAGAACAAAGAATGGCATGCTCTATGCCCAGATTTCAAATCCAGACATGCGGCATCCTATTTTTGATGCACTTACTTGGCCTGAAATAAAAACTAATTATCTAGAACCATTCAATCTTGCGGGAAATACAATGACATTTTTTCCGCCACGCTTAGATTCATTTCCACTTTTAAAATATGCCTACGAATGTGCTAAGAAATCAAAATGTTATACAATAGCATTTAATGCTGCAAACGAAATTGCAGTGCATTCATTTCTAAAAAAAGAATGTACCTATCCACAAATAAGTCAAATTGTAAGTGAAGTATTACAAGAAAACTGGTCAGAAGAGCCTGATTCACTTGAAAAAATTTATTCAGCAGACAAAAAAGCCCGTAACAAAGCAAAGTCAGTACTTGTTTCTAAAAATGGAGGTTACGGTTGTCAATAATATTAGGGGTTCTAGGACTCGGATTCCTCATTTTCTTCCATGAACTTGGGCATTTTCTTGCCGCTCGATTATTCGGTGTAAAGGTAGAAGCATTTTCTGTAGGTATGGGACCAGTTTTATTACACCGAACAATTAAAGATACAGATTACAGACTATCTCTTATTCCGTTAGGTGGTTATTGCAGCATGAAAGGAGAACACGATTATCAGACTGCAATTGAACAAAATCTTCCTAACATACAAGGAGAAAAAGATTCTTTTTATGGAGTGCATCCATTAAAAAGACTTATTATTGCATTTTCCGGTCCTTTTTTTAATCTAATTTTTGGCTTTTTAGCATTTACAATAATAGCAATTATGGGATACACCTACTACACTGCTGGTACAACAGTCGGTATGGCAGATGAAATATATGAAGATGTAAAATCTCCAGCTCATGAAGCAGGCATGTTAACAGGAGATGATATTACATCAATAGATGGCATCCTAATGCATGATTTTTCTGAAATTGCAGAATACATATCTACTAATCCAGATAAAGATATAATAATAACAGTAAAAAGGCTTGATAAACTTTATGAAATCAAAGTTCATACACTCCTTGATATAGAAACTGGAAGTGGGAAAATAGGAATAGTATCATCCCCAGATTCTATACAAGAACGACATTACGGACCTTATGGATTTTTTAGAGCTTTACGAGAAGGTTATTTAGAATGTATAAAACTTGGAAAACTTACTGTAAAAGGTATTTCTTTACTTTTTAAAGGTGTAAAAATTACAAGTGCTGTTTCTGGTCCTGCAAGAATAACTACAATGCTAGGAGATACTGTAAAGCAAGGATTTGCAGAAAACATCCATGTCGGCATTGTAAGTACACTTCAACTACTTGCAATAATAAGCTTATCTCTTTTTATAACAAATCTACTTCCTGTTCCAATTTTAGACGGAGGTTTAATACTTTTCGCTCTAATTGAATGGATTTCTCACAGAAAAATCAATCCTAAAGTCTTGTACTATATACAATTTATCGGCATTGCATTTATCGGAGTCCTTATGACAATTGCTATAACGGGTGATATAAAATACTTTATTTCTAAATAATTATTTAATTTGGAGAATCTTAAATGAAAAAATTTCTGTTATCAGTATTATTAATTTCATTAATTACCACAACCTTTTCAGTAGCAGAATCATACTTTTCAACTCAATCTCACAATGGAAAAGTTACATCTTTAATCTCTGAACAGACATATGAAAATGACAGTAGTTCTTTTTTTTCATCAGGAGCAGATGGGTTTCTTATTCATTGGAATGAAAATAATACAGGAGAACACTATCAAATAAGTGATTTAACAATAAACTGTGCAGTAAAAAATCCTCAGACAAATGAACTTGCTATTTATGAAACAGATTCTTTGACAATGAATAAGATTACAGTAATGGACTGGGGAAATTTTGCAAAGAAATTTTCAAAAAGATTCAAAGATTCTATTACATGTTTATCATATTCTGAAAAAGGTAATTACATTATAGTCGGAACAACAGCTGTAAACGGAATTTATGTTCTTAATGCAAAGACAGGACTTGTTAACAAAAAAATTAAAGATATTCCAAGTATAATCACAATGGCAAAAACAGGTGCTTCTGAAAAAAATGCTGTAATGTATTCTCCTTCTGGCTTTCTATATTATTATGACTTTACAAAAGATAAAGTAATTGCAAAATTTCAAACCCAAGCAGATTTAGATCAGCCTACCCTATTCGGTACAGGAAACTTCCAAAATCGTTTTTTCGCTGGTGTAAAAAATAATGGAATATATATAATCGATGCCTTAAGTGGAAAAATATTAATTAACTGCCCTGCAAGTTCCCCATTAATAGCAGCAGGATCCAATATATATGAAGAAGGATTATACTATATAACTTCATCTGGTAGAGGTTATACATTAAAACTTATATCTTACACAACACTGGAAGAAAATATAAAGAGAAAAAATTCTTACGTAACTCAAGAAGGAACAATTATTAAGAATTTTTCTGGATTAAAAAGTCGAGATTCATTTACTGCAATTGCAAAAAATAATAACAGTATATACTTGGGTACAGCATGCGGTGACATATATAAAATGTCAGATATCACTGAATCTGAAACATATACATTGCAGCCTATTACTGAAAAAATCTTTCAAACTATTTATGACATAGCATCTGATAATCAGCATTATTATTTTCTTACAGAAACTTCCTTATACACCTCTGACTATGGAACAAAACAGCCAAAAAAAATTGCCGACAATCCATCTCATACAAATTTACTCATAAGCTCAAATAACATTTTATTGTGGTCAAAAAATACAAAAAAAGATGTCATGCTTATAACTCCAAATGAACAAGCAGGAGAAACAACAATAACAAAATTATTTACACCTAAAGCAAAATTAAAAACAATCCGCTTTTGTGGAAACAGAATAGTTTATATTCAAGGCAATAATTCTGTTTCTTTATATGACTTAAATACAAAACAAATAA
>CAMVEQ010000122.1:0-8745 GCA_947166545.1 uncultured Treponema sp. | reverse complement strand
GGAATTACAGAACTTGTATAACCTGCTGCTGGCCACAAAACTGGAATGTTGAAAATGCTGAGAGAATCTTTTGCGAGTGCACCTATTGGAGCAAAAAGTTTAAGCTCAGGATAAACCATTATAAGTCCGAGCATTATGCCTTCCAGTTCTGGCAGTTTGAATTTTTTTGCAGCTGTGTAACCAAGAACTACTGGCATGAAAAGGAATGCGGAATCTCCTATTGCCATGAGGAAGTTGTATGTTCCCCCCGCTGTGTTAAGCCAGCCTGTTGCACTACAGAGTGCAAGAAGACCTTTGATGATACCACATGCAGAAAGAATGCCAAGGAATGGAGTGAAAACTCCTGTAACAATTCCAACAAATGTATTGAAAGGACTTTGCTTTTCTTTAGGTCCGTCATTTTGAATTTCTGCAAGGTTTTCAAGATGTCCGACTGCAATTACAGCATCGTATACATCCGCTACATGCTGTCCGATTACAACCTGATACTGTCCACCTGCTTTAAGAATGTTTACGATGCCGTCTGTATCTTTTAAGATTTCTGTCTGTGCTTTGCTTTCGTCCTTGAGTTTAAAACGAAGTCTAGTTACACAATGTGTTATGCTGGAAATGTTAGCTTTTCCACCTACATTTTGAATGATGATACGGGCTAGTCCATCATATTTGTTCATTTGAACCTCCTGAGCGGCATTCCCTTTATCCGCTGTGACAAATAGATTTAAAATGAAAAAGGCAAAACCCATTACCTTTCTCGATTTGGTAAAAAGTTTTGCCGGCTTAGTCCGTAACAATCTTTTGATTTAAATCCATTATTGCTTTAAAAGTCCAATTCTGTCCAATAATTTTTTTTATTTTTTTGTTTTATTTTTTTCTTGCGTAGAATTTTGTTTGATGGTATACTGACAAAAATAAAATTACCGGACTGTGACCTCGGTTGATTCTTCAATACTCGGGCAGAACTGGAAAAAATCACCTTAAATAAGGAGACAGACGGTATGAAAAGGTGTAATGGTAAATCCATTTACAATGGAATTGCAGTAGGTAAAATTAAAATCTTCAAAAAAACTGCCTGGGACACAAGCCTTCATAAAATTACAGACACAGAAGCAGAAATAAAACGCTTTAACAAAGCTCGTGATATTGCTGTTGCCCAACTTCAATCAATCTACAAAAAAGCATCTCAGGAAATTGGCGAAGAAGCTGCTGCTATTTTTGATGTTCAGTCCATGCTGATTGGCGATGATGATTTTACAGATTCAGTTTATTCTTTAATACGCGATGAAAATGCAAATGCAGAGTATGCTGTTTTTCAAAGTGGTGAAACCCTCAGTCAGATTTTTTCTGAAATGGAAGATGAATACATGAATGCACGCTCGGCTGACATTAAAGACATTGCTCGCCGTGTTGTAAGTATTCTTTGCAATGGAGAAGGTGAGTGTGATTGCTTTGAAAGTGAAGGCGGTGTTTCTGATTCAGAACCTTCAATTCTTTGTGCAGATGATTTAACGCCTGCAGAAACTGTTGCATTGGATAAAACAAAAATTCTTGCATTTGTAACAAAGTATGGTTCTTCACAATCGCATACGGCTATTCTTGCACGGACAATGAATATTCCTGCTTTGACTGGAGTAATTATTGATCCTGAGTGGAATGAAAAAGTTGGCATTGTAGACAGTTTTGCTGGCGAGTTAATTATAGAGCCAGATGCAGAAACTCTTGCAAAGAAAAAAATCCTTCAAAAAGAATGTAATGAAAAGTCAGAGCTTTTAAAGCTGTTAAAGGGAAAGGAAAGTGTTACCGTTGACGGTAAAAAAATAAATGTATATGCGAATATCGGTTCTGTTTCAGATGCAGAAGTTGCAATTGAAAATGATGCAGAAGGAATCGGTCTTTTTAGAAGTGAGTTTCTTTATCTTGGTCGCCACACTTACCCTACAGAAGAAGAGCAGTTTGTTGCTTACAGAAATGTAGCTAAAAAGATGAACGGCAAAAAAGTAATTATTAGAACCTTAGACATTGGGGCTGATAAACAGGCTGACTATTTTAAGCTTGATAAAGAAGAAAACCCCGCCATGGGGTTCCGTGCCATAAGAATATGTCTTGACAGGCCTGATCTGTTTAAGACGCAGCTGCGTGCCATTTTCCGTGCGAGTGCATTCGGAAATCTTGCAATTATGTATCCGATGATTATCAGCGTTGATGAAGTGCGCCGTATTAAAAAAATTGCATCGGATGTATGTTATTCGCTCAATAAAGAAAACATTCCTTATGGAAATGTTGAGCAGGGAATTATGATAGAAACCCCTGCTGCGGTAATGATGAGCGAAGATCTTGCGCAGGAAGTTGACTTTTTTTCAATTGGCACGAACGACCTTACCCAGTATACTTTGGCAATAGACCGCCAGAACTCTCGGCTGGAAAGTTTTTATGATCCGCATCATCCTGCTGTGCTCCGTGAAATTCAGATGACCATTGAGAATGGACATAAGCACGGCTGCTGGGTTGGAATTTGCGGAGAACTTGGAGGGGATCTTGAACTTACGGAAAAATTTATTTCTATGGGAATAGATGAACTTTCTGTATCACCATCCCGCATACTTGCATTGCGTGATAAAATCAGAACAATTAATTCTGAGAATGCTATAAATCTAGGAGTTTAATATGAAGGAATTTTCTTACACAATTACAGACGCACTTGGAATTCATGCCCGCCCGGGTGGAGAATTGGTAAAAGTTGCAAAAACTTATGCTTCTAAAATAACACTTTCCTGCAATGGTAAAAGTGTAGAGGCAAAGCGTCTTATTTCTGTAATGAGCCTTGGAGCAAAGCAAAATCATCAGGTTTGTGTAAAAATAGAAGGTGATGATGAAGAGGCAGCTGCAGAGGCTCTTGAGAAGTTTTTTAACGATAATCTATAGAAGATAATCATCCGTTTGGAAGCTTAGATGAAGCCATCTGCCTGTTGCAGGTGGCTGAAAATCGTAAGTTTTTATTGCTTATAGAAGATTTTGTCCTTGACAATTTCAGTTAGTAAACTTAATATAAAAGGTATGGACTTAAGAACTGTTTTAACACTTGATACTGTAGATCTCCACTTAAAAGGAACTACAAAAGAAGAAATTATTGATGAGTTGCTGGACGTTCTCGTAAAAGCAGGGAAAGTTACAGATAAAGAAGCAGCTAAAGAGTGCGTGCTTGATCGTGAACGTAAGATGTCAACTGGTATGAAACATGGTATTGCTATTCCTCATGGAAAAACTGATTCTGTTTCAGACTTGGTTGCTTGTATTGGAATTTCAGATAATCCTGTAGATTTTGACAGCCTTGATCAGGAGCCATGTCGCATATTTATTATGACACTTTCTCCTGTAAATAAGACTGGTCCACATCTTCAGTTTTTGGCAGAAGTAAGCCTCTTGTTTAAGTCTGCTGATAAGCGTGCTCATATTCTTACAACTCAGGATAAGGCTGAAGTTATTAAGGTTTTAACAGAATAGTTCATTCTGCTTTACCGCACATTTATTACTTGTAATTTTCGCAAAAAAAACTCTTCCGTACTATATGTACATCAAGGAAGAGTTTTTGCTATTTTCAGAGATATAAAAAAACGATATACTAGCGCTATGAAATTAGAAAAACAATTTTTGTCAAAAGATAATAAACTTTATTTTCTAGATGGAACTGAATGTTCTGTGCAGAATATTCCTATTTTGGGTGGAAATCTGTGTATTAATGAAGAATATGCCAGATCTGTTAATTCTTTTTCTTGCATTGAACTTAATTGGACTCAGGTTGGTTGTGATGAAGAAAGTTATAATGAAGAATTTCTTGCAAGTTTTAGGGATTTTCTGAAGGTTTTGGAAGAAAAAAAACAGTATGTGTTTCTTATTCCTGTTGCAGATAAACTTCCTTCTTCTGAGGAGGAAAAAGAAGCCTTTGTTGCAAGCATGAAACATTGTGCACGTCGCATAAAGGACTGTGCTTCTGTTGTTGGTTTTGCAATTCCTTCTGAGGAAACTGGAGTTGACGTTTCTTTCTTTATATCTGAATTAAGTGCAAAACATGCGCATTATGTATTTTTCAGCAGAGACAGTAAGGTTCTTTCAGATTCTTCTATTGTTAAGTATTGAAATTTTGGGTATTGAAATTCTTAAATAGCGAAAATAAAGGTAATAAACCGTAAATATTTCAAAATTCTGCTTGCCAAAAACATAGTTTTGTGACAAAATCGTGCCAGTTAGATAAATTGGAGTTACATAATGGATCCACAGAGAGAAAATTTGGTAAAGCTAGGTTTTGGTTCACTATCTGTCTGTCTCTTTCTTATTATTACATGTGTTTGTGTATTTGTATTTTTTCCAGCAGACAGCGAGAGTAATGTAGTTCCCCTTGTTTCTAAAAATTCAAGGGAGGCAACTGAAGAATCTTATTCTGATGCAGATAAAGCTACTTCTGACAAAGAACTTTCTGCTTTAATGGCTGCTGATGAAAAAATTGTTGATGGGGAAATTGATTTTGTTGCTGATTTTACAGAAGAAACAGATGTCGGCATGAAATTTGACTTTCCTCTTTCAAATTCAGATGCAGGTTTGGTTTTTTACCGCCAGCAGCAGAGTAAGAGTGCTGTAGAATGGTTCTACACTCATGTTACAGGAAACAGAGATGTTGCTGTTGCCATTCTTGATGCAGCTTCTGAGTTTAATATTTCGCCAGCACTTGCATTTTCACTTGCTTATGCAGAAAGTATGTTCAATATAAAGGCAAAGCATACAAATGTTAACGGTACTATTGACCGTGGGCTTTTTCAGTTGAACAGCAGTTCATTCCCAAAACTTTCAGAAGAAGAGTTTTTTGATCCTCGCATTTCTGCATATTATGGAATGTCTCACTTGAAGTATTGCATTGAAACTGCTGGAAATGAAATTGCAGGTCTTGCTATGTATAATGCTGGACGTAATAAAGTTCAGAGCAATAAGACACCGCAGACTACTTTGAATTATATTTCTACAATAGAAGAATACAAGGCAAATCTTCAGGAAAAGTTTGCTTCTGAATTGATTGCATTCTATTCTACAAATAACGATAATTACCTTGTAAAATATTAATTTTGACGCTCAGCATGGTTTACTTTATGTAAACCGTGCTGAATGCCTTTGCAATTGACTTGCCCCCTTATTCCTTCCAAGACAAAATAACACTTCATTAATGAATTTTATATCGACTAAAGACAATTTTTTTAATATATTGTATAGTAACAAGATTATTATGGGATACTCTGAAATTAACTTTTCGGATGTCACTTATTTTGAGGTTATATGAGCGATAATGAAAATAAAAAGGATGATGATAAGAAAAAAGACGAATATGATCCTTACGGCTTTTTCAAGTTATCAATAGATGAAAATGACAAAAAAGAGGGTGGAAACGGAGATAATAATTCCAATAAACCTCGCATGCCTATTTTTGTATTCATTTTGATTGCAATCAGTCTGTTTGGTTTATTTAACCTTATATTTTCTTCAAAACCTGATGATTTAATAGATTTTTCTGAATTCCGCAAGTTAATAGAAGACGGAAAGATTGTTCGTGTTGAAATGAGCGATAATTATTTTCTGGGCTATGGAGAAGCTTCTTCTTCTGCAGATGAGTCTCCTTTCAGTAAATATTTGCAGATTTTTAATACTCAAAATCAGAAAAAAGATGTTTACAGAACGACTGGCATAATTATGCCAGGTTTTCTTACTTTGCTTGATGAAAAGGGTGTTGAATATAAATTTGTAACACGTCAGAACAGTTATATTATTCAGCTTGTAATGAACCTGCTGACAACTCTTGCTTTTATTGGCTTTATGTACTGGCTGTTCTTCCGCAAAATGGGAGGCGGACTTGGAGGTTCTATTTTTGGTGCTGGCGGTGGAAAATCAAAGGCTGTTGATGAGGGCAAGGTAAAAACCCGTTTTGCAGATGTTGCTGGTGTTGATGAGGCAAAAGAAGAACTTGTTGAAGTTGTTGACTTTTTGAAGACTCCAAAAAAATATACGGACATTGGTGGTAAAATTCCTAAAGGGGTTTTGCTTGTTGGACCTCCAGGAACTGGTAAAACTTTGCTTGCCCGCGCTGTTGCAGGAGAAGCTGGTGTTCCGTTCTTTAGAATAAGCGGTTCTGACTTTGTAGAAATGTTTGTTGGTGTTGGTGCAAGTCGTGTCCGCGATTTGTTCCGTACTGCACGTGAAAAAGCCCCTTGTATCATCTTTATTGATGAACTTGATGCAATTGGTAAGAGCCGTGTAAATAATCTTGGCGGAAATGATGAACGTGAGCAGACTTTGAACCAGCTGCTTGTTGAAATGGATGGTTTTGATAACGAAAAAGGACTCATCATCCTTGGTGCTACAAACCGTGCCGATATTCTTGATCCTGCATTGTTGCGTCCTGGTCGTTTTGACCGTCAGGTTCCAGTAGAGCGCCCAGATGTAAAGGGAAGAGAAGAAATTCTTCGTATTCATGCAAAGAACGTAAAGCTTGAGGAGGATGTTGACTTTACTTCTCTTGCTCATGGAACTATAGGTTTTGCTGGTGCAGATCTTGCCAATGTTGTAAATGAAGCTGCTTTGCTTGCGGTACGTAACGGGCACAAGAAAGTTACTATGTCTGACTTTAATGATGCTATTGATAAGGTAAGCATTGGTTTAAAGAAAAAGAACCGCAGGGAAAATGAAAAAGAACATCGCCTTGTTGCCGTTCATGAAAGTGGACATGCACTTGTTGGTGCATTTACACCAGACTATCCTCCTGTAAACAAGATAACTGTAGTTCCTCGTTCTCATGGGGTTGGTGGTTTTACCCAGTACAGAGAAGAAGAGGAAAAGAATTTCCAGACAAAGAAAGATCTTCTTAATGAAATAGATACTCTCTTGGGTGGACGTGCCGCAGAGGAAGTTGTATTTGGGGAAATTTCTACAGGTGCTTCAAATGATATTGGTCATGCTACAGGCATTTTGAAGAGCATGATTTGTGATTACGGAATGAGCGACAAGTTTAAGAACATGACGCTTGGTAAGAGTGGTCGTGGTTACAGTGGCCCACAGGAGCCAGAACTTGTCCGTGAGTTTAGTGAAGAAACACAGAAGTATATTGATGAAGAAATAGCCCGCATTTTGGAAGAACGATATACTCATGTATTGAGCCTTCTTAGAAAGCATCGTCCTCTTCTTGATTATGTTTCTGAACGCCTTATAGAAAAAGAAACTATAGACGGAAAAGAATTTGAAGAGATTGTAAAAGCTGAAACTCACTGTGCTCAGCTTGAATCTGATGCTGGAAAACAACAGGAACCTGCAAAAAAGCCTTCTACTCGCGGTAGAAAAAAGGCTGTAAAAGAAGAGACTGTTGAAGAAAAGCCTAAGAAAAGAACTAGAAAGTCTTCTAAGAAGGAAGAGTAGAATACTACATTATGTCATCAAAAAAGGATTCTATTAAGATAGTCAGGGCAGTCAGTGCCCTTTCAAATAAGCTTTCTCGTTTTACTGCAGCAAATAAGAATGCAGAACCTCAGCGACCTCTTCGTGCCGATGAAATTCGACAGAAGAAGGTTGATTATTTTGAAGCAGATTTTAAGCTTGCTGTGGCAGGAAATTATAGGAAATATCGTTTTCCGTATAAAACTTTAGGTCCAAATTCTTCTGTTGCTGATGCACTGACAAAAGATGAAGAACGTCTGTTTGCTGCATACAATCTTTTTAAGGCTGTAAAAGAAGCTAATGCTAAGTTTTCTAAATACGAAACTTTTATTGTTGACAATGTAATTACTACACCTCTTAATACTATGGAGCAGTATACTACTGGCGATGAATTTGTATATTTACAGAGCTGGTTATATTTTGAAAAAAAAGTAAGAGATTACATTCCTTCTATGAATGTTAATCCTGACGGAAGTTATACCTTGCAGTTTGTACTTGCTTCTGATTACCGATGGAATCATACAGATAAAGAGATATTTGCTGTAATCCATCAGAACTTTTATCCTACGGAGCAATTTTAATCATGTCTTTTTACGATTATTTTGATGTCGCTGTTGTTGGTGGCGGTCATGCCGGCATAGAGGCTTCTCTTGCCTGCGCACGCATGGGGCTTAAAACTGTCCTTGTTACCCAGACAATAGATTCTATTGGCCGTATGTCCTGTAATCCTTCTATTGGAGGCATTGCAAAAGGTAATATTGTTCGTGAAATAGATGCTTTGGGCGGTGAAATGGGTAAACTCATTGACCGTTCAATGATTCAGTTCCGTTTGCTTAATCGTAGTAGGGGGCCTGCTGTTCAGGCTCCTCGTTCTCAGGCAGACAAACTGGTGTACGCACAACTTGCTCGTAAAACTCTTGAAAATACACCAAATCTTAGTACTCTTATGGATACTGTTGTTGATATTCTGACTGTTGCAAGTTCGGAATCGTTACCAGAATCAACTGATTCAACAGCAGAAATTGGTTCTTTACCAGGTGAAAAAAGAGGTTCTTCTTCTTATGAATTTGCTACAGAAGCTTCTAAAAGCGGAAAAAGGCAGAAAGTTATTGGCATTGTTACTGAACGTGGCCGCATAATTCCTGTCCGTTCTGTTGTTCTTACAACTGGAACCTTTTTGGGCGGAAGAATATTTATTGGAGAATTTGATGCTCCTTGCGGAAGATTAGGGGAAGGCGGTGATGTCGGTACTCTCAATGGTGAAGTAAGCATCGCCGTTGACGG
>CAMVEQ010000121.1:0-9083 GCA_947166545.1 uncultured Treponema sp. | reverse complement strand
AATCTCCCTAGCTAGATTACACGAACCGCCTAGCTAGATTTAAATCATAATCTAGCTAGATTATACTCCCTCTCCCGACAGTAATTGAATTCATGACATTACACTAATCAGTTTGTAACATTACGGTAAACGGATTCATTCATTACAGTAAATGAAGTATGGACAGATACTACACAAAACATTTGCAGACAGCTTATATTTTGCAAAAAACAAAGACCCGGGAGGAAACCATAGGGTTTCCGAACTGGTCCATTATCTAGTTAAATCTTTTACCCACTTGTATCTTCTAAAATGATGAAGAACCCACGGAATCTTACCAACTTCATCAAGACACGTACAAGCATAAATTATAAGTACATTCCAATGGAAAACAAACGTTCCTAAAAATGCGAGCGGAACGGCAATGCCCCACATACATACAGCAAGACTGTACATATCAAACAGAGTGTCGCCACCTGCAGAAAACACACCGTTTATAATAACAGTGTTTACACATCTGCCAATCATATACACCGCCATAATGCACATCATGCCAATCAAAAGCCGATGGGCTTCATCCGAAAGTTTTACAAAATGTACAACAACAGGCGTTAATGCAAACATTACAAGTGTAGACGAAAATCCTAATACAAAAGAAATTTTTGCAACACGGATTCCGTATCTTTTACCCTTTTCGAGATTACCTGCCCCAAGTTCATTGCCAACCATAATACCTGCGGCACTTGCAATGCCATTACATACACAGCACACCAAGTCTCTTACAACAGCAGCAATTGAATTTGAAGCCGTAGCCGCCTGTCCAAGATGCCCCATGAAAGCTGTATACGACGTAAATCCTACGCCCCAGAAAAGACTAGCCCCAAGCAATGGCAGACAGCATTTTACAAAGTCTACAGTCAGACCTTTGTTCATAGAAAAAAGACTTTTTGCATCTGGAGAAATAAAATCTTTTTTCAAGGAAATGAAAACAGCCCAAAAGAATTCTATTATTCTGGAAATAAGTGTTGCCAGAGCAGCACCTTTAACTCCCATAGGAGAAATGCCCAGAAGTCCAAAAATAAAAACAGCATTCAGTACGATATTTAAAATAACTGTTGCAGAACTGATGCATGCACTGTGCTTAGCCTTATCGCTTATCTTCATTATTGTAAGATAACATTCAATAAAACCTGTCAGCAGGTAAGACCATCCTGCAATACGCAGATAGCTGCAGCCAATTCCATTCAATTCAAGGTCATTTGTAAAAATTGTCATTAGCATCTGCGGAAAAAATACACACATTGCAAAAAACACAAAAGAAACAAATCCACAAACTTTTAGACAAAGGCAAAAAATATCATTTACAGAACGCTTGTCGCCTTTACCCCAGTACTGAGCTCCCAAAATTGAACAAGCTCCAACTGCGGCAAATATAATCATGTTCTGTATAAACTGAATTTGTGTTGCAAGCGATACTGCAGACATCATGTTCTGCTCTACATTGCCAAGCATGAAGGTATCTGCAGCTGCAACAGAAGCAAGCATCAGGCTCTGCACTGAGATTGGCAGTGTGAGCCTGAATAGTTTTGAGTAAAATTCTTTATCTTTCATATAGTATATCTATTAAATTTTCTTACGGGCAGGAATGTCATCAAGAATTCCTGTATAGTCTGTATTTTTTAATCTGAAAACAAGACCGTTTTCATCAGAGTCAATTCTAAGACCTGTCTTTATCCATTCTCCATTCAGATACACTTCAAATTCATCACCAAATTCAAGCTGTTCTGCACTGTCATCGTCTTCGTTTCCAATATAAAAAGAACCTGTTACTTCGCTAAATTTAAGCAATCCTTCTATAATCTTTTCTTCTGCCATAAAATTCTCCTGAATTATTTAATGAATTATTAAACTTTAAATTCATTAATTTTTTTAGAAATATCGTTTACAGCTCCTGACATCTCTGTTGCAAACTGAGACAGACGGGCTGTTGCTTTTTGTGTTGCCTGTGTTGTAGCTACAATCTTGTTAAAGTTATCAGACATATTTGCAGATGAAGCCTTGAGAGTTTCAATTGCTGCAAGAATTTCCTTTGTTCCGTTTTCAATTTCACGGCTGGAAGTCTGAACATCACCAGAAGTTTTATTCATTGCATTAAGTGCGTCTACAACCTGTTTTGAACCTTCATTCTGCTCTTCCATTGCTCCCTTAATTGTAAGAACAAGCTGTGATGTATTCTGAGCTTTTTGCGAAACAAGTTCAAATGAAGATTTACTTGAATTTGCACTTTCTACAACTTTATTAATGTTTTCTGCAATTGTCTTTAAGTTTTCCCTAATGTTCTTTGACTGAGCTGCAGAGGTATCTGCCAGTTTTCGAATTTCTTCAGCAACCACAGCAAAGCCCTGTCCTGCTTCACCAGCATGTGCGGATTCAATCATGGCATTCATAGAAAGCAGGTTTGTCTGTGATGAAATTGAAGAAATAATCTGGTTTGTTTCCTGCAATGCCTTACTCTGAGAAAGAACAGTTTCAAGCAATTCATTTACAACAAGATTTTTTCTTACACCTTCTGCTGTTGCATTATTAAGATCCATAAATTCTGTTGACATCTTTTCTACAGAATCTGTTACAGAGCGGATGTTGCCAATCATTTCCTCAATGCTGGATCCAGCCTGTGCAATTGCATCTGCCTGTCTTTCAATCATTGCATTAAGATGTGTAATGTTCTTGGAAATTTCTGTAACAAAGTTACTTGTATCAACAACAGATGCGTCTTCGTTAGAAAGAGTATCCGAAGCCTTTTCTATTTCTCTTGAAATGTTATCAATATGAACCTTTGTTTCATCAAGACATTCATTTACATTATTAAATGAATTCTTAAGATTAAGATTTGCATTACCAATGCCCATAACAGTTTCATGAACAGTATTAACAAACGCATTTACAGAAGACTTAACTTTTGAAATTTCATTGTTGTGATGAACCCGAATGCGTTTTGTTAAATCTTTATCGCCCATATTAAGATTATCAACATTCTGTTTTATTTCATCAAATTTACTGATTATTATTTTTATGATTGTAAGTATGCAGACAAGAAGAATAACGGCTACTGTAAAGCCTCCTATTACAGAGTTTCTTCCAAGGTCATTAGTAATGCGTGCTACTTCGCTCTTCTTTACGCCTGCAGCTACAGTCCAAGTTTTATTTGCAAGAGAAAACTGTTTCTGTACTATTATATACTCATTAACATTTACCTTCTGTTCTTCCGAAAGAGCACCATTGCTTGTATCTGATTTCTGAGTGTCCAAAAGATCAACACCAGCAAGAAGTGCACCTGTATCATCATAAATAGAAATTTTTCCTGTTGTATAAAAAGTTTTTGCAAGACTATTTATTGGGTCAAGTTCAAGAAAGCCAACCATGCCACCATGTACAATAGCCCCTGTCTTGTCATCAATGAAGTTTGATTTTACAAAAAGTGGCATATTGTATCCCCCTGCATTTGACTGCCTTGGAGATTCAAGCCATACATCTACATCGGATTTCTTATGATTAATCCAGTATTCTCTGTTGAGGACTCCGACTGTAGAAATTCCTCCTTTGGTATTGTATGTTTCAGGGCCTCCATCTTTTGCACCTGTGGCATCATCCCAGAATATCATTACATATTCAAATCCATTGGGTTTTACTTTATTTTTAATGGCTTCTTTTATATGCTCGCGATTATCGGTTGAATTAGCCACAGAACGCTGAAACACTTTTAAGGATTCTACTTTTCCATTAAACCAAGTTTCAGCTATATCAACAGACAAATCAAGAAAGCTTTCAATAGACTCTGTATATATGCTTTCCACTGGCTTTTTTGTAAGGGATGTTGTTATTACTAGAAAAACAGCAATAAAAAATACAATTTCTGTAAATGCAATAATTCCATATCGTGTTAAAAGTGTTTCATTTCGTGCTTTCATTCAATACCTCAATTTTAATCATAACATCAAAGGGTAATTTATTCAATTTTTTTATACTTAAATATTTACGGTAAGCTTGCAGCCATTCATTCCCATTGACTTAATAGGTGTTAACAGATATTCTGGTAGTATCTTAAATATATCAGGGGTCATTATGGCTAACAAAAACGGAAACTTTCTTATACGTCAGGTTGTTGCTATCGGCATTGGAGCTGCAATCTTTGTCGCACTCACTTCTGTACAGATTCCAGTAGGATTTATTCCAAACACTGCCCTTCAAGTAAGGGCTGCAGTTCTTGCATTCTTTGCAGCAGTATTTGGTCCTGTAGCAGGATTTGCCATTGGTCTTATTGGTCATGCTCTTGGTGATGCACTTTTTTATGGTAGCATCTGGTGGTCATGGGTTTTTCCTGATGCAGTATTCGGTCTTTTGGTTGGTCTGCTTGTAAAAAAATATACAATTGAAGAAGGTGGTTTTGGGGTAAAGCAGATTATTTTGTTTAATGTCGTTCAGATTGTAGCAAACGCATTGGCATGGATTATTATTGCTCCTGTTCTTGACATTCTTATTTATAAAGAGCCAGCAAATAAAGTTTTTGCACAGGGTGTAACAGCTGCTATTTGTAATGCGGTTATTGTTGCTATTCTTGGTACACTGCTCGCTTTCAGCTATTCAAAAATCAAAACAAAATCATCTTCTTTGAAAGAAGAAGAATAAACATAAAAAAACATAAAATGCTATTCTTTATTGGAGTGATTGTGTATAATACTAACCGTATATTACAATCACTCCATTTTTTTACGGAACTAAAAATGCTCCCGATTATTGAATTCAAGAATTTTACCTTCAAATACAGAACCCAGGCAAAACCTACATTAAAAAATATTAATCTTACTATTAATAAAGGGGAAAAAGTCCTTATCATCGGCTCTTCTGGCTCTGGAAAATCCACAATAGCTAAATGTATAAATGCTCTTATTCCATCTTCATTTTCTGGTAACATAGATGGAACTCTAACAGTGTGCGGCTTGAATCCTGAAAAAGAAGGTATATTCAGCATGTCAAAGCATGTTGGCACGGTATTGCAGGATACTGAGGGGCAGTTTATTGGGCTTACGGTAGCGGAAGATATTGCCTTTGCTTTGGAAAATGACAATATTCCTGTTGAAGAGATGCACCGCAGGGTATATGAAGCCGCAAAGACGGTAAATGCAGAATCACTTCTTAAATGTGTACCGGGAGCGCTGAGTGGAGGTCAGAAACAAAGGGTTTCTCTTGCAGGGATTCTTGTTGATGATGTAGAGATTTTTTTATTTGACGAACCTTTGGCAAATCTTGATCCCGCTTCTGGAAAAAATACAATAGCCCTTATAGATGAAATTAACAGTGCTCAGGGTAAAACCGTTATAATAATAGAGCACCGTCTGGAAGATGTTCTTTATAGAAATGTTGACCGAATCATTGTTATGGAAAATGGTGAAATTGCAGCAGACATGGCTCCAGACAAGTTACTTTGTACCAATATTCTTACAGAAAAAGGAATAAGAGAACCGCTTTATATTTCCGCACTAAAATATGCGGGCTGTAAACTTAAACCAGAAGATAAACCAGAACATATTGAAACTATGAATGTTGAACCTTATAGGGAAAAATTTCTGTCATGGTTCAAAAAAATAGAAAAAAAAACAGAACTAAATAATAGTCCTGTAGTACTTGAGCTTAAAGGTATAAATTTTAGATATGATGAAAATGCCCCTCTTGCTGTAAAAGATGTAAGCTTTACAGTCAAGAGGGGCGAAATGGTCAGTATTGTTGGAACCAATGGAGCTGGAAAGTCAACAATTGCTTCATTGATTTGTGGATTTAACACTCAGAATAAAGGAGAGATTCTGTTAGACGGCAAAGATATTTCAAAGCTCTCAATAAAAGAGAGAGGTGAAAGAATTGGCTTTGTTTTACAAAATCAGAATCAGATGATTTCAAAGAGCATTATCTTTGATGAAGTGGCATTAGGTCTTGTCGTAAGAAAAGTACCCAAAGAAGAAATAAAGGAGAGGGTAAATAATATTCTTAAGATATGTGGAATATATCCATATAGAAACTGGCCTGTTAGTGCTGTAAGCTTCGGGCAGAAAAAACGGGTTACTATTGCATCTATTCTTGTAATGAACCCTGAAATTATTATTCTGGATGAACCTACGGCAGGGCAGGATTATGCCCACTATACAGAAATAATGGAATTTTTGTGCAAGCTTAATAGAGAGCTTGGAATTACAATCATCATGATAACACATGATATGCATCTTATGCTGGAATATACGGACAGGACGATTGTAATTTCAGACGGAAAAGTTTTAGCAGATGACAGAAGTTCTAAAATTCTTACAGATGAGACTATAACACAGTGCGCAAGTCTAAAAAAAACAAGTCTGTACGATCTTGCATTAAAGTGCAACATAGAAAACGCTTCTGAGCTTGCGGACAGATTTATTTATTTTGAACAACAGAACCGAGTCAAAGCGGAGGAGCTAAATGCCTAAAATCATTACTTACAAAGAAAAAGATTGCTTCATACACAGATTGTGCGGTCTTACAAAGCTTGTATTTTTTATTTTATGGACTCTTACAACCATGCTTAGTTATGATACAAGAGTTCTCTCTGTTATGATTGTAATGAGTTTTATTATATTCAAATTATCTAAAACTGACTTATTTCAAGTTCGTACAATTTTCTGTTTTATTATTGCTTTTTTAGCAATAAATTTGATTGCAATATTTCTATTTTCACCCTACGAAGGTTGTAAAATCTATAACTCCAGAACAGATATTTTTCGCATTTCTAGCAGATATGTTATTACATCTCAACAACTTTTCTATGAGCTGAATGTTATGCTAAAATACTTTACAATAATACCTTCTGTATTCATGTTCATTACATCTACAAATCCTAGTGAATTTGCAGCAAGCCTTAACAGAATAAAGATTCCTTATACAGCAAGCTATTCAGTCGCAATAGCTCTCCGCTATGTGCCAGATGTTCAGACAGATTTTAATCGAATAAAAAATGCACAGGAAGCACGTGGTATAGAAATGTCTTCAAAAGCTAATATATTTTCCAGAATAAAAAATATGGGAGCCATATTATTTCCACTTGTATTTACTAGCATGGAAAAAATTGATTCGGTTACAAATGCCATGGAACTCAGAGGATTTGGAAAATATAAAAGCCGTACATGGTATTCTGCAAAAACTCTCAAAAAGAACGATTACATTGTAATATTATTTACATTACTATTTTCTATAATTGCTTTGACTGTGACTTATTGGAATGGATCCAGATTTTGGAATCCATTTTTATAAAATATTGAAATGCCTTTTACAAAGTGATACACTGCATAAAAAGAAATCCAAACAGGAGCATGCCATGAAAAAGATTATCAGCGGAAAAGTCCGTGAGGTATATGATTTAGAAGATGGAAGAATGATTATTGTCACAACTGACAGAATTTCAGCTTTTGATGTAATTCTTCCTACTATGATAACAGACAAAGGTAAAGTCTTAAATGCACTTTCAAATTATTGGTTTAACTATACAAAAGATATAGTAAAAAATCACATGATTTCTTCAAATTTAAAAGATATGCCTGCTGAATTTCAGGACCCAGAATTTGAAGGACGAACTATTCTTGTAAAAAAACTTAAAATGATTCCTTATGAAGTCATAGTACGTGGATATATGTTCGGAAGTATGTACGAAGCTTACAAAAAAGGAGAACCTTTCCTTGGTCACAGCTTTACAAAAGAATATAAACAAGCAGAAAAACTTGAAGAACCTATTGTTACTCCAAGTACAAAAGCTGCCGAAGGTCATGATATCAATGTAACGCTCGAGTACATGAAGAAGGATTTAGGAGAAGATTTAGGAACAAAAATAGAACAGGCTGCTCTTAAAATTTACAAAAAATGTTATGAACATGCATATAAAAACGGAATAATAATAGCAGATACAAAGTTTGAATTCGGACTCGATGAAAATGGGGAACTCGTTTTAGGAGATGAAGTTCTTACTCCTGATTCAAGCCGCTTCTGGAATCTTTCAACTTACAAAGAAGGTACATCACCAGCAAGTTATGATAAACAATTTATAAGAGATTGGCTAAAAGATAATAATTTAGCAGGAGATGCATCTATAAAGAGCATTCCGAGTGAAATTGTTGAAAAAACAGCAGCTTTATATCGAGAATGTCAAGAAAAGATCTGTAAATAATTTCTATGCCAGACTGAATTATTTCAGTCTGGCATTTTTTTTAATTATAAAAAGTTTTCATTAAAAGTCATTTCACTATAATCAACAAAACCGGGTATATTTTTCGCAAGATTTTGCATACGATTATCAGTATCAGCAATAGTGTCAGCACAACTTTTTAATTCCTGTCTTATATTTGCTGGCATAATATAATCTTTTTTATAATGAAGCTGATGTTCAAGACTTGCCCAAAAATCCATAGCAATGGTGCGAATTTGAATTTCAACAGGAATTTCTCGCCGTTGATCACTAAAATAGACACTAACCTTTACTATTACATGTAAACTTCGATATCCATTTTTCTTCGGGTGTTTAATATAGTCCTTCAATTCAATTAACGTTACATCATCCTGTTGCAAAAGCATTTGCATTATGTGGTAAACATCACTAATAAAAGGGCAAGTAACTCTTATTCCAGCAATATCATATAATTTAGATACCATATTATCCAATGTAACAGGAATGCCTTTCCTCTGAAGTTTTTCAGCAATACTTAAAGGATCTTTTATTCGACTAGAAATCGTACTAATAGGATTTCTTTCATGCTTACATTCAAATTCATCTGTAAGGATTTCAAATTTTGTTGTTATCTGTTTTATACCGCTTTCATACAGCATAAGCAAATGCTGAAATTCCATAGCAGTATTTAAGATATTAGACGGAGTATTTAATATAGACTCATTATCTTTAGCAACTCGTCTTAAAATCAAATCTTTATTCATATATAAAAATATAATCAAACAAATTGAAAAAGGATACGATTTTACGGAAATAAAAAAAAGGAAAGAAGAATAAAAAAAGCCGGCAGCCACCTGCTTTCGCGGGACTG
>CAMVEQ010000120.1:0-9091 GCA_947166545.1 uncultured Treponema sp. | reverse complement strand
ACTATAGAGTACACTAATCGAAATGTGTAATGTACATTACACTAAATGAAAACTCTTTACTTGACAGGAATTCTTTTTAATATTAGACTAACAAATAAGAAAAAAATGCAGTCAGATATAAAAAAGCTTGACATGAATAAAATTCTTAGTACAATGATCTGTCTATCTGTCTATCTGTCTATCTGATGGGATACCAGCGCTAAAAAAATCATCACATATTAATTATCCTCATTACTCGCATATAGAAGCAGGACTGTACATTTTATGTACAGTCCTGCTTTTTTTATATGAAAAATTTATTTTTAAAAGGGGCATCCCATGTTTAAAACAAGAAAATTTTTTGCATTATTGATGGCAGCATGTATGCTAACAGCTTTCTCTCTCTCTTCCTGCTCAAACGGCAGCAGTGGTGGCGGTGATGATGACACCGTAGAAACTGATTTTTCTAGCTCAGGTTCTGGTTCTAGCTCAAGTTCAGGATCTGGTTCAGGTTCTAGTTCTGGTTCTAGTTCTGGTTCAGGATCTAGTTCAGGCTCTTCTTCAGCAAGCGTCTTAGCTTACTATTATGTAGAGGCTATAAATAAAGAATGTACTGTTGCAAAATTTACTGCAAATGGATCATGTAAAATGCTACAAACAAAGGTGTCTGGTTCTGTTGGTAATTATACTCGTACTAGAGATAATGTTTTTAAGAACGCAACTGTTCAGATTACACCAAACGGTGATACAGCCACAGCTGATTTGGATGGACCTACTACTTTACCAAAGCTTACGGGCGACCTTTACGGTTTTACTCGTATAGACACCGATGGTAACAATACTCAGGCTTATGCAATTATTTTGAATGGAGATGGAACCGGAAAGTATATAGTGGAAGTCTACGACATGGCATCTGGTGCTAGATATACTTCCGCCTGTCGTAATGCAAATTTTACTTACACAAGAAGCGGAAGTTCTATAACTGGTAGTATGTGGGGGGACAAGCATTTTCTGGTACTATTGGTTCTGATGGTAGCATAACTCTGGCGGGGCACAGTAGAAGTTACAAAAAGTTTTAATTTCTGAAATAGTAGCTAGAACTAGGCGGGGCGGAGGTGGTGGCAATAAGGAAGAGTGCGGAATAAATAACTATAGGAGAAACAACTTACCAGAAGGTGTAATTTGCTGAAATTTCTCCTTTTGCGACATCGAATAGGCAATTTATAGTAAAAAATCTATAAAAAAATAAAACGGCTTCGGTTGCCGTGATTGCATATTATGCAGTCTCCTCAGCCGAAGCCGTTCTTGTCTGTCAATTTATTTTTAGAGCTTGCTACTTTATTTTACTACAATAAGTGAAGCTTCTTTACCGTCTTTTGTGTAGCACCGTTCTGGATTTGTTGTGTCTACAATTGAAGAAACTTCTGTAAAGTATGCGTACTGGTAAGTTCCTGGAGGAAGAGAAATCTCAAACTCGTAAAGATCTGGACGGACTTCCTGCATTTCGTAAATCCAGCTGTCCCAGTTAGTAAAGCTTCCTCCAACCCTTATCTGCTGACCAGATTTACCAGTATATACGCTTGTTGGCTTGAAGAGTGGACTTGATGGGGTAGTTTCATTTGTATTTGGTTCGACTCCGTATGATGATCCTTGTAATGGTTTTATAAGGGGTGTATGGATGGAAGGCACTGTAACAAACTTTAGCGGTACTCTAGCGGAATTCAGTGCCCTTGATTTTACTATAGATGGAACTGGAACAGCGGAGTGTCCGTGTCCTGTAACGATTACGGGCGTAACAGGTTCCTCTGATTTTTATACTATAGAAAGCAAGCTTAACAGTTATACAACTCCTAGTTCTACACCGGGTGTATATTGTACACTGGATTTAAGCGGATGTAATTTCACGGTAATACCGTCTAGTGCATTTGGCTGTTCTGCCAGCATTGGAAACAGAGGTGTTATGGGTATCACATTGCCAGATACTGTAACATCGATAGAATATGGTGCTTTCTATGATACTAACATAACAAGCATTACGTTACCTTCAAGTCTTCAGTCAATTGGAGAACATGCGTTCCGATATTCTGACTTGACATCTGTAACCATTCCTTCTAGTACAACTACAATAAGTATAAGTGCTTTCGAGGAATCTAATAATCTTGCAACATTTACTGCATCGGGTACTTGGACTTTGTATGATACAAGTGGTAATCCCGTTGTATCAGGCATTACGCTTGATGCTGAAAAGATGAAAGATCCTAGCACCGTAATGAGCGATTACAACGATAGTGCTCATAGTGAGTACTACTATCAGAAGGATTAAGGTAATTCTACCTTAAATAATTCTAACGAAAACGCACCGTCTTTGTGGCGGTGCGTTATTTTTTACTTGACAAATTAGAGTATACATTGTATATACTGAATATATGGAGGTGCGTTATGGAGGCAGTAGTTCAGAAATGGGGCAACAGCCTCGGTTTTAGGATACCTTCTATTTGGGCAAAAGATAATAATGTAAAAAGTGGCAGTAAAATAGAAGTAATCGTTGAAAAGGGCAAAATTGTAATTCTTCCTCAGAAAATATCTCTTGATGATATGCTCGCTTTAGTAACTCCAGACAACATTCATTCTGAAATTTCAACAGGTTATGCAGTAGGTAAAGAAGAATGGTAAAATCAAATTATGTTCCCGAAAAAGGTGACTTGGTTTGGCTTGATTTTGACCCACAAGCTGGGCACGAACAGAAAGGTCGCCGACTAGCAATTTGTGTGTCACAGAAAATATACAATCAGAAAATCGGACTTGCTTTGTTCTGCCCTATCACAAGCCATATAAAAGGCTATCCCTTTGAAATTGTCTTGGATAATCATTCTATCAACGGCTGTATTTTAAGCGATCAAGTAAAAAATCTCGATTGGACACAAAGAAACTGTAATTTTATCGAAAAAGCAACTGAAGAAGAAATTAATACTGTTGTTGATAATATAAAATTGATGATTGACTAGAGTCTATGCACAGGCATAGCAATTATTACAAAAAACATGAAAAAAAAGCTGGACAAAAAGTTATTTTCGTGCTTACACCATTGACCAAGCTAAAATAAATTTGTTATTATATGATACACTTTATATATTGTTTGTGGTAAACCCGTTACTTACCCCGACAAATACAAATTTCAGAGGTTTTAAGATGTACGCAGTTGTTGAGTATAAAGGCAATCAGTACAAGGCAGAAAAAGGTGCCGTTCTTCAGGTTAGCAAGATTAATGACGCAAAAGAAGGCGACACAGTTACAATCGATACAGTTCTTCTTGTAAGCGACGGTGACAAGGTTTCTGTTGGTACTCCTTATGTAAAGGGTGCTAAGGTTACTGTAAAAGTTGGTGATACATTCAAGGATAAGAAGGTTCTTGTTTTCAAGTATAAGTCAAAGAAAGATTATCATCGTCTTATCGGTCACCGTGAACAGTATACACACGTTACTGTAGAGGATGTCGTATTGGCATAAACTCTGACAGAGTTTTGTGATGACTGAGATTGTATTGGTCTGTAGCAAAGACGGCTGCTTTAGGGCATGTACTGCCAAAGGTCACGCTGGATTTGCTGCCAAGGGAAAAGATATAGTGTGTGCGTCAGAAACTACCATTTTACGCACTGCACTCGATGTTCTTGAAAAGACTGATACTCTCACGGTAAAAGCTGAGGCTCCTTCCCGTGGACAGCTCGCATTCATGGTGGAAGAGGGTGAACCCTTAAACAGGGATCGGCTTATATGTGTTGCGGATTTTATACGATGCGGTGTAAAAACCCTGTCTGATGAATATCCTGACAACATTAGCATGCGGGAAATTATAGAAGAATAAGAAACCGATTTTATATTGGTGGAGGAATACTATGGGACGAACTAAAGGCGGTAGCGGCGCAAAAAACGGTCGTGATTCAAACCCTAAGCACTTGGGCGTTAAAGTATACAGTGGTGAAACAGTAACAGCAGGTTCAATTCTTGTAAGACAGAGAGGAACTCGCATTCATCCGGGCAGCAATGTAAAAAGAGCTGGTGATGACAGCCTTTTTGCTACAGTAGACGGAAAAGTTGTTTACGGTGAGCGCAAGGATCGTAAGATTGTTTCTGTAGAACCAGTTGCAGAAGCAGCTAACTAAACTGATACTGTTGTGTAGAAGCCCAGTCTGAGTGTTTCAGGCTGGGCTTTTTTGTTACGGAATAGGGATTTCCCTAAGGTACGGTGTTCTATGATTCAATTTGCTGATGAAGCAGTAATAAAGGTAATCTCGGGAAAAGGTGGAAACGGTTGTGTTTCGTTCCGCCGCGAAAAGTACATTCCAAATGGCGGTCCTAACGGTGGTGACGGTGGACGTGGCGGAGACGTAATTTTCTGCGTAAAGCGTAATCTTCGTACTCTTGCACATTTGCGTTTTCATCCGATATTCAAGGCTCGTAACGGCGGCGACGGCATGAGCTGGAACAAGTTTGGTAAAGACGGTGAGGATGTTGTAATTCCAGTACCGCCTGGAACAATCATCCGCGATAACGAAACTAACGAAATAATTCATGACTTTAAGGATGAAGACGAAGATTTACAGTTTGTCCTTCTGCATGGCGGAAAAGGTGGCTGGGGAAATGTTCACTTTAAGTCAAGTACAAATCAGGCTCCACGTTATGCTCATGCAGGAAAGCCAGGTGAAGAAAAAGATTTGAAGGTGGAACTGTCTATAATGGCAGATATTGGTCTGGTTGGTTTTCCTAATGCAGGAAAATCAAGTCTGCTGGACTTTTTTACCAATGCACGTCCAAAAATTGCACCATATCCTTTTACAACAAAAGTTCCTAATCTTGGGGTTCTTCATGTTGATGAAAATAATGACATTATAATTGCGGACATCCCTGGAATTATAGAAGGTGCTTCCGAAGGTGCGGGGCTTGGCATTCGTTTCTTGAAGCATGTTTCACGTACAGCAGGCCTTTTGTTCATGATTGACTGTAGTGATGAAAAGTGCCTTGAATCTTATGATTTGTTGCTGAAGGAGCTTGCTTCTTATGGTAACGGTCTTATGGAAAAGCCAAGAATCGTATTGTGCAATAAGATTGATATTGAAGGTGCTGAAGAAAAAGCACTGGAAATAAAGGCAAAGATTTCTGAGTCGGATTCCTCTGCTGTAGTCATTCCAGTTTCTGTAATGGCACGCACGAATATGGATAGTGTACGCCGTGCAATTATAGAACTTGTTGAAAAGATGGAAAGAACCCATGCACCTGGACGAAATCATGCAGGTTCAAAGAATATGGCGGATGCTAACGAAAAGAGCGATTTTCTTTCAAGCCGTTCTGTTGATGACAGCATGGAAGAACAGTTCCCTGGTTCTGAGTAAGTATGAAAATTGCAGTGTTGGGCGGAAGTTTTAATCCTATTCATATAGGGCATTTGGCTCTGGCGGATGAGGTGTGTACTACGCTTGGTTATGATAAAGTACTGTTTATTCCTACGTACAATCCTCCTCACAAAGAAATGAATGCTGCTCTGCCTGCTTCTGAGCGACTTGAACTTGTAAGGCAGGCTTGCAGTAAGGATTCAAGATTTTGTGCAGAAGCCTGTGAAATTGAGCGCTCTGGAGTGTCTTATACTTATGATACTATCTGCTATCTTGAAGAGCGGTATGGAAAAGAGCTTGAAGGTCCAATAGGGCTTATTATGGGCGATGATTTACTGCCTGGTTTTCACTTGTGGTATAAGGCTTCGGAGCTTGCTCGAAAATGCACTTTAATTCTTGCCCGACGTGAAGTTAAGGCGGAAGATAAAAATCATGCAAATGTTCATTCTGGGGAATATGCAAAGGTGTCTCATGGAGAACAGGCTTTTGATATTGCCTCGGAACCGCTTTTTAAGGATGCTGTGCGTCTGGATAATGCGGTGCTTCCAATAAGCTCTACGGATATCCGCACACGCATTGCTGACGGCAGAAGTTTTAAGTATCTTGTGCCAACTGCTGTTTTTAATTATATTAAAGATGGTTCTTTATATGGATATAAATAGCTCTGAATTGGTTGAAAAAATCCGTGAGTATGCTATGTCGGCAGAGAAGAAAACTCGGTTTGAGCATAGTGTGCGTGTGGCACAGACCGCAGAATATATGTGCGGAATTTATGGTGTTGATAAGGCAAAGGGATATGTTGCAGGTCTTGCTCATGATATATGCAAGGATTTACCTGATGAGGAACAGCTTTCCCTTGCTGAAAAAGACGGACTGCCAATTTCTGATGCCGAAAGGAAATTTCCTTCGCTTTTACATGGAAGGGCTGCGGCTGTAAAACTGAGAAATGACTTTGGTGTTACAGATGCCGAAGTTTTGGAAGCCGTTGCAAGACATACGCTTGGGGGCTGTAATTTAAGTTCTCTTTCAAAGATAGTGTATGCTGCTGATAAAATAGAGCCTGGTCGGCCTCAATCAACGGAATCATACAGGCAAAAGCTTTTTAGTATGAGTCTTAATGAAATGACGCTTGCCGTGCTTGAAGAAAATATTGAATATCTGCTTTCTAAAGGAAAGAATCCAGCTCCAGAAAGTTATGCTTTTAAGAAAAGTCTTTCTGGATCTTATGCAGGAGAGGACTGATGGCTTTATCAAAGGAATTAAAAGGTTTTATTTTTATTGTTGCCATTATATTTATTTTTTCTGTTATGATATTTATGCTTTATAACAGCCTGAAAGGAGATCCTGTTGCTGATAATCTTAAAAGTGATCAAACTGTTAAGGTTCTGTTTGTAATTTGCGATGAAAATGCCAATGCTCTTGCTACAGAGGTTTTTATATGCTATCCGAAAACAAGAAGGGCTATGGTTTTTGATGTAACTGGCAATACTGGAGCTATTTATAAGAGCCTTGGGCGTACAGATAGAATTGATGCCATTTACAAAGAAAAAAAGATTGAAGTGTATAGGTCTGAAATTGAAAACTTTCTTGATTTGAGCATACCGTTTACAATAGAAATTACGTTGGATGATTTTGGTCTTTTGACGGATTTGATGGATGGACTTGATGTATTTGTTCCAACTCCTGTTGATATTGTTTCCAAAGAGGGCGTGCGTTGGCTTTTGCCGAGTGGAGCAATATCTCTTGATGGCGATAAGATTAAGACTTTCATCAATTATATTCTGCCAGAAGAAACTGACGATGATCAGGAAAGCCGACGAAGGTCTGCATTTATTTCATTTTTGACGGCATTCAGTGCAAACCGCGAAGTTTTTCTTACTAAGAAAAACTTTCCGATTTTCAGTTCAAAGATGAAGGCTAACATAGAAGAAGAGGATTTTTATAATCTGTTAAGGATTATTTCTGATATTCAGACGGATACCATTGCAATTCAGACGGTTGTTGGAAGTCCCCGTGTTGTAGACGGCAAAAATCTGCTGTTTCCGTACATGGATGGACAGCTGATGAAAGATATTGTAAAACAGCGTGTACGTATGCTTGTAAGTGACAGTTCTGGAGAAAGCCGCCCTTACAATATTGAGATTTTGAACGGAACTCTAAAGCAGGGACTCGCTCAGCGTGCATCTACTTCTTTGAATGGAGCGGGCTACAAGGTTGTTAAGGTTGGAAATGCTGACCGTTCTGATTATGAGCATACGGTTATAATAAATCATATTGGTAACGAGGAAGTTGCAGCTTCATTGGGTGAGTTTATTACGTGCTATAATATAATAAACGAAGAAATTGTTACTAACGATGAAGATGTTTCTGATGTAGACTTTTCAATCATTTTGGGCAAGGACTGGGATGGACGGTATGTCCGTGGTGGTTTTGGCAAAGACGATTTTGGAAAATAATATTTATAGGGAATATGAGGATATAGTATGGAAAAGACAGACGAGACAAAAGCTTTGGAAATTGCACAGCTCATGGAAGATTTTAAAGGACAGGATGTAGTTGTTCTTGATGTTTCTGGGCTTAACAGCTGGACTGATTATTTTGTTATTGTTACAGTAACCAGTGGTGCTCACTGGCAGGGTTTGTATAAGCAGGTTAAGGATTACATTGCAGAAAATGACATGCAGGTTCATGTTACTGCAAATAAAGGTCCTCAGGGGGATGACTGGAACTTGATTGATTTGGGAACTGTTGTTGTTCACCTGATGTCTAAGGATGCACGCGATTTTTATGAACTTGAGAAATTGTGGCATGCTGCTAAGAAGTTAAAGTAATAGCTGGTAATGGTTTAAAAATAAAAAAGGTTTCCGAGTTGAAGTTGTTCTTCTTCGGAAACCTTTTTTTGTTTTATAGATTTATTGTAGAATTAGAAAAGATTATCGTCCATGTCTGCAGGATCGCTGTCTTCTTCGATTTCTTCGTCATCATTATAGAAGTCGTCATCGAAACCGCGGCGACGGTTGTCATATCCGTCTTCTGCTTCCTGATCATCGAAAGGTTCGTCGTAGTCGTCTACGTCGTCCTCATCAAGACTGTCATCGAACTCATCGTCATAATAGTCACGTTCTTCATCGTCTTCGAAATCATCATCAAAATCATCGAAGTCATCGTCTTGATAGTCTTCATCGTATGAAAAACCAGAAGCTTCCGCAAAGTCCAGATAATCATCATCGAGCATGATAGTATTCCCCTTTATATGCTGATCTAAATGCTGATTTAACTCCTATACCGTCCATCTAAGACTGTAGAATAGGATAAATCTTTTGTCAAGTTGAAAATCATAATTCTGTTGACATAATTTCATAAAAAGTCTAATATAACTGCGTATGGCTGATAGCATAACTGTTACGGCTCCGGCAAAAATAAATATTGGACTTCGCGTCTTGCCGAAACGATCGGACGGTTACCACAGTATTGAAAGTATTTTTACAACAGTTCCGTTGTATGATACCTTGACGGTTTCTCTGGATGCACCTGCTGAAACTTGTATTGTGGAATGCGAGGGAATGAATCTTCCTCAAGAAAACACATTTACTACAGCATACAAAGCTTTCTGCGTGCTGACTGGTATGAAATACGGTGTACGTGTTCACGTAACAAAACGTATTCCTTCTGGCGGTGGATTGGGGGGCGGATCAAGCGATGCTTCATCTTTTATTCAATCCATA